>NZ_JBICXB010000017.1:0-113423 GCF_043200055.1 Streptomyces sp. NPDC048496 | reverse complement strand
GGGGGGGGCGGCGGGGGGGGGCATGGGGGGGGGGGTGTGGGGGGGGTATGGTGTTTGCGTAATCCCCGAACCGGGGGGGGGGGCGTGGGGGGGGGGATCGAGCCTCGCCCGACCGACGTTTCCGCGTGTGCGGACATCACCCCGGGGAAGGTGTGTCAGTGCCCGCTGACCCGGCCGTGCAGCAGCAGCGACAGTGCCGAGTGCACATCGTCCATGGGCCGCTCCGGCTGGAACGCCTTCCAGTCCAGGGCCGCCACCAGGACCATGCCGACCAGCGCGGCCGCCGTCAGGGGGATGTCGATCTCCTGGCTGAGCTCACCGTTGCCGACACCCTCGCGCAGCACGTCCTCGACCACGGCGACCGCCTCCTGACGTACCACCAGGAGGGTTGCCTGCCAGGCACGGTTGGTGCGCCACAACTCGGCGACGTACAGCTGGGTGAAGGCCGGATAGCGGTCGATGAAGGTCAGACCGGCCCTGATCATCGCGTCCAGGGCATCGACCCGGGTACCGCCGCGCTCCGCCGTCTCCTCGGCCGCTGACCGCAGCGAAGCGGTCAGCAGCCCGACGCCGTGCCGCAGCAGCTCCTCGAAGAGCTCGGTCTTGCTCTTGAAGTTGTAGTAGACCGTGCCCTTGGCGACCCCGGCGCGCTCGGCGATCTCGTCGACCGTGGTCGCCGAGAAGCCCTTCTCGGCGATGAGAGTGACGGCCGCCTCGTAGAGCTTCTGCCGGGTGGCCTGGCGGCGCGTGCTGCTACTGCTTTCCATGCGCTCGATTCTCACAGGTCCGGGCGCGCTCACAGGCTCAGCTCCGGATGCAGCCGGTCCAGCGTCCACACCTGCTTGCGCCGGGCGGACACCGCGGTCAGGGCCAGCGCCCCCGCAGTGAACGCCAGCAGCACTACGCAGTCCTGCCAGACCGGGCCCAGCCCGCCGCCCGTGATCAGCCGGCGCAGGCTCTCGACGATGTAACTCATCGGCAGGAACGGGTGGATCGCACCGAAGAAGCCGGGGCTGGTCTGGACGGGGTACGTGCCCCCGGCCGAGGTCAGCTGCAGCATCAGCACCGCGAGCACGAGGATCCGTCCCGCCGCACCGAACCGGGCGTTCAGCCACTGCACGATCGCACCGAAGCAGCAGGTCACGAGGGCGAGGAAGCCGATCGTCCCGGCGGCATGGGCCATCTGCAGCCCCAGCCCCCAGTGCAGTACGGACATCAGGGCGGCCACCTGCAGCAGACCGATCGCGGCCACCGGCAGCCACCCGGCGAAGGCAATACGCCAGGCGGAGGCCCCCGCGGCGAGCGCCCGCCGGTTGAGCGGCTGGATCAGCATGTACGCCACCATCGCGCCGACCCAGAGGGAGAGCGGAATGAAGTAGGGCGCGAATCCGGTGCCGTAGGTGGCGGCCTGGTGCATCGACTGGGAGGCGAGCTTGACCGGATCGGCCATGACGTCGGTGCGCCGGTCGCGGTCCTGCTTGTCGTAGTCCGGGATCTTGCCGACGCCGTCGTTCAGCCCCTGGGCGAGCGTGGCGGAACCGTCGCTCAGCCGGATCAGCCCGCCGTCCAGGTCGGTTGCGCCCGTCTTCAGCCTGCCGACGGCGGTGTTCAGATCGGCGGATCCCGTCTTGGCCGTGGCGAGACCCGTGTGCAGTTCGTCCGCGCCGCCGGCGACCTTGTGGGCGCCGGTGTTGAGCGCGTTGATCTTCGCGACGGCGGACTTCAGGTCCTCGTCCAGGTGCGGGGAGCGCTCGGCGAGGGCGTCGGCCTGCTTCTGCAGAGTGGTGAGCTGCCCACGCAGCTTCGTCACGTCCCCGTTCTGGTCCTTCACCAGGACGTTCACATCGTCGGCGACCTTCGCGACATCGGCGGCCGCGGTCGTGGCGCGCTTCAGCGGGGGACAGACGGTGGGGTCGGAGGGCAGCTGTTCCGTGCAGCTGGTGCGGTAGACGTCGGCCAGATCGTCGGAGGCATTGTGGGCGGTGGTCGCCGCGGTGGGCGCCGCCTTCACCAGCACGTCGAGGTTGTCCCGTACGGTCTGCGAGGATTCGGCGACCAGCCGGGCGGTGTCACCGATCGACTTGCCGTTGTCCTTCAGGAACGGACGGACGTCGGCGGCCACGCCGTTGACCTTGTCGGCGAGGAGCTGGGTGCCGTCGGCGACCTGCTGGGAGCCGGTTTTGAGGTCTCCCGCGCCCTTGTTCAGCTTGACGATCCCGCTCTCCAGGTGCCCGCTGCCCGCCTTGGCGTCCTTCAGCCCGTCCGCGAGGTCCTTCGAGCCCTTCTTGGCCTTGCTGATCCCGCCCTTCAGATCGTCGGCACCCTTGGCCGCCTCGGCCGTCGCGTCGTGGAGGTCGGAGAAGGAGATGAAGATCCGGTCCAGGAAGCCACGCGAGGCGTTGGTCGAGGCGGCGGTGCGGACCTCGGAGAACACCGTCCGGGAGATCTGCCCGACGATGTAGTTGTTGGCGTCGTTCGTCCGGACCTGGAGAGCACCGGTCTCGGGGGAGTCGCCCGAACTGGACGCGATCCGCTTGCTGAAATCCGACGGCATGGTCAGCGAGAGGTAGTACGTACCGTCCTCGACGCCCCGGCCGGCCTCGGCGGAGCTCACCTCGTGCCACTCGAAGACCTTGGAGTCGAGCAGCTTGGCGGTGATCTCGTCCCCCGCCTCGACGCGCTTGCCGGCCGCGGTGGCGCCCTTGTCGTTGTTGACCAGCGCGACGGGGATCTTGTCGAGGCGGCTGTACGGGTCCCAGAAGGACCACAGGTACAGGGCGCCGTAGAGCAGGGGCAGCAGCACGAGCGCGACGAGTGCGGCGCGGGGCAGCTTCCCCCTGCCGAAACGCTTCAGCTCAAGCGCGGCAAGTCTCGGCGATCGCATCGGCCGTCCCCTCCTCGGTCGTCGTCGCCTCAGGGGCGTCGGTGGTCTCTGCGGTGTCGGTGGTGTCCGTGGCCCCGGCGCTGTCCATACGCACGGTGATCGCGCCCTCGGGGGCCTGGCTGCAGACGGCGATCACGGTCGTCCCGCCGGCGGCGACGGAGCGCAGCATCTCCCAGGCCTCGGCGCGTTCGGCGTCGGAGAGCTTGAGATCGGTGTCGTCCACGGCGAGCAGCCGCGGGTGGCCGATCAGCGCGAGGGCGACGGACAGCCGCAGCGCCTCCAGCCGTTCGAGATCGCGTACGGAGGTCCGCTCGGCCTTGGGCAGGGTCGTGGGGTCCAGTCCGGCGGCGTCCAGCGCGGCGTCGATCCGGGCCCGGGCCGTGGCGGCGCGCTCGGCACGCGGGCGGAGCAGGGCACGCAGCGAGCCGTCGAAGCGGCGCTGCAGGAGGGCCCGCTCGCGCAGGTGCTCGGAGACGGTGAGGGCCGGGTCGAGCTCGCTGACCCCGGGGACCGGGCCGAGGGCGCTGATTCTGCGTACGGCGGCCATCTGACGCGGCAGGCCCAGGCCGCCGATCTCCGCACGGCCCTCGGAGGGACGCATCCGGCCGGTGAGGGCGAGCAGCAGACAGGTGCGGCCGGAGCCGGACGGGCCCTCGATCGCGACCAGTGCGCCGGGCCCGGCGTCGATCCGCACGCTCCGGAAGGCCCAGCCGCGCGGTCCTTTGAGCCCGAAGTCCTCGGCGGTGACAGCTGCCCCGTGCGGGCTGTCCACAGACTCTCCTTTTTTAGACTGACCAGTCAGTGCAAAAAAATAGCCCGAACTCGCGATCGAAGCAAAAGCGCAGGTCAGGGGTCGATCGGGCCGATTGTCAGTGGTGCCCCCCACGATGGATACATACGGCCACGGAGCCGTCACACGACGACAGGAGGTTCGTCATGGCCAACTCGTCCGCAGCAGCCGCCTCTCGGCGCCGCGCAGGCGGCCCTGCCCCCTCACCGACCGGCCCCGCCCCGTCCTCCCCATCGAGTGGTCCGGCGAACGACGTCCACCCCGTGCTGCGCCGCGCCACGGCGCCGCCCGCAGCCCTCGACCTGCTCGCCCAGGCCCGCATCGGCCTCGACGAGGCCGCCGTGCTCACCGTGCCGAACGAGCGCTATGCCACCGCCCACCTCGCGGCCCTGCGCACCGCCGCCGCCGTGCTTGCCGCACGGGGACGGCCCGAGACAACCAGGCGGCGGCGGGAAAGGATCCGCAGCGCCTGGGATGTCCTCCCGGAGATCGCCCCGGAGCTCACCGAATGGAGCGCCCTGTTCGCCTCCGGGGCCCGCCGCCGGGCCCGCGCGGAAGCGGGCATACCGGGGGCGGCCAGCAGCCGTGACGCCGACGATCTGCTGCGCGACGCGGCCATGTTCCTGCGCCTCGTCGAGCGGCTGCTGGTGCTCCAGCCGACACTCCCACAGGCCCGGAAGGAGCGGCCCGACGCGGGATGACGGCGGTGGTGGCCCGAGGCAATAGGGTGGACAGCACCTGCATCACCTGCACTGTTCACGCTCCGCCGTCAGCGGCGGCACCGTGCCGAGGAGTCATCTGCCGTGTCGGACCAGCTGCGCCCCCGCGCCTCCCTCCGTACCGCCGTGGTCTGGGAGGTCCTGAAGGATGCCCTCGACCGCCAGGTCAAGGCGACCGGCCGGGACGCCCTGGACGTCCTGGACACCGGCGGCGGCACCGGCAACTTCGCCGTGCCGGTCGCCCGGCTCGGCCACAAGGTCACCGTCGTCGACCCCAGCCCCAACGCGCTCTTCGCGCTGGAGCGCCGCGCCGCCGAGGCCGGGGTCGCCGACCGTGTCCGCGGCGTCCAGGGCGACATCCTCGGTCTGTTCGAGGTGGTCGAGCGCGGCGGGTACGACGCGGTGCTCTGCCACGGAGTCCTGGAGTACGTCGACGACCCCGCCGAGGGCGTACGGAACGCGGTCGACGCGCTCCGCCCGTCCGGTGAACTCAGCCTGCTCGCCGCCGGACTCGGCGGCGCCGTCCTGGCCCGGGCGCTCGCCGGGCACTTCACCGAGGCTCGGCGGGCGCTCACCGACCCCGCGGGCCGCTGGGGCAACGGCGACCCGGTGCCCCGGCGGTACACCGCGGAGCAGCTCACCGAGCTGGTCTCCGCAGCGGGCGTCGAGGTCGGCGCGGTCCACGGTGTACGGGTCTTCGCCGACCTCGTACCGGGCGCCCTGGTGGACACCGAGCCCGGGGCGATGGATGCACTGCTCAAGCTGGAGAGCGCCGTCGCGGAACTGCCGGCCTTCCAGTCGGTCGCGACCCAGCTGCACGTTCTGGGCACCAAGGGCGCCTGAGGGCGGCCGCAGCGCGGCTGATCAGCAACGCAGCCGCAGACGGAGTACGCCCCAGGACGCCCGATCGGGGGCCGCGCCACGTATGATCGGGGGACACCATCCGGCATGACGGATCGGAGGTTGGGGAATCTACGCCTCAGCAGCTGAGCCGTCGTGGCGGCCCGGACTGGCTGATTGGCGATGCGGGCGGGTTTCACGGGGGTGATTCCCTGCCTATCCTGGAAGGGCCGCATACCGGCCGCCCCCCGCGGCCGACGACGAGGAGGACTCCGTGCCGCTCTCGGAGCACGAGCAGCGAATGCTCGAGCAGATGGAGCGAGCGCTGTACGCCGAAGATCCCAAGTTCGCGACAGCGCTCGAGGGAAGCAGGCTGCGTACGTACACCCGACGACGGGTCTACCAGGCGGTCGCAGGCTTCCTGGTGGGTATCGCGCTCCTCATGGCCGGAATGGTCGCCCAGCAGATCTGGATCAGCGTGGTGGGATTCCTCGTCATGCTGGGCTGCGCGGTCCTTGCGGTCACTGGTTGGCGCAAGGCGCCCAAGCCCGGCGAGCAACAGGCAGCCGCCGGCGGCGGGAGCGAGCGCCGACAGCCCAAGCAACGCCGATCGGTGATGAACCGGATCGAGCAGCGGTGGCAGCGACGCCGCGACGAGCAGGGCCAGTAACGCTTCGGAATACCGATGGGTGAGGGGGCGGCCGCATCTCTGCGGCCGCCCCCTCAGAGCCTGTCGGGTGACCTCTGATCGGGCGGCCACGCCCTGGCACGCACGCTTCCCGCGTTGCCGAAATGCCCTAGTAGCTCCGCTACGAGGACCTTCCAGCGCCTTGGAATCGCACGCACCAGACCGCGTCCGCTTTCCGATCGAAGGTCACCCGACAGGCTCTCACCCGTGTCCGCACCAGTGCGGTGACCGCTCACGGGGTGTCCTCGAACGCCGGACGGCCCGCGGCCGCCGGACGGGCTTGGACCGACCGGCACATGGGAGGCGGCTTCGCGGGGCTGGGCACGCACATCTGCGGCGTTGTCGTCAGTCAACAACTCCCCCAGCCCTGAGGGCATGGGGGACCCCCTTCGCGTTGCCTCCCTCCTCCGCCTTGCAGCTGCACGCACCCAGCCCCGCTCCTTCTCCCACCCCCCAATTACCGGCTCCCACCCCCAAGCGCCGGTCGGTCTTACGCAATCGAGCCCGTCGAAGCGATCCCCCTCATGCCCGTGAGGCCCTTGAGGCTATGGGGGGGCTCCAGGACACGGCGCAGCCGGAGGCCGCGCGCCATGCCTCAGCTCTGCTGCCGGGACGGCCACCGCGGCCAACCGCCCCACCGCGCAGCCCACCTGCCGGCGACAGCCGACCGGCGTTCCGAGAGCGCATCCATCACCCGAATGGCCGATCGCGGTGCCACGACCGCCCGGATCCGGGTGAAGCGGTCGGCGGAGATCCGCAAGCTGTTCCGCACCGTCTCCACGTCCTCGGCGAACCCGGCGCCCGCCCGGGGCTGCGGGGCGTAGAGCACCTGCTCCACAGCCCCCGCCACCCGGTGCACCGCGGCCGCCGCCTCCGTGTCGAGCTGCCCCAGCCGGACCACCCGGGCCGCCGTCTTCCGCGGGGTCTGTGAGTCGTCCGGCTCGACGCCGTGGTCCCACGCCGAATCGATGATCTCCAGCCAGGCCGCCAGCGTTCTGGCCGTCACATCGGCCGGCGTGCGCCCGGTGGACGACGCCAGCCTCCGCTTACGCACCCGTACCCGCCACAGCATCGGCAGCAACAGCAGCGTGACGACCACCAGCGCGGCCAGAGCCACCCGGACAACGGTGCTCGTCGGGGTCCCCGAGTCCGTGGGACCCGAGGCGGCCGGCGCCACCGCGTTACCGCAATCGCCCTGCTTGCGCATCTGCGCCGGGCAGCTCTCCGACGCGGACGGTGCCGCGGACGGCGCCGCCGAGGCGCCCCGCTCCGGCAGACCCGGGTCGGCAGCGCCGCCCGCCGGGGCGTCCGGCCGGGTATAGCCGGGCGCGTTGCCACGCGTCGGGGTCGGCTCGAACCGGGTCCATCCGACGCCCTCGAAATACAGCTCGGGCCAGGCGTGCGCATCGCGCAGCCCCACCGACACCGCACCGTTCGCCTGCACCGTGCCGGGAGTGAAGCCCACCGCCACGCGGGCCGGAATGCCCAGCGTCCGCGCCATCGCGGCCATCGTGAACGAGAAGTGGACGCAGAAGCCCCTCTTGTCCCTCAGGAACCGGCCGATCGCGGCCGAGCCGGTGCCGGAGGTCACCGTGGTGTCGTAGCTGAAGCCGCCCTCCGAGGCGAAGTAGTTCTGCAGCTTCACCGCTCGCTCGTAGTCGTTGGCGGCGCCCTTTGTCAGCCGGTCCGCCGTCTTCTTGACCACCTCCGGCAGCGAGCCCGGCACCTTGGTGTACTCCCGCAGCACCTCGGAGGGTGCGTCGGGAGCCGCGGCGAGCTGGTCCGCGGTCGGTTGCACGACCAGGCTCGACACCTCGTAGCGCGCACCGCCGGTCGTCTGACCGCGGTCGCCGATGAGGGTGCGCCCCGCGGGTTCGTACCGCCAGCGCCCGCCGATCTTCACCTCGGTCGCGGGGTAGGGGAGCGGCAGATAGCTCTGCTGGTAGGAGCGGGAGGAGGAGATGTTCGACCGGATCTCCGTGACAGCGACATCCGGATTCAGGCCGTCCGGCCCCGGGATCCGCTTCGGCACGTCCTTCAGGCTGCGCCGGGAGGCCCGCCACTCGCTCCCGTTGAACTGGTCCAGGGCCAGGATCCGCAGATAGAAGTCCTGCGGGTTCCGGGAATTGGTGCGGTACGACATCACCTCCCGGTTCTCCGGCTGGTTCAGATTGTTCTGCAGCGAGACCAGCGGGTTCACCGCGGAGATCGTGCCGCCGCCACCGCCCTTGCCGCTCCCGCTGCCGGTCCCCGCGAGGAACCCGCCGTCGAGAGCGGGCAGGGCCGCCGGTACGGCCAGTGCGATGCCCAGCGCCAGCGCACCGATCCGCCGCCCGGTGCGGACCGGGGCGAGCGCCCGGCCGCCCGACACGTCGAGGCCGGCCGCCGCACCGCTCGGTGACCGTCCCGCGCCGCCGAAGACCCGCCCCCACTGGGAGATCCGGTCCCGGCCCTCGGCCAGCAGGAGCAGCAGATAGCCGCAGGCGGCGAGCAGGAACCAGAGCCAGCCCGCGCCGCCGCCGCCGGACAGTCCCGCGGCGACCGAGTAGAGCGCCAGGAGCGGCAGCCCGGCCGGGGCCGCGCTGCGAAACGTCACCGCGAGGGTGTCCACGGCCAGACCGATCAGCAGTACACCGCCGACCAGCATCAGCCGGATGCCCGCCGTCGCGGGCGCCGGGATGGCGTACTGCCCCACATCGTCCGCGCCCGCCCGCAGCAGGTCCGCCAGGTGCCGAACGGCCTCGGGGCCCGGCAGGAAGCCGACCACGGCCTGCTCCCGTGCGAACACCGCGGTCAGCAGTACCAGGGTGACCAGGAACTGTGCCGTGACGATCAGCAGCCGCGGCAGCGGCACCCGGCGGGCGAGCGCGCCCACCCCGCTCTGGATCGCCAGCAGGACCGCGGCCTGCAGGATCCATCCGGTCGGGTCGACCAGCGGCAGCATCGAACCCGCCGCCAACAGCGTCGCCGCAAAGGCGCACAGCGCCAGCCGACCGCGACCGCTCATGACCGTCCCCTCATGACCATCCACCGGTGAAACCTGTCGTGCCGCCCGGTGCGCCGCCCGACAGCGCGGACTGCGTCACGGAGCTCTGCTGTCCCGCCTGCTGCCACAGCCGGGCAAGATCCGCCCCCGGCCCCACCGCGACCGCTGTCCAGCCCGACTCGCGCAGCAGTCGCAGGCGCTCCTCGGACGCCGCGGGCTCCGCGTCGGACGCGCTGCCGTGCACCCAGGCGGCACTGTCCAGGACGAACGCGATGGCGCCGCCGCTGCGCTGCCGCATTCGGGCAGCCACCGCCGTCTGCTCGTCGTCCAGATCGCCGAGGAACGCGACCAGCAGCCCCTCGTTGCCGCCGCGCAGTACGTCGTACGCGCGCGACAGACCGCCTCCGTCGGAGTGGTCGACAACCGCGAGGGTGTCCATCATCAGTCCCGCGGAGTCGGCGGACTCCTGGGTCGATCCGGCGAAGCCGCCCTCGCCCGGCACCGGACTGCCGTCGTCGGTCAGCAGCCGCACCGCGAAGCCCCGCTCCAGCATGTGCACCAGCGCGGACGCCGCCCCCGACACCGCCCACTCGAAGGGCGAGTCGGGCCCGGTCCCCTGATAGGCGATCCGCCGGGTGTCCAGCAGCACCGTGCACCTGGCCCGTTGGGGCTGCTCCTCGCGGCGCACCATCAGCTCGCCGTAGCGCGCGGTGGAGCGCCAGTGGACCCGGCGCAGGTCGTCGCCGTGCCGGTAGCCGCGCGGAATCACGTCGTCCTCGCCGGCCAGGGCGAGTGAGCGCTGCCGCCCCTCGCCGTACCCGGACGCCTCGCCCGACAGCCGCACCGGAGGCAGCGGCTGGGTCCGCGGGACGACGACCAGGGTGTCGTACGCGCTGAACGGACGGGTCAGCTCGCACATCCCGAACGGATCGCTCAGCCGCAGCTGCAGCGGCCCGAGCGGATACCGCCCGCGCAGATCCGACCGGACCCGGTAGGACACCTCGCGCCGGCCGCCCGCCTCCACCCGGTCCAGGACGAACCGGGGGCGCGGCCCGAGCACATAGGGCACCCGGTCCTGCAGCATCAGCAGCCCGGTGGGCAGCCGGGACACGTTCTCCATCCGCAGATGCACCCGTGCCTCGGTGCCCGCGGGCACCCGGGACGGGGAGAGCCGCCGGGTGCCCGCGACCCGGTAGCGGGTGCGGAGGAGCACCGTCGCACAGACCAGCGGGAGCACGGTGAGCAGCAGCCCGACCCGCAGCAGATCACCCTGGCCCAGCACATACGCACAGATCGCGGCCGCGATTCCGGCAGCGAGGAAGGACCGCCCACGCGTCGTCAGCCCACCCAGCGCGGCTCGCAGACCGCCTTTGCCGTCGCCGTCCTCCATCGAGGCGGACCCCCCGGCCGTCATCACGCCCGCCGTGCGCCGGGCGTCTGCTGCCGGCCGTACACCGGCCGGCCCGGCTGGTGCTGCGGCGACGGGACCGACGTACCGCCGGCCGCGGTCGGCACCGGCGTCTGCTGGAGGATCTCCAGCACGACCTGCTCCGCGGTGCGGCGGTTCAGCTGGGCCTGCGCGGTGGGCAGCAACCGGTGCGCGAGCACCGGGACGGCCAGCGCCTGCACGTCGTCCGGCAGACAGTAGTCCCGCCCGGTCAGCGCCGCGGACGCCTTGGCGGCTCGCAGCAGATGCAGGGTGGCGCGCGGCGAGGCGCCGAGTCTGAGCTCCGGGTGACTGCGGGTCGCGCTGACCAGCTCCACCGCGTACCGCCGCACCGACTCGGCCACATGGACCGTCCGCACGGCCTCGATCAGCTTCACGATGTCGTGGGCGTGCGCCACCGGCTGCAGATCGTCGAGGGGCGAGATCCCGCCGTGCACATCGAGCATCTGCAGTTCGGCCTCCGCGCTGGGGTAGCCGATCGACACCCGGGCCATGAACCGGTCGCGCTGGGCCTCGGGCAGCGGATAGGTGCCCTCCATCTCGACCGGGTTCTGGGTGGCCACCACCATGAACGGGTCCGGCAGTTCGTAACTGTGCCCGTCGATGGTGACCTGGCGCTCCTCCATCGATTCCAGCAGAGCGGACTGGGTCTTCGGCGAGGCGCGGTTGATCTCGTCGCCGATCACGATCTGGGCGAAGATCGCGCCCGGCTTGAATTCGAAGTCGCGCCGCTGCTGGTCGAAGATCGACACGCCGGTGATGTCCGAAGGCAGCAGGTCCGGCGTGAACTGGATGCGCCGCACCGAGCAGTCGATCGACCGCGCGAGCGCCTTGGCCAGCATCGTCTTGCCGACCCCGGGGACGTCCTCGATGAGGAGATGCCCCTCCGCGAGCAGCACGGTCAGCGAAAGCCGTACGACCTCAGGCTTGCCTTCGATCACACTCTCCACCGACCTGCGCACCCGCTCCGCTGTGGCGGTCAGATCTGTGAGGCTCGTTCGATCGTCATAGGTCGTCACCCGGCCCTCCTCGGCCCTGCCCCGCGCTCTCAAGGAGCAGGGGGTACCCCATTCACGGGCCGATGCGCTGTAGTTGGCCCGGCCCACCCCGATGTCCGGACACCCTCCGGACAGGTCCGGTGGGTGTCACACCCGCATTCTTGTTGCCGTTACCGCTTCGTGTCACTCGCCTGTGGACAAGTGGATGCGAAATGTCGGGGTCCAGGTCCTTTTCGGTACCCGCCGGACGTGCAATCAGGGTCAGGCGACGGGAAGGATCTCGCGGAGCAAGCCGCTGGTCACGTCGAAGACGAAGCCGCGGACGTCGTCGGTGTGCAGCAGGAACGGCGAGGTGCGGACGCGCTGCATGGACTGCCGTACGTCCTGATCTGCGTCCTTGTAGGCCTCCACGGCCCAGACCGGGCGCTGGCCGACCTCCGCTTCCAGTTCCTGCCGGAACTCCTCGGTGATCGATTCGAGGCCGCAGTTGGTGTGGTGGATGAGTATGACGCTGCGGGTGCCGAGGGCTCGCTGGCTGATGGTGAGCGAGCGGATCACGTCGTCGGTGACCACGCCGCCCGCGTTGCGGATGGTGTGGCAGTCGCCGAGCGCCAGGCCGAGCGCGTCGTGCAGGTCGAGCCGGGCGTCCATGCAGGCGACCACGGCGACCTGCAGCACCGGCCGCGCGTCCATGCCGGGGTCGTCGAACTCGGCCGCGTAACGGATGTTCGCCTCGACCAGGCGGTCGGTGACGGTCCCGCGGGTACGGGCCTGACCGGCAGCGGATGCGGAGAGCTCGGCGTGGGGGTGCGCGGGAGTCGACATGGATATGACGTTAGCTCGCACAGTTCGCTCTGGCGTGCTGTGAGAGCGGACAAAGAACGTCAACGAGACTTGTTGTGAGGTAACCCACAAGCCTCACAACGAATCGCTCGACGGGGTGGTAGGGAGGGCGGGGCGACGCGCTGCCCCGTTGATTGATCGGGAATCGATCGAATGGCAGGGTGGACTAAAGTGAGCGGAAGATACCGACACCCTGCACATTCCGAAGATTTCCCCTGTGTGCGCGGCGTACGTACGGCCCGGCCCTCTCCCGCTCGCCGGTCGGCTGACGCCACTTTCCCGGCGCCGGTGGACCTCCCCTTCCGAGCGGGCGGGGACCAGGCCGTACGTGGAGCCACACGGGACCTGAGCCTGAGAGGGCGCATGAGCCAGACCCGACACGTCCCGGTGATGCTCCAGCGATGCCTGGACCTGTTGGCCCCGGCTCTGGAAGCGCCGGGCCCGCAGCAGCCCGTGGTCGTCGACTGCACCCTCGGCCTCGGTGGCCACAGCGAGGCGCTGCTCGCCGCCTTCCCGTCCGCCCGGCTGATCGCGCTGGACCGGGACAAGGAAGCGCTGCGGCTCTCCGGCGAGCGGCTCGCGCCGTACGGCGACCGGGCCACACTGGTGCACGCCGTCTACGACGAACTGCCCGAGGTGCTCGCCCGGCTCGGCATCCCCAAGGTTCAGGGCATCCTGTTCGACCTCGGTGTCTCCTCCATGCAGCTGGACGAGGCCGACCGCGGATTCGCGTACGCCCAGGACGCCCCGCTCGACATGCGGATGGACCAGACGACCGGCATCGGCGCGGCCGAGGTGCTCAACACCTATCCGCCCGGCGAACTCGTCCGGATCCTGCGCGCCTACGGCGAGGAGAAGCAGGCCAAGCGGATCGTCTCCGCGATCGTGCGCGAGCGCGAGAAGGAGCCGTTCAGCAACAGCGCCCGGCTCGTCGAACTGATCCGGGACTCGCTGCCGCAGGCCGCCAAGCGCACCGGCGGCAACCCGGCCAAGCGCACCTTCCAGGCGCTGCGCATCGAGGTCAACGGCGAGCTCGCCGTCCTGGAGCGGGCGATCCCGGCCGCGGTGCAGTCCCTCGCCGTCGGTGGCCGGATCGCCGTTCTCTCCTACCACTCGCTGGAGGACCGCCTGGTCAAGCAGGTGTTCGCGGCGGGAGCCGCCAACACGGCGCCGCCCGGTCTGCCCGTCGTCCCCGAGCGTTACCAGCCCCGGCTCAAGCTGCTGACCCGCGGCGCGGAACTGCCCACGGAGGAGGAGGTCGCCGAGAACCGGCGAGCCGCCCCCGCCCGGCTGCGCGGCGCCCAGCGGATCCGCGAGGAGGAGCGGTGAGTGCGGCCGCTCCGGCCGGCACGGCACCGGGAAAGCCCGAGGTGGCGCGGTGAGCGGACCGGCCGGACAGCTGAAGGGGCGGGCCGCGCGCCTCGCCCGGCTGATGCCCTCCAGGCCCAGCAACGCGGCACGTACGCCCTTCGTCCTGCTGGTCGTGCTGCTCCTCGGCGGCGGACTGATCACCCTGCTGCTGCTGAACTCCGCGCTCAACGAAGGTTCGTTCAGGCTGAGCGAACTGAAGAAGCGGACCACCGAGCTCACCGACGAGCAGCAGGCGCTCCAGCACGACGTCGACGGGTACTCGAAGCCCGACGCACTGGAGCGCCGCGCCCGCGAACTGGGCATGGTGCCCGGCGGCGGCCCCGCCTTCCTCGAACCCGACGGTACGGTCCGCGGTGTTCCCTCCGAGGCCACCGCCCCGCCGACCCCCGCAGCCCCCCGGCAGACCCAGCAGGCGGCACCCCTCCCGGACCGGTCCGCCGCCTCATCCACGTCCGCGGCGCCGGTCACCGGCTCGCCGTCGGCGCCACCTGTGACGAAGTCCAGCACCGCGGCAGCCCCGCCCGCGACGAAGCCCAGCACCTCCGCAGCCCCGCCCGCGCAGCCGCGCACCCCGGCAAACCAGTCCTCGACGAGCCCCGGCAGGTGACGCAGTGCCCTCCAAGGAACCACCGCGCCGCCGGGTCCCCGGCCCCGCGCGCCCCCGCAGCGCCGCAGCCGACTCCGGCCGCCCCCGGCCCGCCGCCCGCCGCCCGTCGTCCGCCGCGGCCGCGCCCCGCGCAAGGGGTCGCCGCGCTCCGCGCAAGGGATCGGCGCGCCCGCTGCGGCTGGGCAGCCCGCGCCCCCGGCTCCGCCTGGTCAGCCTGGCGCTGACGCTCGTCATGCTGGCGTTCGTCGTGCGGCTCCTGCAGGTGCAGGCCGTCGATGCCAGTGCGTACGCGGCCAAGGCCGACAAGAACCGCTACCTCGAGTACACGGTCGCCGCCGAGCGCGGTGAGATCACCGACCGCAGCGGGATCGCCCTGGCCACCAGCGTCGACGCGTACAACGTCACCGCCGACCCCAAGATGTTCACACCCGAGGACAGCCAGGTCCCGGACGCACCGGAGCAGGCCGCGGCCCTCCTCGCGCCCATCCTCGGCGTCGAGGCGGAGGAGCTGGCGAAGAAGCTGTCGAAGCCGAAGAGCCGGTACGTGGTGCTGGCCCGCCGCCAGACTCCGCAGGTCTGGAAGCAGATCAAGGACCTCAAGTCCGTTTTCGCCGAGAAGGCGCAGAAGGACAGGGCGAACGGCGGCACCGGGGCCAATGTGCTGGCCGGTGTCTTCCAGGAGACGACCACCAAGCGGGTCTACCCCAATGGCGCGCTGGCCGCCGGGATACTGGGTTACGTCAATGCCGAGGGCAAGGGTGCGGGCGGCCTCGAGTCACAGCTGGACAAGGAACTCGCGGGCGAGGACGGCAAGATCAAGTACGCCCAGTCCGGCGGCCGCCGGGTGCCCACGGCGGGCACCAGCGAGGTCCCGGCGGTCGCGGGTTCCGACATCGAGCTGACCATCGACCGGGACATCCAGTGGGCCGCGCAGAAGGCCATCTCGGATCAGGTGAAGAAGTCCAGGGCGGACCGCGGCTATGTGATCGTGCATAACGCGAAGACCGGCGAGGTCCTCGCCATGGCCAACGCCCCGGGATTCGACCCCAACGACCTCTCGCAGGCCGACGCGGCGTCGCTGGGCAACGCGGCGCTGCAGGACGCGTACGAACCGGGCTCCACCAGCAAGGTCATGTCCATGGCCGCCGTGCTGGAGGAGGGGGTGGCCACCCCCGGCACCCATGTCACCGTCCCCAATCGGCTGCACCGCGGAGACCGGCTCTTCAAGGACGACATCGACCACGCCACCTGGTACCTGACGCTCAACGGCGTACTCGCCAAGTCCAGCAACATCGGCACCATCCTGGCCACCGGGCAGCTCGGCAGGACCCAGCCGCAGGCCAACAAGGTCCTCTACTCGTATCTGCGCAAATTCGGCATCGGCCGCCCGACCGGGCTGAACTACCCGGGCGAGACCCCCGGCATCCTCGCCAAGCCGCAGGACTGGTCGACCTCGCAGCAGTACACGATCCCGTTCGGCCAGGGACTCTCGCTCAGCGCGATGCAGGCCGCCTCCGTCTACTCGACGATCGCCAACGGCGGCGTCCGGGTCCAGCCCACCCTGATCCGCGGAACCAAGGGCGCGGACGGCCGCTTCACCCCCGCTGCCGCCCCCGAACAGACCCGGGTGATCAGCAAGAAGACCGCGAAATCACTCGCGGGCATGCTGGAGTCGGTGGTCGGTGACGAGGAGGGCACCGGCACCAAGGCCCGCATCCCCGGATACCGGGTCGCGGGCAAGACCGGCACGGCCAACCGGGTCGACCCGGTCCGCGGCGGCTACCACGGCTACACGGCGTCCTTTGCGGGCTTCGCGCCCGCCGACGACCCGCAGATCACCGTCTACTGCGCGATCCAGAACCCCACCAAGGGAAGCTACTTCGGCGGTCAGATCTGCGGTCCCATCTACAAGCAGGTCATGGAGTTCGCGCTGAAGACGCTCCAGACCCCACCGTCCGGCAGCGAGTCGGCCCGGCTGCCCGTGTCCTTCAGTCCCGGCGAGTGAACTCGGGGAAACCAGCCAGTGACAACCATCACCCCCGAACCCGGGAACCACCTGGGCCCTGCCCCCTCACTTAGCGAGACGCCGGGTGCGCCCGGTACGCTCACCGCCGTGCCCCACGCTGAACAGTCCCAAACCACCCCGAAGGACGCCCCTGTGACCTACCCGGGAGCGCCCCGCCCGGATCGGCTGCGGCCGACCCCCCTCGGTGAACTGGCAGCCCGGCTGGGAGTCGAGCCGCCGAGATCCGGTGAGGTCACCGGCATCACCCACGACTCGCGGGCGGTACGGCCCGGCGATGTGTACGCGGCGCTGCCCGGCGCCCGGCTGCATGGCGCCGACTTCGTCGCCCAGGCGGCCGGCCTCGGCGCGGCAGCGGTTCTCACCGACCCGGCGGGCGCCGAGCGCGCCGCCGCGACCGGGCTGCCGGTGCTGGTGACCGAGAACCCGCGCGGCCGGATGGGCGAACTCGCCGCCGAGATCTACGGGCGGCCCGGCGCCGACCTCCTCCAGATCGGGATCACCGGTACGTCCGGGAAGACCACCACCGCGTACCTCGTCGAGGGCGGCTTCCGTGGCGCCGGACGCAGCACCGGCCTGATCGGCACCGTCGAGACGCGGATCGGCGACGAGCGCATCAAGTCCGAGCGCACCACCCCCGAAGCCACCGATCTCCAGGCCCTTTTCGCCGTCATGCGCGAGCGCGGCGTCGACGCGGTCACCATGGAGGTCTCCAGCCACGCCCTGGTACTCGGCCGCGTCGACGGCTGCGTCTTCGACGTTGCCGTCTTCAACAACCTCAGCCCGGAGCACATGGAGTTCCACTCCGGCATGGAGGACTACTTCCAGGCCAAGGCGAAGCTGTTCACCCCGCAGCGGAGCCGGCAGGGCGTCGTCAACTTCGACGACGAGTACGGCCGCAGGCTGGTCATGGAGGCAACCGTCCCGGTCGTCACCTTCTCCGCCGAGGGCCACCCGGACGCCGACTGGCGCGCCGAGGACGTCGAGGTCGGACCGCTGGGCTCCGCCTTCACGGCCGTCGGTCCCCAGGGCGAACGGATCACGGCCAGGGCCCCGTTGCCCGGTCCGTTCAACGTCGCCAACACCCTCGCCGCGATCGTCACCCTCGCCGTCGCGGGCGTTGACCCCCAGACCGCGGCCGACGGCGTCGCCGCTGTCCCCGGCGTCCCGGGCCGACTGGAGCGTGTGGACGCCGGCCAGCCGTACCTGGCGGTCGTCGACTACGCGCACAAGACCGACGCCGTCGAGTCGGTCCTGCGCTCGCTGCGCAAGGTGACCGAGGGCAAGCTGCATATCGTGCTCGGCTGCGGTGGCGACCGCGACACGACGAAACGCGGACCGATGGGCGCCGCCGCGGCCCGCCTCGCCGACACCGCCGTACTGACCTCCGACAACCCCCGCTCCGAGGACCCCCTGGCCATCCTCGCCGCGATGCTCTCGGGCGCCGCCGAGGTGCCCGCACACGAGCGCGGTGACGTCCTCGTCGACGCCGACCGGGCCGCCGCCGTGGCTGCCGCGGTCGCCCGCGCCCGTCCCGGCGACACCGTGCTGATCGCCGGCAAGGGGCACGAACAGGGCCAGGACATCCACGGAGTGGTACGCCCCTTCGACGACCGTACGGTGCTGCGCGCGGCCATCGCACGGTCCCTGGGGCACGGGAGCGCCGAGAGCGCCCCGGAGCTCGCCCACACCCACGAGAACAACAGTCAGGGATGACCAAGTGATCGCCCTTACCCTCGCCGAGATCGCCGAAATCGTCGGCGGGCAGTTGCACGACATACCGGATCCGGCAGTGACCGTCAGCGGGCCCGTCGTCATCGACTCCCGAGAAGTGCAGCAAGGCAGCCTGTTCGTCGCCTTCGCCGGCGAGCGGGTCGACGGCCACGACTACGCCCAGCGCGCCGTCGAGGCGGGCGCGGCAGCCGTAGTCGCCGCCCGCCCCATCGGTATTCCGGCGATCGTCGTCGACGACGTCATGGCCGCGCTCGGCACCCTCGCCCGGACCGTCGTCGAACGCCTCGGCACCACTGTCGTCGCCCTCACCGGCTCCGCGGGCAAGACCTCCACCAAGGACCTGATCGCCCAGCTCCTGGAGCGCAAGGGCCCCACGGTCTTCCCCGCGGGCAACCTCAACAACGAGATCGGCCTGCCGCTCACCGCCCTGCGCGCCACCGAGAAGACCGAGCACCTGGTCCTCGAAATGGGTGCCCGCTACATCGGCGACATCCGCTACCTCACCGGCCTGGTCCCGCCGCGGATCGGCCTCGTCCTCAACGTCGGCACCGCGCACATCGGTGAGTTCGGCGGCCGCGAGCAGATCGCGATCGCCAAGGGCGAGATGGTCGAGGCGCTCCCGGAGGACGGAGTCGCCGTCCTCAACGCCGACGACCCGCTCGTCCTCGCCATGTCCTCCCGTACGAAGGCCCGTGTTCTGCTCTTCGGTGAAGCCGCGGATGCGGACGTACGGGGAGAGAAGGTCCGTCTCACCGAGGACGGCCGCCCCGCTTTCACGCTCCACACACCCACCGGGTGCAGCGATGTGACCATGCGCCTGTACGGTGAGCATCACGTGTCGAACGCGCTCGCCGCGGCCGCCGTCGCCCATGAGTTGGGCCTGTCCGTAGACGAGATCGCCCTTGCGCTCTCCGAGGCGGGCACCCTCTCCCGCTGGCGTATGGAGGTCACCGAGCGTCCGGACGGCGTGACGTTCGTCAATGACGCCTACAACGCGAACCCCGAATCCATGCGAGCAGCGCTGCGCGCGCTGGCCGCCATGGGGAAGGGGCGGCGTACGTGGGCGGTGCTCGGCCCCATGGCCGAGCTCGGCGACGCCTCGCTCGCCGAGCACGACGCGGTCGGACGGCTCGCCGTCCGGCTCAACGTCAGCAAGCTCGTCGCGGTCGGGGGCAGAGAAGCCTCCTGGCTGCAACTGGGCGCATACAACGAGGGTTCGTGGGGTGAGGAGTCGGTGCACGTGTCCGACGCACAGGCGGCCGTCGACCTGTTGCGCAGTGAACTGCGCGCGGGAGACGTCGTGCTGGTGAAGGCGTCCCGGTCGGCCGGCCTGGAACGGGTCGCCCAGGCACTGCTGGAGAACTCGACCGAGGGCGAGGTCACCGGCCGATGAGGCAGATCCTCTTCGCGGGGGCCATCGGGCTCTTCCTGACCCTGGTCGGTACCCCGCTGCTCATCAAGCTCCTGGCCCGCAAGGGATACGGGCAGTTCATCCGTGACGACGGCCCGCGCAGCCACGGCAGCAAGAAGGGCACGCCCACCATGGGCGGCATCGCCTTCATCCTGGCCACGCTGATGGCGTACTTCCTGGCGAAGGTGATCACCGGCGAGGAGATGCGCTTCTCCGGTCTGCTGGTCCTCTTCCTGATGACCGGGATGGGCCTCGTCGGGTTCCTCGACGACTACATCAAGATCGTCAAGCAGCGTTCGCTCGGTCTGCGGGCCAAGGCGAAGATGGCCGGCCAGCTGATCGTCGGTATCGCCTTCGCGGTGCTGTCGCTCCAGTTCGCCGACGGCCGCGGTAACACCCCGGCCTCCACCAGGCTGTCGTTCGTCACGGACTTCGGCTGGTCGATCGGCCCGGTGCTGTTCGTCGTCTGGGCGCTGTTCATGATTCTCGCCATGTCCAACGGCGTGAACCTGACGGACGGTCTGGACGGCCTGGCCACCGGCGCGTCGGTGATGGTCTTCGGCGCGTACACGTTCATCGGGCTGTGGCAGTTCCAGGAGTCCTGCGCCAACGCGGTCTCCTTGACCAACCCCAATGCCTGCTTCGAGGTACGCGACCCGCTCGACCTCGCGGTCGTCGCCTCCGCGCTGATGGGCGCCTGCTTCGGCTTCCTGTGGTGGAACACCTCGCCCGCCAAGATCTTCATGGGCGACACCGGTTCGCTGGCGCTCGGCGGTGCGCTCGCCGGTCTCGCGATCTGCTCCCGCACCGAGTTCCTGATGGCCATCCTCGGCGGCCTCTTCGTGATGATCACCATGTCTGTGGTCATCCAGGTCGGCTCCTTCAAGATGACCGGCAAGCGGGTCTTCCGGATGGCACCGCTCCAGCACCACTTCGAACTCAAGGGCTGGTCCGAAGTCCTTGTCGTGGTCCGCTTCTGGATCATCCAGGGCATGTGCGTGATCGTCGGACTCGGTCTCTTCTACGCAGGGTGGGCAGCCGCCAAGTGAGCAACCAGGACTGGCAGGGCAAGCACGTCACCGTCGCCGGACTCGGTGTCAGCGGGATCCCCGCTGCCCGTGTCCTGCACGGCCTCGGCGCCGTTGTCACGGTGGTCAACGACGGGGACGACGAGCGTTCCCGTGCGCAGGCCGCGGAGCTGGAGGCGCAAGGGATCACCGTGCGCCTCGGCGACGGGGCGACCCTGCCCGAGTCCACCGAGCTCATCGTCACCACCCCCGGCTGGAAGCCGGACAAGCCGCTCTTCGCAGCAGCCGCCGAGGCGGGCGTCCCGGTCTGGGGCGACGTCGAGCTCGCCTGGCGGCTGCGCGGTCCCGATGCGGCGCCCTGGCTCGCGGTCACCGGCACCAACGGCAAGACCACGACCGTCCGGATGCTCGCCTCGATCCTGGAGGCGGCCGGGCTCCGCACCGCCGCCGTCGGCAACATCGGCGTCTCCCTGCTCGACGCCGTCCTCGGCGAGGAGACCTACGACGTACTCGCCGTCGAGCTCTCCAGCTACCAGCTGCACTGGGCGCCCTCGCTGCGCGCCCACTCCGCGGCCGTTCTCAACCTGGCCCCGGACCACCTCGACTGGCACGGCTCCATGGAGGCGTACGTCGCGGACAAGGGCCGGATCTACGAGGGCAACCGGATCGCCTGCGTCTACAACGCGGCCGACCCGGCCACCGAGGACCTGGTCCGCGGGGCGGACGTCGAGGAGGGCTGCCGCGCCATCGGCTTCACCCTCGGCACCCCGGGCCCGTCCCAGCTGGGCGTCGTCGACGGCATCCTCGTCGACCGCGCCTTCGTGGCCAACCGGCAGAAACAGGCCCAGGAGCTCGCCGAGGTCGCGGACGTCAACCCGCCCGCCCCGCACAACATCGCCAACGCCCTGGCGGCCGCGGCACTGGCCCGCGCCTTCGGCGTCGAACCCAGGGCGGTACGGGACGGCCTGCGGGCCTTCCGCCCTGACGCGCACCGCATCGAACACGTCGCGGACGTCGCATCGGTGGCGTACATCGACGACTCCAAGGCCACCAACACCCATGCCGCGGAGGCCTCACTCGCGGCCTATGACCCGATCGTCTGGATCGCCGGCGGCCTCGCCAAGGGCGCCACCTTCGACGAGCTGGTGACCGGCGCCGCCAAGCGGCTGCGGGGCGTCGTACTGATCGGCAGCGACCGGGCGCTGATCCGCGAAGCCCTCGCGCGACACGCCCCCGAGGTCCCGGTCGTCGACCTCGACCGGACCGACACTGGAGCGATGTCCGAGGCGGTCCGCGAGGCGGCACGGCTCGCCCGGCCGGGAGACACCGTACTGATGGCCCCGGCCTGCGCTTCGATGGACATGTTCGCCAATTACAACAAGCGGGGCGAGGCATTCGCGGACGCGGTCCGCGCCCTCGCCGACGAGAGCGCCTGACGGGCCCGGCCGCCGCGCCGTACTGTCCCGGACAACCGGGTTCGGGCGGCTCCGCCGCACGCCCTGGCCCTCGGCAGCAGCTTCGGGCACGAGCAGTGGAGGGGACAGCGACAATGCCGGCCGACGAGAGCTCCGCCGCGCACGGCAAGGGCCGCCCACGGGGGGCCGCGGGGACCAGCCGGGTGCTCGCCCCACCCTTCCTGGACGGTCCCCTGGCGCCCGGGGGCCTCGCCCTGCGCGGGAGGCTGGCGGGCACCCGGCAGCCCGCCGTACCGCGCTCCAGGGGCCGCAGCAGCGGCTCCGGCCGCCCCCGCGCCCCCCGTGGCGGCGGTGTGCGGCGGCTGTACGAGCAGGCGCGCCGGGCCTGGGACCGCCCGCTGACCGCGTACTACCTGATCCTCGGCGCCGGGCTGCTGATCACCGTGCTCGGGCTGGTGATGGTCTACTCCGCCTCGATGATCAAGGCGCTCGAGCTGTCGAAACCCGGCACGTACTTCTTCCGCAAGCAGTTCCTCGCCGCCCTCATCGGCTCCGGACTGCTGATCACGGCTTCCCGGATGCCCGTCAAGCTCCACCGGGCGCTCGCCTACCCGCTGCTCATGGGCACGGTCTTCCTGATGGTGCTGGTCCAGGTGCCGGGGATAGGGATGTCGGTCAACGGAAACCAGAACTGGCTCTACCTGGGCGGCCCCTTCCAGCTCCAGCCCAGCGAGTTCGGCAAGCTCGCCCTGATCCTCTGGGGCGCCGACCTGCTCGCCCGCAAACAGGACAAGCGGCTGCTGACGCAGTGGAAACACATGCTGGTGCCGCTCGTCCCGGTCGCCTTCATGCTTCTCGGGCTGATCATGCTCGGCGGCGACATGGGAACTGCGATCATTCTCACCGCAATCCTGTTCGGCCTGCTCTGGCTGGCCGGGGCGCCCACCCGGCTGTTCGGCGCGGTGCTCGCCGTCGCGGGCGTGCTGGCCTTCCTGCTGATCAAGACCAGTCCGAACCGGATGTCCCGGCTCAGTTGCATGGGCGTGAGCGAACCCGGACCCGACGGCTCGTGCTGGCAGGCCGTGCACGGCATCTATGCTCTGGCATCCGGCGGATGGTTCGGATCCGGGCTGGGCGCGAGTGTGGAAAAATGGGGCCAACTGCCTGAACCGCACACCGACTTCATCTTCGCCATCACCGGGGAGGAACTGGGGTTGGCGGGGACGCTGTCGGTGCTCGCCCTCTTCGCGGCTCTAGGCTATGCGGGTATCCGCGTGGCCGGACGCACGGAGGACCCCTTCGTGAGGTACGCCGCGGGAGGTGTGACCACCTGGATCACGGTTCAGGCCGTGATCAACATCGGTGCGGTGCTCGGCCTGCTGCCGATCGCCGGGGTCCCGCTCCCGCTGTTCTCCTACGGGGGATCGGCCCTGCTGCCGACCATGTTCGCGGTGGGGCTCCTGATCGCGTTCGCGCGTGAGGAGCCTGCTGCGAAGGCGGCCCTGGCCATGCGGAGGCCCGGGGTGAGATGGAAGACGATGAGACGGCGCGGCAAGAAGCGTCCGTCCGGAGAGCGGTGAATTTCGGTGCATGTCGTACTCGCCGGCGGGGGGACCGCCGGCCACATCGAGCCCGCGCTTGCCCTCGCGGATGCCCTGCGCAGGCAGGACCCGAGCGTGGGAATCACTGCCCTCGGCACGGAGCGCGGACTCGAGACCAGGCTCGTACCCGAGCGGGGGTACGAACTGGCGCTGATCCCGGCCGTGCCGCTGCCCCGTAAACCCACCCCCGAACTGATCACCGTCCCGGGACGGCTGCGCGGCACCATCAAGGCCGCCGAGCAGATCCTGGAACGCACCCATGCGGACTGCGTGGTCGGCTTCGGCGGGTATGTCGCCCTGCCCGGCTACCTCGCCGCCAAGCGGGCCGGGGTGCCGATCGTGGTCCACGAGGCCAACGCGCGGCCGGGACTGGCCAACAAGATCGGTTCGCGGTACGCGCACGGGGTCGCCGTCTCCACCCCCGACAGCAAGCTGCGCGGTGCCCGCTACATCGGCATCCCCCTGCGCCGCACCATCGCCACCCTGGACCGGGCCCGGGTCCGCCCGGAGGCGCGCGACGCCTTCGGTCTCGACCCCAACCTGCCCACGCTGCTGGTCTCCGGCGGCTCGCAGGGCGCCCGCCATCTCAACGAGGTGGTCCAGCGGGTCGCCCCGCTGCTGCAGCGTTCCGGGATCCAGATCCTGCATGTGGTCGGCCCGAAGAACGAATTGCCGCGCATCGACAACATGCCCGGGATGCCGCCCTACATCCCGGTACCGTACGTGGACCGGATGGATCTCGCGTACGCCGCCGCCGACATGATGCTCTGCCGCGCGGGCGCGATGACCGTCGCCGAACTCTCCGCCGTCGGGCTCCCCGCCGCCTACGTGCCGCTGCCCATCGGCAACGGCGAACAGCGGCTCAACGCCCAGCCGGTGGTCAACGCCGGCGGCGGTCTACTGGTGGACGACGCGGCGCTCACCCCCGAGTGGGTGCAGGGCAACGTCCTGCCGGTGCTTGCGGATCCGCACCGGTTGTACGAGATGTCCCGTGCCGCGGCCGAGTTCGGCCGCCGGGACGCCGACGATCTGCTCGTCGGCATGGTGTACGAGGCGATTGCCGCACGCCGCAACGCGTGAGGCGGACGGGTCCGGGGGCGGTGCCCCTGGACCCGGCATAAGGAGCGAGCGTGGCCGGACCGACGACCGCCCAGCGCGGTGCAGGGCAGCAGACGGGCAACCCGGCCCGCCTGCCGCGCCCCACCGGGCGCAGACGGCCCAGCCGCAGACTGCTGCTCGTGATCGCCGTCGCAGTCCTGCTGCTCGCCTCGGGCGTCGTCTGGGCGCTCTACGGGTCGTCCTGGTTCCGGGTGGAACAGGTCAGGACCACCGGTGTCGACGTGCTGACCCCCACGGAGGTGGAGTCCGCCGCGGCGGTGCCGATCGGCGCCCCGCTGATCTCGGTGGACACGGACGCCATGGCAGCCCGGTTGCGCCAGAAGTTGCCTCGTATCGACTCGGTGGATGTCGTACGGTCATGGCCGCACGAAATCGGACTTAAAGTGACCGAACGACAGCCGGTCCTGTTGGTAAAAAAGGGCGCAAAGTTCATTGAAGTGGACGCAAAAGGTGTCCGCTTCGCCACGGTGGACAAAGCGCCGGGGCGGGTACCACTGCTGGAACTGACGCCCGATCAGTCAGCCAGCCTGCGCCGCTTCGGCAGTGGCCGGCTGGTGCGGGAGGCGGTCCGGGTCGCGGGCGGACTTCCCCGCGCAGTCACCAAGGACACCCAGGTCGTACGGGTCACCTCGTACGACTCGATCTCCCTGCAGCTGACCGGGGGCCGTACGGTGGTCTGGGGCAGCGGCGAGGAGGGGGCGGTGAAGGCAAGAGTTCTCACCGCTCTCATGAAAGCGGCTCCCAAAGCGGGACACTTCGACGTGAGTGCACCCACCGCTCCCGCCGTCTCGGGTGGTTGACGCACATTTGGCCTGGCCAGCACCCTGGTTGGTCAGCGCTACGGGTGATCACATAGGGTGAAAAGAAAAACGGGAGGTTCGGCGTGTTCGTTGAACGTGCGCCACTTGTCGACTTAGTGTCCTGTTCGGAAGAGTCCAAGAAGCAGACACACTGGTAACCCTAAACTTCAACGTTAGGGTTTGGGTCGGCGTCGGACCGTCCCAATCGGCATCCGTCGTCGCGGCGGGACTACCGCGAAGCGACGACACGTAAATCGAGGCGAGAGGCCTTCGACGTGGCAGCACCGCAGAACTACCTCGCAGTCATCAAGGTCATCGGTGTCGGCGGCGGTGGTGTCAATGCCATCAACCGAATGATCGAGGTCGGTCTCAAGGGCGTCGAGTTCATCGCGATCAACACTGATGCGCAAGCCCTGTTGATGAGCGACGCCGACGTCAAGCTCGACGTCGGCCGTGAACTCACCCGTGGCCTCGGCGCCGGGGCGAACCCGGCCGTCGGTCGCAAGGCGGCAGAGGACCACCGTGAGGAGATCGAGGAGGTCCTCAAGGGGGCCGACATGGTCTTCGTCACCGCCGGAGAAGGCGGCGGTACCGGCACCGGCGGCGCACCCGTCGTCGCCAACATCGCGCGCTCGCTCGGCGCCCTGACGATCGGCGTGGTCACCCGCCCGTTCACCTTCGAGGGCCGACGTCGCGCGAACCAGGCGGAGGACGGCATCGCCGAGCTCCGCGAAGAGGTCGACACCCTCATCGTCATTCCCAACGACCGACTGCTGTCCATCTCGGACCGCCAGGTCAGCGTGCTCGACGCGTTCAAGTCGGCCGACCAGGTACTGCTCTCGGGTGTCCAGGGCATCACCGACCTCATCACCACCCCGGGTCTGATCAACCTCGACTTCGCCGACGTCAAGTCAGTCATGTCCGAGGCCGGATCGGCGCTCATGGGCATCGGCTCGGCCCGCGGCGACGACCGCGCGGTGGCCGCCGCGGAGATGGCGATCTCCTCGCCGCTCCTGGAGGCGTCCATCGACGGCGCCCGCGGTGTCCTGCTCTCCATCTCCGGCGGCAGCGACCTCGGCCTCTTCGAGATCAACGAGGCGGCCCAGCTGGTGAGCGAGGCGGCACACCCCGAGGCGAACATCATCTTCGGTGCGGTCATCGACGACGCACTGGGAGACGAGGTCCGGGTCACCGTGATCGCCGCGGGCTTCGACGGCGGGCAGCCGCCCGCCCGTCGCGAGAACGTCCTGGGTGCGGGTACCGGGAAGCGCGAGGAGTCGGCTCCGCCGGTCCGGGCCGCCGAGCCGGTGCGCCAGACGGGCGGGCTCGGTTCCGTCACGCCGCGCGAGGAGACCCAGGCCCCGGCCGAGTCCGTACCGGTGGCGAACGAGACCCCGATGTCGCCGGTCTCGACGCCGCACATCCCGCCGGCCCGTCCCTACCAGGACTCCCAGGCCGAAGAGCTGGATGTCCCGGACTTCTTGAAGTGATAACTCAGCACCACGCAGTGACCCCGGAGTCATCCGGGTATCGCGCTCACTTCGCCTTCACCGACAGGTGGGGCGGGGTGAGCGCCGCTCCGTACGGGGAACTCAACCTCGGCGGCGCGGTCGGCGACGAACCCGCAGCCGTTCTCGCCAACCGGGAGGCGGCCGCCAGGGGGCTCGGTCTCGATCCGGCGCAGGTCGTCTGGATGAACCAGGTGCACGGGCGGGACGTGGCCGTCGTCGACGGACCCTGGGGAGAGCGTGCGCAGGCCCCCGCGGTGGACGCCGTGGTGACCGCGCGACGCGGACTCCCGCTCGCCGTTCTCACCGCAGACTGCACCCCCGTACTTCTCGCCGATCCGGTCGCCGGGATCGCGGCGGCGGCACACGCGGGCCGCCCCGGCCTGGTCGCCGGAGTCGTCCCCGCCGTCGTCGAGGCCATGGTCGGGCTCGGCGCGGACACTTCCCGGATCACCGCGCACACCGGACCGGCCGTCTGCGGACGGTGTTACGAAGTCCCGGCGGAGATGCGGTCCGATGTCGCCGGAGCCGTTCCCGCATCGTGGTCCGAGACGAGCTGGGGGACACCGGCCGTGGACGTCACCGCGGGAGTCCACGCCCAACTCGAGGCCCTGGGGGTGCGCGACCGGCACACGTCGCCGGTCTGCACCATCGAATCGGGCGACCACTTCTCGTACCGCCGCGACCGCACCACCGGGCGGCTCGCCGGATATGTCTGGTTGGACTGATAGGGCATGACGGATCGTAGGACTCAACTCGCCGAAAATCTCGCACAGGTGGAGGAACGTATTGCCTCCGCCTGCATCGCCGCCGGTCGCACAAGGGAAGAAGTGACCCTCATCGTGGTCACGAAGACCTACCCTGCGAGCGATGTGCGGATCCTGCATGAACTCGGCGTGCGTCATGTCGCGGAGAATCGTGACCAGGACGCCGCACCCAAGGCAGCCGCTTGTGCGGATCTGTCGCTCACATGGCACTTTGTCGGACAACTGCAGACGAATAAGGTTCGTTCTGTTGCGAGTTATGCCGATGTCGTGCAGTCCGTGGACCGGGCCAAATTGGTCACGGCTCTGTCGGCCGCCGCGGTGCGCGAAGGGCGCGAACTCGGCTGCCTCATCCAGGTCGCACTCGACGCGGAGAGCGGCGAGCGCGGGGACCGGGGCGGCGTCGCGCCGGACGGGATCGAGGAGTTGGCCGCCGCGGTGGAAGCGGCGCCGGGGCTCCGGCTCGACGGTCTGATGACCGTGGCGCCGCTCTCCGGACCGTACGCGGGACGGCAACAGGCGGCATTCGACCGGCTGATGGAATTCGCATCCCGCCTGCGCGGGAGCCATCCGGCTGCGAACATGGTCTCTGCGGGAATGAGCGCGGACCTGGAGGAAGCGATTGCGGCCGGAGCGACACATGTGCGCGTCGGTACTGCGGTACTCGGAGTCCGACCCGGGCTCCGGTAACGTCGCCAAGCAAGTCGGACCACAGCAGAAAATATGGTCATTCCCGCCGATGGCGGGCAGGCCTGAGTGGATCGCGGGCACTTGGTGACAGATGCCGATCCACCACAGAGCGGAGGACTCAGAGCATGGCCGGCGCGATGCGCAAGATGGCGGTCTACCTCGGCCTCGTGGAGGACGATGGGTACGACGGTCCGGGGTTCGACCCCGACGACGAATTCGAACCCGAGCCGGAGCCGGAGCGCGACCGGCGGAGGCACCAGCCCGCGCATCAGGTGGAGCGGGACCGTGAGCGGGACGAATCGGTACGAGTGGTGCAGCCGCCCGCACAGCGGGAGCCGCTTCAGATCCCGGCGGAGAGCGTGCGACCCGCCCGGATCGCACCCGTGGCATCCATCACACCTGAACGTCCGAACATGGAGAAGAACGCACCGGTGATCATGCCCAAGGTTGTGTCCGAGCGGGAGCCCTACCGCATCACCACGTTGCACCCCCGGACCTACAACGAGGCCCGTACCATCGGGGAACACTTCCGTGAGGGCACTCCGGTGATCATGAATCTCACGGAGATGGACGATACGGACGCGAAGCGACTTGTCGACTTTGCCGCAGGACTCGTCTTCGGTCTCCATGGCAGCATTGAACGGGTGACGCAGAAGGTGTTCCTGTTGTCGCCTGCTAACGTCGATGTCACGGCGGAGGACAAGGCCCGCATCGCTGAGGGCGGATTCTTCAACCAGAGCTGAGAACACGACACCGGGAACGACCCGGCCGCAAGGCCGGAGCTACGAGAGCCAGGGGAGAGGGAAGCGCGAAATGGGCGTCGCACTGCAGGTTGTCTATATCGCGCTGATGTGTTTCCTCATCGTGCTGATCTTCCGGCTGGTCATGGACTACGTCTTCCAGTTCGCACGTTCATGGCAGCCAGGCAAGCCGATGGTGGTGCTTCTCGAGGCCACCTACACTGTCACCGATCCACCGCTCAAGCTTCTGCGGCGGTTCATTCCGCCGCTGCGTCTCGGGGGCGTGGCACTCGACCTGTCCTTCTTCGTTCTGATGATCATCGTTTACATCCTGATCTCGATCGTGACCAGGCTGTGAGCGATACGGTCTTGCCGACTGCCGACGACTACGTAGAGGTGAAGAAGAGATGCCGCTGACCCCCGAGGACGTGCGGAACAAGCAGTTCACGACCGTCCGCCTCCGAGAAGGCTATGACGAGGACGAGGTCGATGCCTTCCTCGACGAGGTCGAGTCCGAGCTGACCCGCCTGCTCCGTGAGAACGAGGACCTGCGCGCCAAGCTGGCCGCCGCCACGCGTGCCGCCGCGCAGAACCAGCAGCAGCAGGGTATGCGCAAGCCGGAGCCGCAGGACCGTCCCGGCGCACCGGTGCCCGCCGCCATATCTGGTCCGCCGGTCCAGCAGCAGCCCCCGCAGATGGGTCCGCCCCAGCTGCCCGGTGGTGCTCCGCAGCTGCCCGCCGGTCCCAGTGGTCACGGCCCCCAGCAGCACGGCCCCGGCCCGCAGGGCCAGCACGGCCCCGGCCCGATGCAGGGCGGTCCCATGGGTGGCCCGATGGGCGGTCCCATGGGTCACGCGCCGCAGCAGATGCAGCAGATGCAGCAGCCGCAGATGCAGCAGATGCAGCAGCCGCAGATGCAGCAGCCCGGTCAGGGTCCCGGTGGCGACAGTGCCGCCCGTGTCCTCTCGCTCGCGCAGCAGACCGCCGACCAGGCGATCGCGGAGGCCCGTTCCGAGGCCAACAAGATCGTCGGCGAGGCGCGCAGCCGTGCCGAGGGCCTGGAGCGCGACGCGCGTGCCAAGGCGGACGCGCTGGAGCGGGACGCGCAGGAGAAGCACCGCGTGGCGATGGGCTCGCTGGAGTCGGCCCGCGCGACGCTGGAGCGCAAGGTCGAGGACCTGCGTGGCTTCGAGCGCGAGTACCGGACCCGGCTGAAGTCGTACCTGGAGAGCCAGCTGCGTCAGCTGGAGACCCAGGCCGACGACTCGCTGGCCCCGCCGCGGACTCCGGCGGCCCCTTCGCTGCCGCCGTCGCCCTCGCTGGCTCCGGCCGGTGCGGGTGCCATGGGTCACACCATGGGCGGCAACCACGGCGGCCCGCAGATGGGCGGCAACCCGTCCATGGGCGGTGGGCCCTCCTACGGCGGTCAGCAGCAGATGTCGCCGGCGATGACTCAGCCGATGGCGCCGGTGCGACCGCAGGCGCCGCAGCCGATGCAGCAGGCGCCGTCGCCGATGCGTGGGTTCCTGATCGACGAGGACGACAACTGAGCGGGTTGCGCGCGCAGAGCGCGTAGCCGTCGGCAGGCTGAGGGCCGGGCCCCGGGGTTTTCCCCGGGGCCCGGCCCTTTGCCGTGGGCGGGGGTGGGGGAGCCTGCGGCGGGCCCGAACCGGTGCTCCGCCCCGGACCCCGCGCCTCAGACGTCGGGTAGGGGGGCGAGGCGGGCCCCCGGCTTCGGGAAGGGACGGCCAGGGGAACAGCGAGAGGCCCGGCCGGAACGTGTCCGGCCGGGCCTCTCGTGGCGTGGGTTACCGCTCCATCTTGCGGAGGCGGAACGTCAGCGCCAGCCCCTCGTCCTCGAACGGAGTGCCGTACGCCCCGTCCGCCTCGCCCTGCGCGTAGTCCAGCGCCAGCACCTCGTCCGCGATGAGCGGCGCGTGCTCGGTCAGAGCCTCGACCGTCGCGGGGGACGTGGATGTCCAGCGGACGGCGATGCGGTCCGCCACGTCCAGGCCACTGTTCTTGCGGGCCTCCTGGATCAACCGGATCGCGTCACGGGCCAGGCCCGCACGCCGCAGCTCCGGGGTGATCTCCAGGTCGAGCGCGACCGTCGCGCCCGAGTCGGACGCCACCGACCAGCCCTCGCGCGGCGTCTCGGTGATGATCACCTCGTCGGGGGCGAGGGTGACCGTCTCGCCGTCGACCTCGACCGACGCCGTGCCCTCGCGCAGGGCCAGGGAGAGCGCCGCCGCATCGGCGTTCGCGACCGCCTTCGCCACCGCCTGGACGCCCTTGCCGAAGCGCTTGCCCAGTGCCCGGAAGTTCGCCTTCGCCGTCGTGTCGACCAGCGAGCCGCCGACCTCCGAGAGGGAGGCGAGCGAGGAGACGTTCAGCTCCTCCGTGATCTGGGCGCGCAGCTCGGGGGAGAGCGACTCGAAGCCCGACGCCGCGACCAGGGCGCGGGACAGCGGCTGGCGGGTCTTGACGCCCGATTCGGCGCGCGTGGCGCGGCCGAGCTCGACCAGGCGGCGCACCAGCGCCATCTGCGTGGAGAGCGCCGGGTCGATCGCGGCCAGGTCCGCCTTCGGCCAGGAGGACAGGTGCACCGACTCCGGGGAGTCCGTGGTCACCGGGACGACAAGGTCCTGCCAGACCCGCTCGGTGATGAACGGGGTCAGCGGGGCCATCAGACGCGTGACCGTCTCGACGACCTCGTGCAGCGTGCGCAGCGCCGCCTTGTCGCCCTGCCAGAAGCGGCGGCGGGAGCGGCGCACGTACCAGTTGGACAGGTCGTCCACGAACGCGGACAGGAGCTTGCCGGCGCGCTGGGTGTCGTACCCCTCCAGTGCCTGCGTGACCTGGTCCACCAGCGCGTTCAGCTCGCTGAGCAGCCAGCGGTCAAGGACTGTGCGGTCCGCCGGGGCCGGGTCGGCCGCGGACGGCGCCCAGTTCGACGTGCGCGCGTACAGCGCCTGGAAGGCGACCGTGTTCCAGTACGTGAGGAGGGTCTTGCGCACGACCTCCTGGATCGTGCCGTGGCCCACGCGCCGCGCCGCCCACGGGGAGCCGCCCGCCGCCATGAACCAGCGGACCGCGTCCGCGCCGTGCTGGTCCATGAGCGGGACCGGCTGGAGGATGTTGCCCAGGTGCTTGGACATCTTCCGGCCGTCCTCGGCGAGGATGTGGCCCAGGCAGACCACGTTCTCGTACGAGGACTTGTCGAAGACCAGCGTGCCGACGGCCATCAGCGTGTAGAACCAGCCGCGGGTCTGGTCGATCGCCTCGGAGATGAACTGCGCCGGGTAGCGGCTCTCGAACAGTTCCTTGTTCTTGTACGGGTAGCCCCACTGCGCGAACGGCATCGAGCCCGAGTCGTACCAGGCGTCGATGACCTCCGGGACGCGGTACGCCTCCAGCTGGCAGTTCTCGTGCGAGCAGGTGAACGTGATCGCGTCGATGAACGGACGGTGCGGGTCCAGGTCCGACTGGTCGGTTCCGGTGAGCTCGGTGAGCTCGGCACGGGAGCCGACGCAGGTGAGGTGGTTGTCCTCGCAGCGCCAGATCGGCAGCGGGGTGCCCCAGTAGCGGTTGCGGGACAGCGCCCAGTCGACGTTGTTGTTCAGCCAGTCGCCGAAGCGGCCGTTCTTGACCGAGTCGGGGAACCAGTTGGTCTTCTCGTTCTCTTCGAGGAGCCGGTCCTTGATGGCGGTCGTACGGATGTACCAGGACGGCTGCGCGTAGTAGAGCAGCGCGGTGTGGCAGCGCCAGCAGTGCGGGTAGCTGTGCTCGTAGGGGACGTGGCGGAAGAGCCTGCCGCGGGCGGCCAGGTCCTCGGTGAGCGCCTCGTCGGCCTTCTTGAAGAAGAGGCCGCCGACCAGCGGCAGGTTCTGCTCGAAGGTGCCGTCGGGGCGGACCGGGTTCACGACCGGCAGGCCATAGGCGCGGCAGACCTTGAGGTCGTCCTCACCGAAGGCGGGGGACTGGTGGACCAGACCCGTACCGTCCTCGGTCGTCACGTACTCGGCGTTGACGACGTAGTGCGCCGGGGCGCTGTCGCTCGGGAAGTCGACGAGGGCGAACGGGCGCTCGTACGTCCAGCGCTCCATCTCGCGGCCGGTGAAGGACTGGCCGGTGAGCTCCCAGCCCTCGCCGAGTGCCTTCTCCAGGAGGGGCCGGGCGACGACGAGCTTCTCCTCGCCGTTGCTCGCGACGACGTACGTGACGTCGGGGTGCGCGGCGACGGCGGTGTTGGAGACCAGGGTCCACGGGGTGGTCGTCCAGACCAGCAGCGCGGCCTCGCCGGCCAGCGGGCCGGAGGTGAGCGGGAAGCGTACGAAGACCGAGGGGTCGACGACCGTTTCGTAACCCTGGGCCAGCTCGTGGTCCGAGAGGCCGGTGCCGCAGCGCGGACACCACGGTGCGACGCGGTGGTCCTGGACCAGCAGGTCCTTGTTGAAGATCTCCTTCAGGGACCACCAGACGGAGTCGACGTACGACGGGTCCATCGTGCGGTACGCGTCGTCCAGGTCGACCCAGTAGCCCATCCGGGTCGTGAGCTCGGTGAACGCGTCGGTGTGGCGGGTCACGGACTCTCGGCACTTGGCGTTGAACTCGGCGATGCCGTACGCCTCGATGTCCTTCTTGCCGTTGAAGCCCAGCTCCTTCTCGACCGCGAGCTCGACCGGCAGTCCGTGGCAGTCCCAGCCGGCCTTGCGGCCCACGTGGTAGCCCTGCATGGTGCGGAAGCGGGGGAAGACGTCCTTGAAGACGCGGGCTTCGATGTGGTGGGCGCCGGGCATGCCGTTGGCGGTCGGCGGGCCCTCGTAGAAGACCCACTCGGGGCGGCCCTCGGACTGTTCGAGGCTCTTGGCGAAGACCTTGCTCTCGCGCCAGAAGTCGAGCACGGCGTGCTCCAGCGCGGGAAGGTCGACCTGGGCGGGTACCTGGCGGTACTGCGGCGATGTCATGGGCGAGATTCCTCCGGCGGACGTTTTCCACTTCCGTCGGAGGGACGAGAACCGTGCGGCTCCCGCGGTACCACCCTCCTTGGCCCCGGGTGTGCGCCCGTGGCCCCCTCATTGGGGTCGCGATGCCGGTTCTACTTGCCTTGCGGCGTTCTTCCGACGGCTCCGGGTGATCTTCACGACGCGCTCGCCCCCGGGCTTCCACCGTCCCCGGGTCGCTCCTGGCTGCGTACGACGCTACTCGTCCCATCCACGCCTCTCGCTGGGCCCAGTGTACGGGCCCGTACGGGCGACGGCCGACCGGTTTATCCGGGGGGTGCGGGCGTGACCCGAATGGCGAGACGGGGCGTGCGGAGTCCCGGCGGGGGAGCGGAGGGCGGATTACCGGGCGGAGAGCTGGGAACAACGGTTTCAGGCGCGCGCTGATCCGGCACGGGGAGAGGCGATTCGGCGGCGTGCCCCGTTGCAGCGGGGCTGGGGTCGATTTATCGTCCCAGCACGATTCGCGTGCAAGATCACAATATGTGAAGGGGCCGCGGCCATGGTGGCGAAGAAGACCGCCGTACAGAAGTCGGCGTCAGCGAGATCCACGGGCGCGGCGGCCGAGGATACGAACGGAGACACGGGCACGGAGACCGTCCTGGCGCCGGTTCCGGCGAAGGCCGCGGCGAGGAAGTCCGCGGCGAGGAAGGCTGCGGTGAGGAAGATCGCGGCGAAGAAGACCGCGGCACCGAAGACGGCCGCGCACGGCGCGGACGGGGAGCGGACGGCCGACGGTGACACCGGCGGCGGGCACGCGGCACCTGGCACGAAGGCCGCTGCGAGGAAGAACGCGGTCAAGAAGGCTTCGAAGAAGGCCGCTGCGGCGGCCACGGGGGCGGCCGAGGCCGCCGAACAGACGGGAGCCCACACGGTGGTAGCCAAGAAGAGCGCAGCCCGGACCCGCATGTCAGGCAAGGACGCGGCGCCGGTGCCGCCCGCCCGGGTCGCCGCCGCGACGGCGCCCGGGGATCTGGCCGTACGGCCGGGCGAGAACCCCTGGACGCCGGAGGAGGTTGCCGCGGCGCGGGCCGAGCTGACCAGCGAGGTCATGCGGCTCCGCAGCGAGCTGGAGGCGTCGGGTGCGGCGCTCGCCGGGCTGATGCGCGACTCCGGTGACGGGGCCGGTGACGACGAGGCGGACACCGGCACGAAGAACATCACCCGTGAGCACGAGATGGCGCTCGCCGCCAACGCCACGGAGATGCTGGAGCAGACCGAGCGGGCGCTGGCCCGACTCGACGCGGGGACCTACGGGCTGTGCGAGATCTGCGGCGATCCGATCGGCAAGGCGCGGATGCAGGCGTTCCCCCGGGCGACGCTCTGTGTCGAGGACAAACAGAAGCAGGAGCGTCGCGGCTGATTCAGGGAGGTGTGTCGTACCCTCGTCTTCGGTCAGGAACCTAGCTTGAGGGACTCACGTGGCAGAGGCGGAGCGCATCATCGGTACGCCGGACATCCCTGATGCTGAGGGGACCGGGGGCCCCGAGGACGAGGTCCGGGGTGAGCCCGGGGGCACGGACACGGGCCGGGCCGAGATCCCCGGCAAGGGCAAGCGGAAGATCATGGTGCTCTTCGCCGTGGCCGCCTTCGCCTATCTGCTCGACCTGATCAGCAAGATGATCGTGGTCGCGAAGCTGGAGCACCACCAGCCCATCGAGATCTTCGGCCAGTGGCTGCGCTTCGACGCGATCCGGAACGCGGGCGCCGCCTTCGGCATCGGCGAGGCGTTCACGGTGATCTTCACCGTCATCGCGGCGACGGTGATCGTGGTCATCGCCCGCCTCGCCCGCAAGCTCTACAGCCTGCCGTGGGCGATCGCGCTCGGTCTGCTGCTCGGCGGTGCGCTCGGCAACCTCACCGACCGGATCTTCCGCTCGCCCGGCCTCTTCGAGGGCGCGGTGGTGGACTTCATCGCCCCCGCGCACTTCGCCGTCTTCAACCTCGCGGACTCCGCCATCGTCTGCGGCGGCATCCTGATCGTGATCCTTTCCTTCAGGGGCCTGGACCCCGACGGCACCGTGCACAAGGACTAGCAGCGGCAAGGCATACTCGACTGGTGAGTACGTATCCCGAGGTCCGCACCCTGCCCGTTCCCGACGGTCTGGAAGGCGAGCGTGTCGACGCCGCCATTTCCCGCATGTTCGGCTTCTCCCGCACCAAGGCCGCCGAGCTGGCCGCTGCCGGGAAGGTGCAGGTGGACGGCGCCGTGGTCGGGAAGTCCGAGCGGGTGCAGGGCGGTGCCTGGCTGGAAGTGGAGATGCCGCAGGCACCCGCTCCGGTGCAGATCGTCGCCGAGCCCGTCGAGGGCATGGAGATCGTGCACGACGACGACGACATCGTCGTGATCGTGAAGCCGGTCGGGGTCGCAGCCCACCCGAGCCCCGGCTGGACCGGCACGACGGTCATCGGCGGTCTCGCCGCGGCCGGTTACCGGATCTCGACCTCGGGCGCCGCCGAGCGCCAGGGCATCGTCCACCGCCTCGACGTCGGCACCTCGGGCCTGATGGTCGTCGCCAAGTCCGAGCGGGCCTACACGCTACTGAAGGGCCAGTTCCGAGACCGGGTCGTCGAGAAGAAGTACCACGCGCTGGTCCAGGGCCACCCGGACCCGATGAGCGGCACCATCGACGCCCCCATCGGGCGCCACCCCACGCACGACTACAAGTGGGCGGTCACGGCCGAGGGCAAGCCCTCCGTGACGCACTACGACCTGATCGAGGCGTACCGGTCCGCGAGCCTCCTCGACATCAAGCTGGAGACGGGCCGTACGCACCAGATCCGGGTGCACATGTCCGCCCACCGCCACCCCTGCGTCGGCGACCTGACGTACGGCGCCGACCCGACGGTGGCCAAGCGCCTCGGGCTGACACGGCAGTGGCTGCACGCGGTCCGGCTCGGCTTCGAGCACCCGTCGGACGGCAACTGGGTGGAGTTCGCCAGCAGCTACCCGGACGACCTGCAGCAGGCCCTCGACAGGATCGCGGCGGAGAGTCAGTGACCACCGGAACCCCGGCCCTGTACACCACGCGCACAGCCGTCGACGAGAGCGACCTCGCGGCCTGTTTCCAGGTCCGCAAGGAGGTCTTCGTCGGCGAGCAGAACGTACCCGAGGAGATCGAGTACGACGCCTACGACGCGGACGCGCTGCATGTGATCGCCGTCGCGGCAGACGGTGCGGCGCTCGGCACGGGACGGTTGCTGCACGGCGTGGGCGTGGCCGCCAAGACCGGTGGCGACCTCACCGTCGGCTCGCTCGGAAGGCTCGCGGTGACCAGCCGGGCGCGCGGTCTCGGGGTCGGCGCGGCGCTGGTCCGGGCCATCGAGGAAGCGGCCCGCGGTCTCGGTCTGGCCGCCGTGGATCTGCACGCCCAGACCCATGCGCTCGGCTTCTACGAGCGGCTCGGGTACGTGGCGTACGGCCCCGAGTTCCCGGATGCGGGGATCCCCCACCGGGCGATGCGCCGCAGCCTGTAGATCAGCAACGCGCCGCCCCCCGCGAGCAACGGCTGCCCGACGAAGCCGTCGCCGACCCGGGGGGCGGGGCCGGGCGTGCAGTCCGCCGGTCTGCCGCTGCTGCGGGTGGTCGCGGCGCGCAGCCACTGGAAGGACCGGGCCGCGGATGCCTCGCCGGGGGTGGGCCGGGTGAAGATTCCCGCCCGGTGGAGGTGGCGGAAGCGGGTTGATCGAAGAAACATCGGATCCATGGATGGTCAAGAAGGCGAGCGGAAGGGGGCGTTGTCCGCTTTGCGGGCATTGCGTGGCACGCTGGAACCACTGATCGACCGACCATCGGGCTCCGCTCGGCACGCTCCGGAAGGCACATCGTGGACCAACTGGCACTGCTCCTCCTGCTGTTGCTCGGAGCCGTGGTCACGGTGCCACTGGGGGAACGTCTCGGGTTGCCCGCGCCGGTGCTGATGACGCTCGCCGGAGTCGGCATGGCGTTCCTCAGCTTCGTACCGAATGTGGACATCCCGCCGGAGATCATTCTCCCCGCGCTGCTGCCGCCGCTGCTCTACGCCTCCGTGCAGCGCACCTCCTGGCGGCAGTTCGCCGCCAATAAACGACCGATCTTTCTGCTGGCCGTGGCACTGGTCTTCGTGACGACGGCAGCCGTCGCCGCCGTCGCCAACGCGATCGTCCCCGGCCTGCCCCTCGCCGCCGCCGTGGCCCTCGGCGCGCTCGTCGCCCCGCCCGACCCGGTCGCCGCGACCGCCGTCGCGGGATCGCTCGGGCTGCCGCGCAGGCTCGTCTCCATCCTGGAGGGCGAGGGACTGTTCAACGACGTGACCGCGATCGTGCTCTACCACGTGGCGATCGCCGCCGCGGTGAGTGGCACCTTCTCGCTGCCGGAGGCCTTCGGGCTGCTGATCCTCTCCGCCGTGGTCGCCGTGGCGGTCGGTCTCGCGGTGGGCTGGCTGACCATCAAACTCATGAGCCTGCTCGGCGATGCGACGCTCCAGGTCGGGCTGACGCTGCTGGTGCCGTTCGTGAGCTATGTGCTCGCGGAGGAGCTCATGGGGTCGGGCGTGCTCGCCGTGCTCACCACCGCCCTGTTCCTCGCCGAGCACACCGCCGACGCGGACGACGTGCTGGGCCGGCTCGCCGGCCGCAGCTTCTGGGAGATCGTCGACACCCTCGTCACCGGCGTCGCCTTCGGCCTGATCGGTCTCGAACTGCACAACGTCTTCGGCACGTCGCACGGGCGAGCCTGGCAGATGGCCGGCTGGGGCCTGGTGGTGGTCGTGGTCGTCGTCGGCGTACGGCTGCTGTGGCTGCTGCCCGCCACCTGGCTGGCCAAGCGGCTGCACACCCGCCGCGACTACAGCGAGGAGATCCCCACCAGTTGGCGTGAGACCGTCGTGATGTGGTGGGCCGGGATGCGCGGGGTGGCCTCCGTCGCCCTGGCCCTCGCGATCCCGCTGGAGACGGACGACGGGAAACCGTTCCCGGGCCGCGACGAGATCGTTTTCATCGCCTTCGTCGTGATCATGGCGACCCTGGTCGTCCAGGGACTCACCCTGCCGTGGCTGGTACGGAAGCTCGGCGTCCGCGCCGACACGGACGCGGAGGCCGCGCTGGAACGGGACCTCGCGTTCCGCGCCGCGAAGGCTGCGAGGCACCGGCTCAAGGAGATCCAGGAGGTCGAGGAGTTCACGGAGGAGGTTGTGGAGCGGCTGCATCGGCTGGCGTACGACGTGGGGGCGCGGATCAGCCCCGACATGGTCGACGAGGACCGGCGGGAGGCGTACGCGAAGCGCGCCGAGCGGTTCCGGGCGGTCAACCGGGTGCAGCGCGAGATGATGTCCGCCGCCCGGCACGCCGTGCTGTCCGCGCGCAGCGAGTCGGGGACGGACCCGGAGGTGGTCGACCGGGTGCTGCGGCAGCTGGACGTACGCAGCCTGCGCTGACCCGGACGCCCCCGCGGCCTGTGTTTCCGGCCGGCGCTCCGCGCCCGCGTCCCTCAGCAGCGTCCGGTCCGGGGCGACACCTCGTGCGTAACACTGCCGGGCGTCGGCGCGCCGGAGCAGCACGTCGCCCCCCAGCCCACCAGCGGCGTGAGCACCACCGAGCCACCGAGCCACCGACCGTGACCAGCGGACGCAGTACGTTCTCCATCCCGTCGTTCTCCATGCCGTCGACCGCAGCTGGCACCATTGCTCCCATGAACATCATGCTTTTCCACTCGACGTACGGTCTGCGCCCCGCGGTGCACGCGGCCGCCGCCCGGCTGCGCGGCGCAGGGCACGAGGTGCACGTGCCCGATCTCTTCGACGGGCACACGTTCGAGACCGCCGAGGAAGGCATGGCCTTCAAGGACGAGTTGGGCAAGGACGAGTTGCTCAGGCGCGCCGTGCTGGCCGCAGCCCCCTATTCCGAGCGCGGTCTCGTCTACGCCGGCTTCTCCTTCGGCGCAGCCACCGCTCAGACCCTGGCGCTCGGTGACGAGAAGGCGCGCGGGCTGCTGCTCCTCCACGGCACGTCGGACATCGCGGAGAACGCGGAGGTCGACGAGCTGCCCGTGCAGCTGCATGTCGCCGACCCCGACCCCTTCGAGACGCACGACTGGCTGAACTCCTGGTATCTGCAGATGCAGCGGACCGGCGCCGATGTGGAGATCTACCGGTACCCCGGTGCGGGCCACCTCTTCACGGACCCGGACCTGCCGGACTACGACGCGACGTCGGCCGATCTGACGTGGAAGGTCGCCCTCGGCTTCCTCGCCACTCTGTAGACGGCCGGGGCCCCGCACACCATGACGGTGTGCGGGGCCCCTCGTCCGTGCGCCAGGATCAGGCGCGGTACGCGGTCCAGCTGTCGCTCATCCGCTGCACCTGGCCCGCGGTGAACTGGTACATGCACGAGTCGTAGGTGTAGTCCATGAAGTTGTGGATCGGGTCGACCCCGGTCTTGTTGGTGCAGGTGTCGCGTCCGGTCGGGCACGCGTACGCGGGGCTCTGCTCGGCCGGCGTGTCGGAGACGTAGTCGCCGTTGCCGTTACAGCCGCCCTGGAACGTGTGGTAGAGCCCCATCCAGTGGCCGACCTCGTGGGTGGCGGTGTCGCCCTCGTTGTAGTTGGTGGCCGAGCCGCCCGGCAGCGAGGTGTCGAGGATGACCACGCCGTCCATGCTCGGGCTGGACTTGTACGAACTGGGGAAGGTCGCCCAGCCGAGCAGCCCGCCGCCGAGGTTGGCGGTGTAGACGTTGAGCGCGTTCTGGCCGCCCTTGCGCAGCGCCGTCTTCATGGCCTTCTCGGCGGAGGAGCCCGAGGAGAGGTTGTACCAGGTGGCGTTGTCCGTGTAGTCGGTGCCGGCCAGCGAGAACTGGAAGCCGGAGTTGGTGTTGCCGGTGCCCTGGCCGCCGTATGCCGCGTTCAGCACGTTCATCTGGCTGCTGATGTCGCCGGAGGTGAGCTTGCCGGTGGTGCCGGAGTGGATGACGTGGAAGTAGACCGGGATGGTCGCTCCGGCGGCGAGCGTGGCGCCGCTGGCCCGGCGGTCCGCGAGTCTCGCCTTGAGCTGGGTGTCCATGGCCTTGGCCTGGGCCGCGGTGAGTTCGTTGGGGTCGGAGGCGTGCTTGGTGCCCGAAGGGCGGGCCTGGCGCGCGGTGGCGTCGGTGCTCGCGCACTTCTCCGCCGAGGCGGAGGCGGTGGACACCTTGGCGGCGGCTGCGCCGGAGGGAGCGGAGAGCGGTGCCAGGGCCAGGGTTCCGGCCAGGACGGCGATGCCGATCGCACGGTGACGTATACGCGGCGATATACGGGCAAGAGTGCGCACGAGTACTCCTCGCTGAAGCGTGGGGGAGGGATTTCCTCACCCGCCGCCGGGAGATTACGTGCGCATGTCACACCTTGAGGAGCACTGATCAGGCCCAATCAATCGTGGGGCAAACCGGGGAAATGGGAAGAAATAATTCTGTCCGTTCCAGGGTTTGAGACACGGACGTAACGTCGCGCGTTACCCCGACGGGTGGTGTGTCCCCATTGGATCCAGGGAACACGCCACCCGCCGTAGCGACGTCATGCACCGTCAACATGGTCCGCCGTGGCCGAAACCAGACGTTTCAGCGCACCGGGCGGTCCACCCGCTCGACCTTCTGGGTGCCGCTGAACGTCCGGTACGAGCGCGTCCAGGCGGAACTCGCGTCCCGCTTCGCCTTGTCGGAGACCACGTCGGGGCGAGAGGGGGCGGAGAATGGTGCCGACTGGTCACGGAGGGAAACCCTGCCGACCGGTATGGCGAACGGGCGGGCGAACCACGGAAGTTCGCCCGCCCGTAAGGAAACCGCTGCCGGTTGTCAGCCCTTCAGTGCCTTGTCGATCGCGGTGTTGAAGTCGGCCACCGTCATCGGGGCGTTGTCGCTGCCCTCGCTGGTGAGCGTCTTGCCGTCCATCTTCAGCGTCGGGGTGCCCTTCACGCCGCTCTTTTCGAACGCCGCGGACATCTTCATCGCCCAGTTGTCGTACGTGCCGTCGTTGACGTCCTTCTGGAACGCCTTGTTGTCCTTCAGCTCGTTCACCGTGTTCGCGACCTTGATCAGGTACGAGTCCTTGGCGAACTTGTCGTCGGTCTCCTCCGGGTGGTACTTCGCGGAGTAGAGCGCGAACTTGTAGTCGAGGAATGCCTGCGGGCTGACATTGAGTGCGGCGCCGAGTGCGCTCAGCGCGTTCTTGGAACCCACGCCGTTCATGGAGTTGTCGCCGTCGATGAACGTGGCGCCGATGTACTTGACCTTGTACTTGCCGGCGTCGACGTCCTTGTGGATCGTCTCGCCGACGGTCTGCTCGAACTGGCCGCAGATCGGGCAGCGCGAGTCCTCGTACAGTTCGAGGGTCTTCTTGGCGGTCGGCTTGCCTATGACGACGGTCGTGCCGTCGGTGCCCGACGTGTTCTTCGGCGCGGTGACGTTCTTCGCGTCCGCCGCCGCCTCCCAGTGACCGGGCTTGTTCAGCTGCATCACGGCGTAGCTGACGCCGCCGACGATCGCCAGCACGGCGACCACCGAGACGCCGACGATCACCTGCTTGCGGATCTTGTCCTTCTTGGCCTGGCGCTCGCGCTCCGCGCGCAGCCGCTCACGGGCGGCTGCCTTGTTGGCCTGGCTGTTGCGCTTGCTCATGGCTGTTTCTCCGTGGTGTGTGGGTTGTCAGGAACTGTCCGGGCTCAGGCGGTGGCGCAGGCCGAGCGAGGCGGTCCCCTCCGTCCCACGGAGTGCACGAGGAGTCGGGCGTGCGCGAGCAGGTGCGAGCGGTACGGGGCGGGCCGGGCGGCACGCCGTACGGAGCGGCGGACCGTACCCGCAACGGCAACCGCGATCAGCAGCGGCCGGAACGCCGTGGCGGCGACCGCCCGCAGCAGACCGGCGAGCGCGGACTCGCCGCGCCGCAGCCACGCCGCGGCCAGCAGACCGACCGACACATGGGCGGCCAGCAGCAGCCACGGCACAGCGGGACCGGGAGAGGCCAGCAGGGCGGCGACACCATGTCCGGCACCGGTCACGGAGGCGAGCGGGGTGCCGGCCGCGCCGACCCCGCCGAGCTGCGCCCCACCGGTACCGACCTCGCCGCCGCCGCACAGGACATCGACGCCGACCGAACGCAGCGGACCCGCGATCGGGCCGCCCGCCGCTCCGTAACAGAGGTGCTGGCCGGTGGTGAAGACCGTGTCCGCGGCCAGCTCCAGCGGCACCAGCAGCCCGGCGATCGCGCCGAAACCGCGCTCCCGGCCGGCCAGCGCGTACGCCGCGGCGAAGACCAGACCGGCCAGCCCGCCGACCACGGTCAGCGGCAGTGGAACCTGGGAGAGCACCACATGGGACGCAGCGGAGAGCGTCACGACAAGCGCTGTGAAGAGCGCCGCGCGCACGACTCTGAGCTGCGTCCCGGATATGTCCATCGCCCGAGAGTGTGCCATGTGAACCTGTCAGCGCCGCCTAAAGGGGGTGTGGCACCGCGAGGGGACCTACAGCCCCGGGATGCGGCCGTTGCGGAAAAGATCCACAAAGATCTGGTGGTCGACGCGGGCCCGGGCGCCGTAGCTGTGGGCGAAGTCCACCAGCAGGTCGGCGAAGCCCTCCTCGTCCGCCGCGATCGCCGCGTCGATCGCCCGCTCCGTGGAGAACGGCACCAGCGAGTGGCCGCTCTCGTCGTCCGCGGCGGAGTGCATCGTCGCCGTCGCCCGGCCGAGGTCGGCGACGACCGCCGCGATCTCGTCGGGCTCGTCGATGTCGGACCAGTCCAGATCGACCGCGTACGGAGACACCTCGGCGACCAGCTGTCCGGCCCCGTCCAGCTCGGTCCAGCCGAGCCACGGGTCGGCGTGCGCCTGCAGGGCGCGCTGGGAGATGACCGTGCGGTGCCCCTCGTGCTGGAAGTAGTCGCGCACGGCCGCGTCGGTGATGTGCCGGGAGACCGCCGGGGTCTGCGCCTGCTTGAGATAGATCACCACATCGTTCTCCAGGGCGTCGCTGTTGCCCTCCAGAAGGATGTTGTACGAGGGCAGCCCGGCCGAGCCGATACCGATGCCGCGACGGCCGACGACGTCCTTCACCCGGTACGAGTCGGGGCGGGTCAGGCTCGACTCGGGCAGCGTCTCCAGATAGCCGTCGAACGCCGCCAGCACCTTGTAGCGCGTCGCCGCGTCCAGATCGATCGCGCCGCCGCCGTCCGCGAACCGGCGCTCGAAGTCCCGGATCTCCGTCATCGAGTCGAGCAGCGAGAACCGGGTCAGCGACCGGGCGTCGCGCAGCGCGGCCAGCAGCGGCCCCTCGGCGGTGTCCAGCGTGAACGGGGGCACCTCGTCGTTCTTCGCGCCTGTTGCGAGCGCGTGGATCCGCTCGCGGTAGGCCGCCGCGTAGACCCGGACGAGCTCACTGATCTGGTCGTCGCCCAGCGCCTTCGCGTAGCCGATCAGGGCGACGGAGGCGGCGAACCGCTTGAGGTCCCAGGTGAACGGGCCGATGTACGCCTCATCGAAGTCGTTCACATTGAAGATCAGCCGGCCGTTCGCATCCATGTACGTGCCGAAGTTCTCCGCGTGCAGATCGCCGTGGATCCATACCCGGCCGGTCTGGTCGTCCAGGTACGGCCCGCCGTGCCGCTCCCGCCCCAGGTCGTTGTAGAACAGGCACGCCGTGCCCCGGTAGAAGGCGAACGCCGAGCCTGCCATCCTGCGGAACTTGACCCGGAAGGCGGCCGGATCGGCGGTCAGGAGCTGGCCGAAGGCGGTGTCGAAAACCTCGAGAATCTGCTCCCCGCGCTGCGCTGCGCCGGTCTGCGCTTCCGACATGTCTGGGTGCCTCCTGGTACCTGGCGTGCATGGACAAATGGGACGGGCGTCTCCGTCCCCTCAACGCGCGACGCTACCCGGGAGTGCCCCTCGGTTGTCAGACCGGAGACGTAGACTTCCACGCTGTCCCCCCAGTCCGTCATTGCCTGTTTCCCCGGAGGCCCGGCGCCGTGACCAAGCCGCCTTTTACGCACCTTCACGTCCACACCCAGTACTCGCTGCTGGACGGTGCCGCGCGGCTCAAGGACATGTTCGCTGCCTGCAATGAAATGGGCATGTCGCACATCGCGATGACGGACCACGGCAACCTGCACGGGGCGTACGACTTCTTCCACCAGGCGAAGAAGGCCGAGGTGACGCCGATCATCGGCATCGAGGCCTACGTCGCCCCGGAGTCGCGCAAGCACAAGCGGAAGATCCAGTGGGGCCAGCCCCACCAGAAGCGCGACGACGTCTCGGGTTCGGGTGGCTACACCCACAAGACGATCTGGGCGGCGAACAATACCGGTCTGCACAACCTCTTCCGGCTCTCCTCGGACGCGTACGCCGAGGGCTGGCTGCAGAAGTGGCCGCGCATGGACAAGGAGACCATCGCCCAGTGGTCCGAGGGGCTGATCGCGTCCACCGGCTGTCCGTCCGGCGAGGTGCAGACGCGGCTGCGGCTCGGCCAGTTCGACGAGGCGGTCCAGGCGGCCTCCGACTACAAGGACATCTTCGGCGAGGGCAAGTACTTCCTGGAGTTGATGGACCACGGCATCGAGATCGAGCGCCGGGTCCGTGACGGACTCCTCGAAATCGGCAGGAAGCTCGACATCCCGCCGCTCGTGACGAACGACTCGCACTACACGTACGCCAGCGAGGCCACCGCGCACGACGCGCTGCTCTGCATCCAGACCGGCAAGAACCTCTCCGACCCCGACCGTTTCCGGTTCGACGGCACGGGCTACTACCTCAAGACGACGGACGAGATGTACGCCGTCGACTCCTCCGACGCCTGGCAGCAGGGGTGCGCCAACACCCTGCTGGTCGCCGAGCAGATCGACACCAGCGGGATGTTCGAGAAGCGCGACCTGATGCCGAAGTTCGACATCCCGGACGGCTTCACCGAGGTCACCTGGTTCCAGGAGGAGGTCCGGGTCGGCATGAACCGGCGCTTCCCCGGCGGCGTCCCCGAGGACCGGCAGAAGCAGGCCGAGTACGAGATGGACGTCATCATCCAGATGGGGTTCCCGGGATACTTCCTCGTTGTCGCCGACTTCATCATGTGGGCCAAGAACAACGGCATCGCGGTGGGCCCCGGGCGTGGCTCCGCGGCCGGTTCGATCGTCGCGTACGCGATGGGCATCACCGACCTCGACCCGATCGAGCACGGACTGATCTTCGAGCGGTTCCTCAACCCCGAGCGTGTCTCCATGCCCGATGTCGACATCGACTTCGACGAGCGTCGGCGCGTCGAAGTGATCAGGTACGTGACGGAGAAGTACGGCGCCGACAAGGTCGCCATGATCGGTACGTACGGCAAGATCAAGGCCAAGAACGCGATCAAGGACTCCGCCCGCGTCCTCGGCTATCCGTACGCGATGGGCGACCGGCTCACCAAGGCCATGCCCGCCGACGTCCTCGGCAAGGGCATCGACCTCTCCGGAATCACCGACCCCAAGCACCCGCGGTACAGCGAGGCGGGCGAGATCCGGGGGATGTACGAGAACGAGCCGGACGTCAAGAAGGTCATCGACACCGCCAAGGGTGTCGAGGGGCTGGTCCGGCAGATGGGTGTGCACGCCGCCGGCGTGATCATGTCCAGTGAGCCCATCGTCGACCACGCCCCGGTCTGGGTGCGGCACACCGACGGCGTCACCATCACGCAGTGGGACTACCCGCAGTGCGAGTCGCTCGGCCTGCTGAAGATGGACTTCCTCGGCCTGCGCAACCTCACGATCATGGACGACGCCATCAAGATGGTGAAGGCCAACAAGGGCATCGACCTGGAGATGCTCGCCCTTCCGCTGGACGACCCCAAGACGTACGAGCTGCTCTGCCGCGGTGACACCCTCGGCGTCTTCCAGTTCGACGGCGGTCCGATGCGTTCGCTGTTGCGCCAGATGCAGCCCGACAACTTCGAGGACATTTCCGCCGTCTCGGCCCTGTACCGGCCGGGCCCGATGGGCATGAACTCGCACACGAACTACGCCGAGCGCAAGAACGGCCGCCAGGAGATCACCCCGATCCACCCGGAGCTGGAGGAGCCGCTCAAGGAGACCCTCGGCCTGACCTACGGCCTGATCGTCTACCAGGAGCAGGTGCAGAAGGCCGCCCAGATCATCGCCGGGTACTCGCTCGGCGAGGCCGACATCCTGCGCCGCGTGATGGGCAAGAAGAAGCCCGACGAGCTGGCGAAGAACTTCGTGCTCTTCCAGGCGGGCGCCAAGAAGAACGGCTTCTCCGACGCGGCGATCCAGGCGCTGTGGGACGTACTGGTCCCGTTCGCCGGGTACGCGTTCAACAAGGCGCACTCCTCCGCGTACGGACTGGTCACGTACTGGACCGCGTACCTCAAGGCGAACTACCCCGCCGAGTACATGGCGGCGCTGCTGACCTCGGTCAAGGACGACAAGGACAAGTCCGCGGTCTACCTCAACGAGTGCCGCCGCATGGGCATCAAGGTGCTCCCGCCGAACGTCAACGAGTCCGAGTCGAACTTCGCCGCCCAGGGCGACGACGTCATCCTCTTCGGGCTGACGGCCATCCGTAACGTCGGACAGAACGTCGTCGACTCGATCATCCGGTGCCGCAAGGCGAAGGGGAAGTACAGCAGCTTCCCCGACTTCCTCGACAAGGTCGAGGCGGTGGTCTGCAACAAGCGGACCGTCGAATCACTGATCAAGGCCGGCGCCTTCGACGAGATGGGTCACACCCGCAAGGGCCTCGTCGCCCACCACGAGCCGATGATCGACAACGTGGTGCAGGTCAAGCGCAAGGAGGCCGAGGGGCAGTTCGACCTCTTCGGCGGCGGCGAGGAGGACAGCGACGAGCCGGGCTTCGGGCTCGACGTCGAGTTCTCCGACATCGAGTGGGAGAAGTCGTACCTGCTGGCCCAGGAGCGCGAAATGCTCGGGCTGTACGTCTCCGACCACCCGCTCTTCGGTATCGAGCACGTGCTGACCGACAAGTCCGACGCGGCGATCTCCCAGCTCACCGGCGGCGAACACGCCGACGGGGCGATCGTCACCATCGGCGGCATCATCTCCGGACTCCAGCGGAAGATGACCAAGCAGGGCAACGCCTGGGCCATCGCCACCGTCGAGGACCTGGCCGGTTCCATCGAGTGCATGTTCTTCCCGGCCACGTACCAGCTGGTCTCCACCCAGCTCGTCGAGGACACCGTCGTCTTCGTCAAGGGACGGCTCGACAAGCGCGAGGACATTCCGCGGCTGGTCGCCATGGAGATGCAGGTCCCCGACCTCTCGTCGGCCGGGACCAACGCACCGGTGGTGCTCACCATCCCGACGGTCAGGGTCACCCCGCCGATGGTCGCCCGCCTCGGCGAGGTGCTCAGCAACCACCGTGGCAACACCGAGGTACGGATCAAGCTCCAGAGCCCCCACAAGACCACCGTCCTCCGGCTCGACCGGCACCGGGTCCAGCCCGACCCGGCGCTCTTCGGTGACCTGAAGGTGCTGCTCGGCCCGTCCTGCCTGGCCGGCTGAGCGGCCGCCGCAACACACGAGAGAGGCGCCCCGCGATGCGGGAGCGCCTCTCTCGGCTACCGGCCTGTGGCCGGACCGGAGTTGACCGGTCAGTTGTGGCCGAAGCGCCGCTGATGTTTTCGGGCAACATCAGCAGGGCTGCCCTGGGCTTGCGACTGGGACTGGGTCTGCGACTCGTAAGCCGTCGACTTCGTCTCCTCCGCGCCACGCTCCGGTATGGACGCGCGGTTCTGCTGGCTGCCCTGCTTGCGGTTCTTGTTCTTGGCCATGGTGTTCCTCCTGTGCGGAATCTCGGGGCCAGGACCGCTGTCAGATTCACATACCGGCATATACAGCGCATGTTGGATCATTACCGTGCGTAGCGAGGGGGTATCATGCGCCGTTTTCCGCTTCCGCCACGCCGATGATCGAGTTCCGGCCGTCAACCCTCGCGCCGTCGGGCAGACTTCGAGGAAACCCTGAGCAGAACCCATTCCCGAATTCTGGAAGAGGGTGGAACGCGTGGACCGTTGCGTCGTCCTGGTGGACGCCGGCTACTTGCTGGGCGCAGCCGCGAGTCTGCTGGCGGGAGAGCCCGCCCGTTCCCGCATCACCGTCGACCATGCGGCGCTGATTCAGGGCCTGCGCGAGCGAGCCGAAGCCGATACGGATCAGCCGCTGCTGCGGATCTACTGGTTCGACGGCGCCCCCGACCGCGTACCGCAGCCCGAACACCGCAGACTGCGCGTCATGCCCAGGGTGACCGTGAGGCTCGGTGCGCTCACACGCAGTGACGGGCGTTGGGCGCAGAAGGGCGTCGACGCCGCCATGCACGCCGAACTCACCGAACTGGCCCGGAACCGCGCCTGCTCCGATGTCGTCCTGGTGACCGGCGACGGCGATCTGCTGCCGGGACTGATGTCCGCGAAGGAACACGGCGTGGCTGTCCATCTCTGGGCCGTGCAGGCCGCCGACGGCGACTACAACCAGTCCGAGGACCTGGTCGCCGAGGCCGACGAACGCCGGGTGCTCGACCGGGCCTGGATCACCCAGGCCGTGCGGGCCAAGGACAACGGCGGCAGCTGCGCCCCGCCCCCCGCACCCCGCCCCGAGATCGCCGCGATCCTCTCCGCGCCGCTGCCCGAGGCGGCGCTCGCCGCCTCCGCCGAACGCGCCTCGGAGGCCCAGGCGGCCGCCGCCCGCAGCGGCGCGGCGGCGCCCACCGGCGAGGACGCCGCGCAGGCCCCGGCCGCGCACGGCGGCAAGGGCGTCCCCACCCCCAAGGATCTGGCGGGCACTCTGCGCGGCCCCGGCACCCCGATCGCCGCCGCGCAGCCCGCGGCGCAGCCCCCGGCGACCGCGACCCTGCGCTGGTCCTCCGACAAGGGCTGGATGGAGCGCGGCGGACCGCTCGGCGAACCCGCCGAGACCGCCTCGCTGCCCACTCTCGCCCAGCTCACCTCAGCCGAGCAGCGCTGGGCGGACCGTGAGGAGGACATCACCACGGTCGGCGGTGACCCGTTCGAGGTGGGTCAGGTCTTCGCCCGGCGCTGGATGGAACGGCTGCCGGAGACCGTCCATCTGCAGAAGCTGTCCACCATGTACCCGCGGATCCCACACCGCATCGACGGCGAGCTGCTGCGGTACGCGGCGCGGTTCGGTCTGCTCGCCCACAAGGACGACCAGATCGACGAACACGACCGATACGCGATCCGGGCGGGTTTCTGGCGCGAGATCGACGTACGCGCGGCGGCCGAACACGCTCCCGCCGTGGAGTAGTCCGGCAGCCCGGGCGCAATAAGAGATGTCGACCCCGTACCCTCTTACCTCGTGAGTACGGGCACAGCACAGGCGCAGACGGCGACCGGGACCGTGTGCGCGGTGCGTGATCTGGTCAAGACCTATCCCGCCGCCCGCGGCCGCCGCGGCACACCCGCCACCCCCGAGGTGCGCGCGACCGACGGGATCAGCCTCGACGTCCGACGCGGTGAGATCTTCGGACTTCTCGGGCCCAACGGTGCGGGCAAGTCCACCCTCGTGCGCCAGCTCACCGGGTTGATGCGGCCTGACTCCGGCAGCGTCGAGATGCTCGGACACGACCTCGTGCGCCACCCCGAGCGGGCCTCCCGGCTGATCGGCTACCTCGGGCAGGAGTCCACGGCCCTCGACGAGCTGACCGTTTCGCTCGCCGCCGAGACCACCGGGCGTCTGCGCGGACTCGCGGTACGGGAGGCCCGCGCCGGGCGCGACGCCGTACTCGAAGAACTCGGCCTCACCGACATCGCGGCGCGCCCCCTGAAGAAGCTCTCCGGCGGGCAGCGGCGGCTCGCCTGCTTTGCCGCCACCCTGGTCGGGGAGCGGCCGGTCCTCATCCTGGACGAGCCGACGACCGGGATGGACCCCGTCGCCCGGCGCGCCGTCTGGGCCGCCGTCGACCGGCGCCGCGCCGAGCACGGTACGACGGTGCTGCTGGTCACCCACAACGTCATCGAGGCCGAGACCGTCCTCGACCGGGTCGCCGTCCTCGAACGCGGCAAGGTCATCGCCTGCGACACGCCCACCGGCCTCAAGGAGCGGGTGGCGGGCGAGGTCCGGGTCGAGCTGGTGTGGCGCGACCGCGCGCCGCTGGACGTTCCCGAGGTGGCCGCGCTGCGGGAGTCCGCGCAGAAGTCGGGGCGCCGCTGGGTGCTGCGGCTCGGGCCGGACGAGGCGCGGGCGGCGGTCGCCGCGGTGACCGGCGGGGCCGCGTTCGCCGCACTGGACGACTTCACTCTGGCGACGCCGAGTCTGGAGGACGTCTACCTGGCGCTCGGCGGGGACGCTACGCAGGGGCTGGTGAAAGCATGACCGCGGCGATCGGGTACGGATGTACGGCCGGGCAGGGACCGAACGGGAGCAGCACCAGGTGACGAGCATTGTTCCTGCGGACGCGGCCGGTGCTCGAACGACGGCGGGAAGCGGTTCTCCCGCCGAGGCCGGGACCGAGGACCGCCTCGGTGGCGTTGTCGCGCCGCTCGCGCCGCGGGCGCGGCTGTTTCCCTCGCTCGCGGCCGTCTACCGCGCCCAGCTGTCCCGGGCCAGAGTCGCCCGGATCCCGCTGCTCTTCGTGGCGACCTTCCAGTCCGTCGGGATCATGATCCTGATGCGCGGGGTCGTCGACGGCGGCTCCGAGGCACGGGCTGTCGTCGCCGGATCCAGCGTTCTCGTCGTCGCCTTCGTCGCGCTCAATCTGCTCGCCCAGTACTTCGGGCAGCTACGGGCCGGCGGCGGGCTCGACCACTACGCCACCCTGCCGGTGCCGCCCGCCGCGGTGGTGCTCGGTGCGGCGGGGGCGTACGCCTCCTTCACGGTGCCCGGCACGATCGTCACCGCGGTCACCGGGAGCGTGCTCTTCCAGCTGCCGATGGCCCATCTGTGGGTGCTCGTCGCCGTCATTCCGCTCGCCGGGGCAGCGCTGTCCGGGCTGGGCGCCGCGCTCGGACTGCTCGCGCCCCGGCAGGAGCTCGCCACACTGCTCGGACAGCTCGGCATGTCGGCGGCGCTGCTGCTGGGGGTGCTGCCGGCCGGCCGGATGCCCGCGCCGATCGGCTGGGCGCGCGATCTGCTGCCCTCGACGTACGGCGTCGAGGCCCTGTCGCGGTCGTTCGACGCCCATCCCGACTGGGCGGCCGTCGTCCTCGATCTCGCCGTCTGCGCCGTCGTCGGTGTCCTTTCACTGGCCGTGGCGACCTGGGCGTACCGCAGGGCAGCGGTCCGGTGAGGCGCGGCACAGGGGCGCCTGGCACGATGGCACGGTGACCGCACCTCTGACACCGCCCGAGCAGCCCTCGCCCAATGACCACTGGCAGACGCCGCCGAAGGACGGTGGCTCCGGTCCCGGGACCCTCCTGGGGTCTCAGGAGGAGCGCGATCCGCGGGCGGATCTGCGGCGGGCGGCCGTGGTCGCCGTCCTGCTGACGGTGGCCGGCCTCGGACTCGGACTGCTGTGGCTGTGGCTGTCGCCGCGGGTCCCGCTGATCTCCGACAGCCATGCGGTCTTCCTCAAGGACAGCGAGGGCGAGGAGGCGATCGGGAGCGACGGGACGTTCGTGCTGCTCGCGCTCGCGTTCGGGGCGGTGTCCGCGGCGCTGACCTTCTGGTTCCACCGACGTGGCGGGATCGCGCTGGTGGTGGGGCTCGCCCTGGGTGGGCTGCTCGGGTCGCTGGTGGCCTGGGGGGTGGGCGTCTGGCTCGGACCGGAGCGTGATGTGGTCGCCCATGCGCGGGAGGTCGGCAAGGGTGTGGTGTTCGATGCGCCGCTCGACCTGCATGCGAAGGGTGCGTTGCTGGCCTGGTCGGTGGCGGCGATGGTCGTTCATCTGGCGCTGACCGCGGCGTTCGGGCCGCGGGATCCGGAGCCGGAGTGGGGAGTCTGGGGGGTGCCGGGGGCTGGGCCGGGGGGTGCGGGCTCGGCGGGGCCGTCGTCTCCGCCTCCGTCCTCGCCTTCGTCCTCGCCTCCGACTGAGCCGCCCCTGGGCTGAGAGTGCCCCGGGGCCGCGTGCGTTACGCCCGGCCGATGGCCGCGAACACCGCCCCCGTCAGCGAAGCCAGATCCGTCGGGGCCAGTTCCACCTCCAGGCCGCGGCGGCCCGCCGATACGCAGATCGTCTCGTGGGACTGTGCCGACTCGTCCAGCACCGTCGGCAGCCGCTTCCGCTGGCCCAGGGGGGAGATGCCGCCCCGTACATAGCCCGTCGTGCGTTCCGCCGCCGCCGGGTCCGCCATCGCGGCCCGCTTGCCGCCGACCGCCGCTGCCAGGGCCTTCAGGTCCAGGGAGCCGGCCACCGGGACGACCGCCACGGTCAGGGTGCCGTCCACGTCGGCCACCAGAGTTTTGAAGACCCGGTCGGGGGAGACGCCCAGCGCTTCCGCCGCCTCCTCACCGTACGAGGGGGAGGCCGGGTCGTGCTCGTAGGCGTGGGTCGTGAAGGGGGTGCCCGCCGCAGTCAGGGCGACTGTCGCCGGAGTGCCGCCGGAGCCGGACTGCTGGTGCTTCTTCGGCTTCTTTGCCACGGGGCAGGGTCCTCGCATCAGTTGGGGTGGGTCGGCGCCCTGGTCAGGTCGACTGCGGGCAGGGACGGCAGGTGCCGGAGGACGGCCGTCTCGGAGCGCAGGAGCATCAGTTCCTCGCGCAGGCGGGTCGCCGTGTCCGGGGCCTGCAGCAGTCGCTGCTTCGACGGGATGTCGAGGACCGCGGCGGCGGCCACCAGGTACGAGACGACCGACGGGTCGTCCGGCAGTTCCGCGCCCGTCGTCAGGGAACGCTCGCTCGCTCCGGCCAGTCGCTTCTGGTAGCTGCGGAACGCCCGCAGCACGCCCTCGGCGAGCGCGCCCGCCTCGTCGCCGGCGTCCTCGTCGAGCTCTTCGACCTCGGCTGTCAGGTACGGGCCGCTCGCGTCGACCGAGAGCAGCTTGACCCGGGTGGTGCCGGTCACCAGGGCCTCGAAGCTGCCGTCCGCGCGTTCCCGGATCTTTGCCGCGTCCGCGACACAGCCGACCCGGTGGAACGTCTGGATCGGGTCGGGGCCGAAGCCGTCCGCGGGACCGCGCTCGGCGGTGGAGGGCACCGTGGTGGCGTCCGGCATTCCGGCGCCGGTGGGAGCGATCTCGCGGCCGTCGCGGATCGCCACGACGACGAAGCGGCGCGGTTCGTCCTCATCGGTCTTCAGCAACTCGCGCATCATGGCGCGATACCGCTCCTCGAAGACGTTGAGCGGCAGCACGAGGCCGGGGAACAGCACCGCGTTCAGCGGGAAGAGGGGCAGACGAGCGGTGGTCACAACGGTCAAGCGTAATGGCCGCGCGACCCGCCGTGGTCGGCCCGGTACCGCAAAGGCATCCCGGATGCCACCCGGAGGCGTACCCCGTCCCGCGCGTCCAGGAACCGGCCGAGCGGATCGTCGGAGACCGGCGACCACGGGAACGACGTCGCATGGGGTCCGATCAGCCGGAACTGTTCCAGCGCCTCGTCCCAGCGACCCCGGACGATCAGTACGTACGCCAGCAGATTGCGGACCTCGGCCGGCCACGGATCACCCGGCTCGTACGTGGCGGACAGCGCGATCGCCAGATCCGCGGCCGCGTCGATCCGCTCCTCCAGCACCGATGTGGTCCGTGCCCCGGGGCCGGCGCTCAGCAGCGCGAACGCGGCCCGCACCGGCAGCGCCTGCACCAGCGAGTTGGGCAGCGAGTCCTCGGCGGCCTGTTCGGCGAAGTCGAAGCACTCGCGGTGTGAGCCGTACCAGGCGGCGGAGAGGTACTGCAGCGCCGCGACATGGCAGCCGTAGTGGTGCGAGGAGCGCCGGACGGCCTGTTCCCACAGCGCCTCGAAGACGGTGTGCGGGGCATGCGTGCCGCGGGCGTGGTCGAGCGCGAGCCGCCAGGGCACCGGGTCGCGCGGATCGCTCTCGGCCGCCGCGGTGATCAGTGGTGCCACGTCGCGCAGCTGCTCGGCGCGGGTCGGCGACTCCCAGGCCCGCCGGACCGCCAGTTCGGCCTTGACGAGCAGTGCGTCCGGGTCGTGCGGGGCGGCGTCGAACCAGTCGGTCAGCCAGCCGTCGCGGTGGCGGGCGAAGGTGGCGAGCCGGCCGAGGTAACGGTCGCGGTTCTCCCATTCGGCGGCGTCCCGGGTGGTGGCGAGGAGCTTGGCGGCCGGCTCGTACTCCCCGAGGGCGGCGGCGACGAGCGCGGGGGAGAGCCGTTCGTCGGGGGCGTCGAGCAGCACCGCATCGTCCGCAGGCAGTCCGGCGGACAGCTGTGGCGCGTGCCGGATCATGCGCGCGGTACGGAGCAGGGCGCGAAGGAATGACATGGTGCAGATCATTGAAAAGCGCTGGTCGAGGCGGCGCCAGTGGGGCACTGTGAAGCTTTGGTGCCGAGTGCATGGGTTGCCCTGGGCAGGGTCAATGAAGAGTAAAGGATGGGGTTGAATCCGGTTTGATTATTTTGCTCCGGTGGTTGGTGTCCGTGCCGGTCGGCCGGGGGAGACCGGTCGTCGGAGTGTCCGCCGGGCCCTTGTCCGCGGACCGAGGGCGGCCCGTCCCGGCCGTGCCCGGTCAGCCGCGGCGCAGCAGCCGGGACGCGCCCGCCGCCACCGTCGTGGCCAATATCCACCCCAGCAGCACCAGCGCGGCCGCCGCCCACTGCCAGCCGCCCTCCATCCGCCAGTACCCGTCCTGCCCGAGGTTGATCACGGGCACCAGCAGATCCAGCGCGTACAGCGCCGCGTTCCACTCCGGGTGCTCGTCCCGCTTGATCGCCGTCGGCTCGTACTGCGAGAAGGCCACTGTCCCGGCCGCCCACAGCACCGCCATCCACACCGCCGCCCGCCCGGGCCGGTAGCCGTACGCCACCGTCCAGTCCTGCAGGATCCCCCACAGCTTCGCGGCGGGCGGCAGCGTCTCGCGCCGGCGCCGCTGCTTGGCGAGCAGCACCTCGCGGGCGTCCGCGTCCTCCCCGCAGTTGCGCAGCACCGTCGCCAGCCGTTCGTACGGCTCCGGTACGTACTCGGGGGTCGACGCCGCCAGCCACTCCAGGCGGCGGGAGAGCGGGAAGTGCCCGTACGGGACGAGGTTCTCGTAGACGAAACCGCCCATCGCGAGCCCGCCCGGCCCCGGCCAACTGGTCGACACGTCGATCAGCGTGACGACCTTCGCGCCGTTGAGTACGACCCGGCCCTCCTCCGGGCGCTCCGCGTTGAACCGCAGCTCCGGGGCGACGATCCGGCGCAGCGACAGTTCCTCGCCGGGCGCCAGCACGAACCTGGCCTTGTGCAGGTCGACCGCGTCACCGAACCGCCCGTCGTCCAGCCGCACCCCGCCGCGGCATTCGAAGACCTGCGCCCGGGTGCCGTGCGCCGGGGCCTGGGTCATGACGATGCCGTACGGGGGAGTGGCGCCCAGGTTTCCCGTGTCGACGCTGACCCACGCCTCGGTCATGTACAACGTCCGCTCCACCGTCAGCTGCGGGGCGTTCAGTGCGCGCCGGCCACGCCCCGCCCGCAGCCGGCTGCCGCGAAGACTCAGCGAACCGCCGACCTTCGCACCGCGCAGACTCAGCTCGCCACGTGTCTCGACCATCTCCGCCTGCAGGTCCTGCGCGACCGTCAGACCGTCCCCGGCGAGCGCCCGGCCCTGCCGGTCGGCCCCGAGCTCGATCTGGTTGAGCAGCAGGTCGGTGCCGATGTGGGCGTCGGTGAGCCGGATCCCGCGCTCGATCCGGCAGCGCGGCAGATGCAGATCGCCCTCGGTGCGCAGCCGTGCCGCCTCCAGCCGCGGCACCGCGCAGCCGACCATCCGCAACGTCGTGAAGTGACACTCCGGCAGAACCACCTCCTCCTCGAAGCGGCAGCCCGTCAGCTCCACGTACGGAGCGACACGTCCGCCCGCGAGATCGAGTGTCCCGGTGATCCGTACGCCCCGGAGCTTCAGTGCGGCGACCCGTCCCGGCCGGGCGGGCGGCCCGCTCAGCAGGAGCCGGGCGACGACACGGGCGTCCACACTGCGCTCGGCGCCCCAGACCGTCGGCGCGAACGGGTCGTCCCGCATCGGGGCGCGGGCGCGCAGATCGTAGGTGCTGCCGTTCCGGAACGCCCGCCACATGCCCAGTTCCGCCGCGCCGAGGCTGTCCGGGATCTCGCTGTCCTGCGGTTCGGTCACCGGGGCCCCTTCCGCTTGCAGCTGTTATTCCCTCTGTGTTCCCTCTGGGTGACGGCGTGAACGCCCGCGGTCAGTAGTGGCCGGGAGTAGTCGGCCGTGACGGCCGGGTCAGGTATCAGCCAGTGATACGGGCGAACTGCCGCCGGAGGCGGTCTGAGAGAATTGGGGTGTGATCTCTCGAATCGATCTGCGCGGCAATGCCCTCCCCGAGGGCGGCGACCTGCGCGACCTGCTGCCCCGAGCCGAGTTCGACGTGGAAGCCGCACTGGAGACGGTGCGCCCCATCTGCGAGGACGTACGCCATCGTGGCTCAGCGGCAGTGATCGAGTGGGGGGAGAAATTCGACGGCGTACGGGTCGACTCGATCCGGGTCCCGGCCGCGGCCCTCTCCGAGGCGCTGGACCGGCTCGACCCCGCCGTACGGGCCGCCCTGGAGGAGTCGGTCCGCCGCGCCCGTCTCGTTCACCACGAGCAGCGCCGCACCACGCACACCACGCAGGTCGTCCCCGGCGGCACCGTCACCGAGAAGTGGGTGCCCGTCGAGCGCGTCGGGCTGTATGTGCCGGGCGGGCGCTCCGTCTACCCGTCCTCCGTGGTCATGAACGTCGTACCGGCGCAGGAGGCGGGTGTTGAGGGCATCGCCGTCGCCTCCCCGCCGCAGAAGGGGTTCGGCGGCCTGCCGCACCCCACCATCCTCGCCGCCTGTGCCCTGCTCGGCGTCGACGAGGTGTACGCCGCCGGTGGCGCCCAGGCCGTCGCGATGTTTGCGTACGGAACGGCCGAATGTCTCCCGGCGAACCTCGTCACCGGTCCCGGCAACATCTATGTCGCCGCCGCCAAGCGCCTCCTCAAGGGCCGCATCGGCATCGACTCCGAGGCCGGACCGACCGAGATCGCGATCCTCGCCGACTCCACCGCCGACCCGGTGCACGTCGCCGCCGACCTGATCAGCCAGGCCGAGCACGACCCGATGGCCGCCGCCGTCCTCGTCACCGACTCCGAGGAGCTGGCCGCCGCCACCGAGGCCGAGCTGAAGCCGCAGATCGCCGCGACCAAGCACATCACCGACCGGATCGAGCCCGCACTGGCCGGCCGTCAGTCCGCAATCGTCCTGGTCGACGATCTGGAGGACGGCCTCAGGGTCGTCGACGCGTACGCCGCCGAGCACCTGGAGATCCAGACCGCCGACGCCGCCGCCGTCGCCGACCGGGTCCGCAACGCCGGAGCGATCTTCGTCGGCCCGTGGGCCCCGGTCTCGCTCGGCGACTACTGCGCCGGCTCCAACCACGTCCTGCCCACCGGCGGCTGCGCCTGCCACTCCTCGGGCCTGTCCGTGCAGTCCTTCCTGCGCGGTATCCACATCGTCGACTACACGCGCGACGCGCTCGCCGAGGTCGCACACCACGTGGTGACCCTCGCCGAGGCGGAGGACCTCCCTGCCCACGGCGCAGCGGTCAAGGCCCGTTTTGCCGGAGGCGAACTGGACGAGCACAGTGCCGGAGGCGAACTGGACGAGCACAGTGGCTGGAAGGTTCCGCAGCAGTGACGAACAGCAACACCACCCGTATCGACGACCTGCCGATCCGGGACGAGCTCCGTGGTCAGTCCCCGTACGGTGCGCCCCAGCTCGACGTCGCCGTACGGCTGAACACCAACGAGAACCCGTACCCGCTCCCCGATGCGCTCGTCGACCGCATCGCCGAGCGCGTCCGCGAGGCCGCCCGAGACCTCAACCGCTACCCCGACCGGGACGCCGTCGAACTCCGTACCGAACTGGCCCGCTACCTCACCCGCACCGCCGGGCACGAGGTCGGTCTCGCCAATGTCTGGGCGGCCAACGGCTCCAACGAGGTGCTGCAGCAGCTGCTGCAGACCTTCGGCGGACCCGGACGCACCGCGATCGGCTTCGAGCCCTCGTACTCGATGCACGCCCTCATCGCGCGCGGCACCGGCACCGGCTGGATCTCCGGGCCGCGCAAGGACGACTTCACGATCGATGTCGACGCGGCCTGCGAGGCCATCGCCGAGCAGCGGCCGGACGTCGTCTTCATCACCTCGCCCAACAACCCCACGGGCACCGCCGTCGACGCCGGCACCGTCCTCGCGCTGTATGACGCCGCCCAGGCCGCCAGGCCCTCGATGGTCGTCGTCGACGAGGCGTACGGCGAATTCAGCCACCACCCCTCGCTGCTCCCGCTGATCGAGGGCCGGCCCAACCTGGTGCTCTCGCGCACCATGTCGAAGGCGTTCGGCGCCGCCGGTCTGCGGCTCGGCTACCTCGCCGCCGACCCGGCAGTCGTGGACGCCGTCCAGCTGGTGCGGCTGCCGTACCACCTGTCCTCCGTCACCCAGGCCACGGCGCTCGCCGCCCTGGAGCACACCGACACGCTCCTCGGATACGTCGCGCAGCTCAAGGGCGAGCGCGACCGGATCGTCACCGAACTGCGCGCCCTCGGCTTCGACGTGACGGACTCGGACGCCAACTTCGTCCAGTTCGGCCGCTTCGCCGACAGCCACACCGCCTGGCAGCAGATCCTCGACCGGGGCGTCCTGGTCCGGGACAACGGCGTACCGGGATGGCTGCGGGTCTCCGCAGGAACCCCGGCAGAGAACGACGCGTTCCTCGATGCGGTGCGCGAACTCAAGAAGGAGCACGACGGATGAGCCCCCGCGTAGGCCGCGTGGAACGCACCACCAAGGAAACGTCCGTGCTCGTCGAGGTCAACCTCGACGGCACCGGAAAGGTCGACGTGTCGACCGGGGTCGGCTTCTACGACCACATGCTCGACCAGCTCGGCCGCCACGGCCTCTTCGACCTCACGGTCAAGACCGACGGCGACCTGCACATCGACACGCACCACACGATCGAGGACACCGCCCTCGCCCTCGGTGCCGCCTTCAAGCAGGCGCTCGGCGACAAGGTCGGCATCTACCGCTTCGGCAACTGCACCGTCCCGCTGGACGAGTCGCTCGCCCAGGTCACCGTCGACCTCTCCGGCCGCCCCTACCTGGTGCACACCGAGCCGGAGAACATCGCGCCGATGATCGGCTCGTACGACACCACGATGACCCGGCACATCCTGGAGTCGTTCGTCGCCCAGGCGCAGATCGCCCTGCACGTCCACGTCCCGTACGGCCGCAACGCCCATCACATCGTGGAGTGCCAGTTCAAGGCGCTCGCCCGCGCCCTGCGGTACGCCTGCGAGCACGACCCGCGTGCCGCCGGAATTCTTCCCTCCACGAAGGGTGCGCTGTGACCGGCCTCAACACCATTCTGATCGTCCTCGGCCTCTTCCTGGCCGGTGGCGTCTACTCCTTCTCGAAGCAGAAGATGCCCAAGGGCGTCATCGTGCTGCTCGGGATCGCATCCGTGATGAGCCTGGCCGCAGGTGTCATGCGGATCCAGGGACTCTGGGACTGAGGGAGCGACCTGTGAGCGAGAAGAAGAAGGTCGTCGTCTTCGACTACGGCTTCGGCAACGTCCGTTCCGCCGAGCGCGCCCTCGCCCGCGTCGGCGCGGACGTCGAGATCACCCGTGACTTCGACCGGGCGATGAACGCCGACGGGCTGCTGGTGCCCGGCGTCGGCGCGTTCTCCGCCTGCATGGACGGGCTGAAGAAGGCCCGCGGCGAATGGATCATCGGCCGCAGGCTCTCCGGCGGCCGCCCCGTGATGGGCATCTGTGTCGGCATGCAGATCCTCTTCGAGCGCGGCATCGAGCACGGCGTGGAGACGGAGGGCCTCGACGAGTGGCCCGGCACCGTCGCCCCGCTGAAGGCCCCGGTCGTCCCGCACATGGGCTGGAACACCGTGCGCTCCCCCGAGGACTCCGAGCTCTTCGCCGGTCTCGACCCCGAGGCGCGGTTCTACTTCGTGCACTCGTACGCGGTGCACGACTGGAGCCTCGAAGTCACGAACGCCCGGATCCGCGCCCCCCGGGTCACCTGGGCCACCCACGGTGAGCCGTTCGTCGCCGCGGTGGAGAACGGCGCTCTGTGGGCCACCCAGTTCCACCCCGAGAAGTCCGGCGATGCCGGCGCCCAGCTGCTGACCAACTGGATCGGAACACTCTGATGTCCACCACGCTTGAGCTTCTCCCCGCCGTCGACGTCCGCGACGGCCAGGCCGTCCGTCTCGTGCACGGCGAGTCCGGCTCCGAGACCTCGTACGGAGACCCCCTGCAGGCCGCCCTCGCCTGGCAGAAGGCGGGCGCCGAGTGGCTGCATCTCGTCGACCTGGACGCCGCGTTCGGCACCGGTGACAACCGGGCGCAGATCGCCGAGGTCGCCCGCTCCATGGACATCAAGGTCGAGCTGTCCGGCGGCATCCGTGACGACGCCTCGCTCGCCGCCGCCCTTGCCACCGGCTGCACCCGGGTCAACCTCGGCACCGCCGCGCTGGAGACCCCCGAGTGGGTCGCCAAGGTCATCGCCGAGCACGGCGACAAGATCGCCGTCGGCCTCGACGTCCGCGGTACGACGCTCCGCGGCCGCGGCTGGACCCGCGACGGCGGCGACCTCTACGAGACGCTCGCCCGCCTCGACTCCGAGGGCTGTGCCCGCTATGTCGTCACCGACATCGCCAAGGACGGCACGCTCCAGGGCCCCAACCTGGAGCTCCTGAAGAACGTCTGCGCCGCCACCGACAAGCCCGTCGTCGCCTCCGGCGGCGTGTCCTCGCTGGACGACCTGCGGGCGATCGCCTCGCTCGTGCCGGACGGTGTCGAGGGCGCGATCGTCGGCAAGGCGCTGTACGCGAAGGCGTTCACCCTCGAAGAGGCGCTGCAGGTGGTCTCCGGATGACCGACTCCGTCAACCGCATCTCCTCCGGCGCCCCCTGGGAGGACAAGTTCGGCTACTCCCGCGCGGTGCAGCTGCCGAACGGGCTGGTCCTGGTCGCCGGCTGCACGTCGATCGTCAACGGACAGATCTCCGCGGGCGGCCCGTACGAGCAGGCCGTCGCCTCCTTCAAGGTCGCCTTCGACGCGCTGAAGCAGGTGGGGCTGGGCCGCGAGGACGTCGTCCGTACCCGGATGTACATCACGCACGCCCGGGACGTGGACGAGGTCGGCCGCGCCCACAAGGAGCTGTTCGATGACGTCCGCCCCGCCGCTTCCATGATCATCGTCTCCGGTTTCGTCGATCCCAGCCTGGTCGTCGAAGTCGAGATCGAGGCCTACCGGGAAGGTGCGCAATGAGTCTCGCGGTACGTGTCATCCCGTGCCTGGACGTCGACAACGGCCGGGTCGTCAAGGGTGTCAACTTCCAGAACCTGCGCGACGCGGGTGACCCCGTCGAGATGGCCAAGCTGTACGACGCCGAGGGCGCCGACGAGCTGACCTTCCTCGACATCACCGCGTCCAGCGGCGACCGGGAGACGACCTACGACGTGGTGCGCCGCACCGCGGAGCAGGTCTTCATCCCGCTCACGGTCGGCGGCGGTGTCCGTACCGCCGACGACGTCGACAAACTGCTGCGGGCCGGCGCCGACAAGGTCGGCGTCAACACCGCGGCGATCGCCCGCCCGGACCTCATCCGGGAGATCGCCGAGCGGTTCGGCCGGCAGGTCCTCGTGCTGTCCGTCGACGCCCGGCGTACCCCGGCGGGCACCTTCGAGGTCACCACGCACGGCGGCCGCAAGGGCACCGGCATCGACGCCGTCGAGTGGGCGCACCGGGCCGCCGAGCTGGGCGCGGGCGAGATCCTGCTCAACTCGATGGACGCCGACGGCACGAAGGACGGCTACGACACCGAGATGATCGCGGCGGTCCGCACACACGTCACCGTCCCCGTCATCGCCTCCGGCGGCGCGGGGCGGCTCGCGGACTTCGCGCCGGCCATCGCGGCGGGCGCCGACGCGGTGCTCGCCGCGTCCGTCTTCCACTTCGGCGATCTGCGGATCTCCGAGGTCAAGGAGGCGCTGCGGGAGGCCGGGCACCCGGTCCGCTGACCGCAGCACTCATCGATCGCCGGACGAGCCGATTGTGGCTCGTCCGGCGATCGGCGTTTTGAGGGCCGTCTCGCCCCCCTTCGCGGCAACAGGGCCGCCCGAGATCCCGCAACTTCTATTGCGCAATAAAGATTGCGCAAGTTTCATTTCCTATCTACGGTGAAGGCATGGCAAGCAATGAACCGCGCCGGATCTCGGATCTGGAGACCCTGAAGGCGTTCGCGCACCCCCTGCGGATGAAGCTCTACCGGGCGCTCTACATCTCCCGTCAGGCCACCGCCTCCCAGCTCGCCGAGCAGGTCGACGAGGCGGTCTCGCTGGTCAGCTACCACCTGCGCAAGCTCGCCGACCACGGTCTGATCGAGGAGGCCGAGCAGCAGGGCAGGGACGGTCGCGAGCGCTGGTGGCAGCCCGCCTCGAAGGGACTGAACTTCCACGACGAGGACTTCAGCGACGCGCCCGAGAAGGTCGCCACGCACGCCGCCGTCGGCCGGCTCTCGTTCGACCAGCACATCGAGCTGTACCGCCGCTACCTCGACTCGGCCCAGAGCTGGTCGCTGGAGTGGCGCAGCGCCGCCTCCAGCTCCGAGTACCTGGCCCGGCTCACCGTCGAGGAGCTCTCCGCGCTCAGCCGCGAGGTGCACGAGCTGATCGACCGGTACGAGGAACTCGGCCGCACCCGCGATGAGGCCGGGGACACGGAAGGGCGCGAGAACGTCGCCATGCACCTGTACGCATTCCCGTTCCGCACCTGAGCAGCCGCCCCGGGAGGACGACCCTCATGACCGTCACCGTCACAGCCAAGAAAGCTCCGGAACGCCCCGCCCACCGCGACGGAAACGTCCTGCGCTGGCTGGGCGCGTACGCGGCCTCGATGATCGGCGACAGCGTCTACTACATGGCACTCGCCTGGGCCGCCGCCCGTGCCGGCAGCGCCACTCAGACCGGACTCGTCCTCGCCGTCGGCTCCATACCCAGGGCCCTGCTGATGCTCGGCGGGGGAGTGCTCGCCGACCGGATCGGACCGCGCCGCGTCGTCATCGGTAGCGACGCCGCCCGCTGCCTGGTCGTCCTGGGTCTGGCGGGTGCGCTGCTGGTCACCTCGCCCGCCGTGTGGATGCTGATCGCCATCGCGCTCGTCTTCGGCGTGGTCGACGCCCTCTTCCTGCCCGCCGTGGGCGCCCTGCCGCCCCGGATCACCGCCGCCGGACAGCTGGCCCGCGTCCAGGGGCTGCGCGGACTCGCCTCGCGCGGCGCCAATGTCGTCGGAGCGCCGCTCGGTGGCGTCGCGGTGGCCGTAGGCGGGCCGAGGCTCGCGTTCGCCGCGGCCGGGGTGCTCTTCGCCGTATCGCTGCCGCTGCTCCTGTCCCTGCGGATCAGCCCACTGCCCGCCAGGGAATCCGCCGAACCGTCCGGCACCGCCTGGCACGACCTGGCCGACGGGCTGCGCCACATCCGCCGTCATCCGGTGCTCGGACCGCTGATGCTCACCGTCGCCCTCAGCGAACTGGGCTTCGCGGGGCCGGCCAACCTCGGGCTGATCCTGCTCGCCCGCGAGCGCGGCTGGGGCGCGTCCGGCATGGGCTGGATCGTCGCCGCGTTCGGCATCGGAGCCGGTGCGTCGGCCCTGCTGCTCGCCGTGCGCGGCCGGGTGCCACGGGCCGGGCTGATGATGTGCCTGACCGTGATCGTGGGTGCGGTCGCCATAGCGGCCCTGGCCTACGCCCCCTCGGTGGGCTTCGCCGCCGCCGTCGCCGTCTGCGTCGGGCTCTTCGGGGGCCTCGGGGGTGCGCTGTGCGGCGCCCTGACCCAGACCGCCGCCGACCCCGCCTACCTCGGCCGGGTCACCTCGGTCTCGACGCTCTTCACCCACGCGATCGCGCCGCTCAGCTACCCGGTCACGGGAGTCGCCGTCGCCGCCTGGGGGACGGGCCCGGTCTTCGTCACCAGCGCCGCCGTCAGCGCGGCGGGAGCGACAGCCGGTCTGGTCTTCACCCGGCTGCGCCGCGCGGAACTCCCCCGCTGACCCGGACCCGTACGTCTTGGGGTCTGTCCGACCCTGATCCGCCGGACAGGCCCTACATCCCCAGCTCCGCCGTCCGCAGCCGGGCCACCGCCTCCTTGTCACCCTCGACCTCCACCCGGGCCGCGTCCTGCCGCCCGGACGCGAACAGCAGCAGTTCGCCCGGCTCGCCGGTGACCGTCACCACCGGAGTGCCCTTGTGCGCCACCGCGGTCTGCCCGTCCGGGCGGCGCAGCACAAGACCCACCGGCGCCTTGCGTCCGAACAGCCGCGCCGCCTTCTCCATACGCGACCAGAGCGCATCGGCGAAGACCGGGTCCAGCTCCCGCTGCGACCAGTCGGGCTGCGCCCGGCGCACATCCTCGGCGTGGATGTAGAACTCCACCGTGTTGGCCGCCTCGTCCAGCTGCTTCAGCCCGAACGGCGACATCCGGGGCGGCCCCGTACGGATCAGCTGGATGAGTTCCTCGTACGGCTTCTCGGCGAACTCGGCCTGTACCCGTTCGAGCCGGTTCTTCAGCGGGCCCAGCAGCACCCCGGCCGCCGCGTCCGGTCGGCGCTCGCGCACCACGACATGGGCCGCCAGGTCCCGGGCCGTCCAGCCGTGGCACAGGGTGGCGGCTTCGGGGCCCGCCGCCTCCAACAGGTCGGCAAGCAGAAGTCGTTCGCGCTTCGCATGAGTCGACATGACCGCCAGCGTACGACCGGGTCCCGCGGTCCGCCCAGTGGACGCCTCACGGAACCGCCCTCGCGACCACGGCAGAATGGGGTCCATGACCAGCATGCCCGCGCCCAGCACCCCGCCCGCCAGCAGCCTGGACCCCGCCATCGCCGCCCGCCTCAAGCGCGGCGCCGACGGACTGGTCCCGGCCATCGCCCAGCAGTACGACACCGGCGAGGTGCTCATGCTCGGCTGGATGGACGACGAGGCCCTGCACCGCACCCTCACCACCGGCCGCTGCACCTACTGGTCCCGCAGCCGCCAGGAGTACTGGGTCAAGGGCGACACCTCGGGCCACATCCAGGTGGTCAAGTCCGTCGCCCTGGACTGCGACGCGGACACCGTCCTCGTCAAGGTCGACCAGACGGGTGCCGCCTGCCACACCGGCGACCGCACCTGCTTCGACGCCGACGTCCTCCCGCTCGGGCAGTAGGGTCGGGCGCCATGGATCTCGAAACCTTCCGCAAGCTCGCCGTCGACCGACGCGTCATCCCCGTCAGCCGCCGGCTCCTCGCGGACGGCGACACCCCGGTCGGCCTCTACCGCAAACTCGCGGGTGAGCGCACCGGCACCTTCCTCCTCGAATCCGCGGAGAACGGCCGCGCCTGGTCGCGCTACTCCTTCATCGGCGTCCGCAGCGCCGCCACCCTCACCGTCCGCGACGGGCAGGCGCACTGGCTCGGCACCCCGCCCGTCGGCGTCCCCGTCGACGGGGATCCGCTGGACGCCCTGCGAGCCACCGTCGAGGCCCTGCACACCCCGCGCGACCTGCACTCCGGCATGCCGCCGTTCACCAGCGGCATGGTCGGCTATCTCGGTTACGACATCGTGCGCCGACTGGAGCGGATCGGCGAGCACGGAGGCGACGACCTGCAGCTCCCCGAGCTGACGATGCTCCTCACCTCGGACCTCGCCGTCCTCGACCACTGGGACGGCAGCGTCCTGCTGATCGCCAACGCGATCAACCACAACGACCTCGCGACCGGCGTCGACGAGGCGTACGCCGACGCCGTCGCCCGGCTCGACGCCATGGAGGCGGACCTCTCCCGCCCCGTCGAGAACGCTCCCGCCACCCTCCCGCCGTCCGAGCTCCCGCCGCACACCGCGCTCTGGGGCGGCCAGGCCTTCCAGGACGCCGTCCTCGACGTGAAGGAGCGCATCAGGGCCGGCGAGGCGTTCCAGGTCGTCCCGTCCCAGCGCTTCGAAACCCCGTGCACGGCAAGTGCGTTGGACGTCTACCGGGTGCTGCGCGCGACCAACCCGTCGCCGTACATGTACCTCTTCCGGTTCGACGGCTTCGATGTCGCGGGTTCCAGCCCCGAAGCCCTCGTCAAGGTCGAGGACGGGCGGGCGATGGTCCACCCGATCGCCGGGACCAGGCACCGCGGCGCCACCCCGCAGGAGGACCAGGCGCTCGCCGACGAGCTCCTCGCCGACCCGAAGGAACGCGCCGAGCACCTGATGCTCGTCGACCTCGGCCGCAACGACCTGGGACGGGTCTGCGTGCCCGGCAGCGTCGAGGTCGTCGACTTCATGTCGATCGAGCGGTACTCGCACGTGATGCACATCGTCTCCACGGTCACCGGCCGCGTCGCCGAAGGCCGTACCGCCTTCGACGTCCTGACCGCGTGCTTCCCGGCCGGGACGCTCTCCGGTGCCCCCAAGCCGCGGGCCATGCAGATCATCGAGGAGCTCGAACCCACCCGCCGCGGACTGTACGGAGGCTGCGTCGGCTACCTCGACTTCGCCGGGGACTCCGACACCGCGATCGCGATCCGTACGGCTCTGCTGCGCGACGGCACCGCGTACGTCCAGGCCGGAGCGGGAATCGTCGCCGACTCGGACCCGGTCGCCGAGGACACCGAATGCCGCAACAAGGCTGCCGCGGTCCTGCGTGCCGTGCATACGGCGAACCGCCTCCACGAACGGTGAAGCCCGACCGGCACATGGGGGGCGGCGTCGCGTGCCCCGGTGCGCACATCTGCGGCGTTGTCGTCAGTCACCGACTCCCCCATAGCCCTCAAGGCATAGGGGGACCCCCTTCGCGTCTACTCCTTCCTCCGCCTTGCAGTTGCACGCACCGGACCCCGCTCCTTCACCCACCCCCCATGTGCCGCTCGGGCTGAACCCGTAGGGGATAGTGGGGTACGTGAGTGCTGTCCCCGTACCCCAGCCCCGTGCCCAGGCCGCCACCGCGCCCGACGCCCCGGGAAGCCGCCGCAGCCTGGCCGCCGGCCTGCTTCTCGGGGCGGTCGGTGCCACCGTCGTCCTCCTCGCCTCCGGCCAGACCTGGGCCGAGGGCAAGGCCGCCGTCGGCGGCGGCACCCTGCCTCTGAGCGCCGACGGCCAGGACGTCACCGGACTCCCGGCGGCCCTCGCCATCGTCGGTCTGGCCGCCCTCGTCGCCGTCTTCGCCGTCCGCAGCGCCGGCCGGCTGCTCGTCGCCGGGCTGCTCGCCCTCAGCGGCCTCGGTGCCGGACTGAGCGCCTACCTCGGCGCCTCCGACAGCGCCGCCCTCGACGAGAAGGCGGCGCAGACCACCGGCGACACCTCCGCCACCATCGACGCCCTCAGCCACACCGCCTGGCCGTACGTCACCGCCGCCGGCGGACTGCTGATCCTCATCGCAGGGCTGCTCGCCCTGCGGTACGGGAAGCTCTGGCCGACCATGTCGGGGCGGTACGAACGCGACGGCACCCCGCGCCCCCGCAAGGCCCCCCGCACCGCCCCGGACCCGGACCGGCCCGAGGACCTGTGGAAGGCACTGGACCGCGGCGAGGACCCGACGCACTGAAGGACCTCCCGGCGCGAGCGGGGCGTGACCGGGGGGACACGTCCCGGGTGCGACCCCCAGCACACGTCGTACCCGTCCGTACGGGACAATGGTTCTGACGCTTTCTGCACAGCGGCAGCACAGCGCCACCAGCTTTGCGTACAGCGATACCCACAGCGCAACACCAACGAGGAGCAACTCATGGCGGGCAGCAGCCACGGACACACCCCGGCCGCCTGGACCGGTGTCATCATCTCGTTCATCGGCTTCTGCGTCGCAGGCGTCTTCATGGTCGCGGCCAACCCGCTCGGCTTCTGGGCCGGTATGGCGATCATCCTCATCGGCGGAATCGTCGGTCTCGCGATGAAGGCCGCCGGCCTCGGCATGCCGAAGGAGTCGCCCGAGATGGCCGCCGCCCGGGCGCGAGCCGGGCAGGCCCAGACGTCTTCCTGACGCCGGCCGGAACATCGTGAAAGGCGCAGCCCGGGCCGGGCTGCGCCTTTCCGCGTGAGAGGGGACAATCACCGGGTGGACGCCTCGCCTTCTCCCGCAGCCGCACCGGGCCCGTCCGGTCGACAGCCCGCGCCGGACTTCGTGCCGGCACCCGGTCAGCCGGCGCCGGCCTTCCCGCCGGCGCCCGTGCCCGCGTCACCCTTCCGACAGCTCGCCACCCCGGTGGCGGTCATGGCGGCCGTCATCGCGGCCTTCGGCTACGTCGGCGCCGTCGACCCCAACCAGCCGGGCCACTACCCGGTCTGCCCGATGCTGCAGGTCACCGGCCTGTTCTGCCCCGGCTGCGGCGGGCTGCGCAGCGCCCACGCCGTTGCCCACGGCGATATCGCCGCCGCCTTCGGCTTCAATGCCCTCGCCGTCGTCGGCTACGCGATCTTCGCCGCCGTCTGGGTGGTCTGGATCGTCCGCGCGAGCAGAGGAATGCCCGTACGGATCAACCTCGCACCGGCCTACTGGTGGGGGATCGGCGCCGTGCTGCTGATCTTCACCGTCGTCCGGAATCTGCCGTTCGGATCAGTACTGGCGCCGTGAATGCCCAGCTTGTGGGACATTCGGCGGCCGGATGTGGGCCCTCGGCCCTCCTGCGGATACCATCGAGATGGCTGATCCTGTTCCCTCATCACCGTCCCGGAAGGGGGCCGCTCGCGTGAGTGTGCTCGACGAGATCATCGACGGCGTCCGCGCCGACCTCGCAGAGCGGCAGGCGCGTGTCAGCCTCGACGAACTCAAGGAACGCGCGGCGCGCGCTCCGGCGGCCAAGGACGGAGTCGCCGCCCTGCGCGGCGAGGGCGTGACCGTCATCTGCGAGGTCAAGCGCTCCAGTCCCTCCAAGGGGGCCCTGGCCGCGATCGCCGACCCGGCCGCGCTCGCCGCGGACTACGAGGCCGGTGGCGCGTCCGTCATCTCCGTCCTCACCGAGGAGCGCCGCTTCGGCGGTTCGCTCGCCGACCTGGAAGCCGTCCGCGCCAAGGTCGACATCCCGATCCTGCGCAAGGACTTCATCGTCACCTCGTACCAGCTCTGGGAGGCCCGCGCCTACGGCGCCGACCTCGCTCTGCTGATCGTCGCCGCCCTCGACCAGGAGGCCCTCGTCTCCCTGATCGAGCGCGCCGAGTCCATCGGCCTCACGCCGCTGGTCGAGGCGCACGACGAGGAGGAGGCAGAGCGTGCCGTCGACGCCGGAGCGAAGATCATCGGTGTCAACGCGCGCAATCTGAAGGACCTCAAGGTCGACCGCTCCACCTTCGAGCGTGTCGCCCCCGAGATCCCGGCGGGCATCGTCAAGGTCGCCGAGTCCGGCGTCCGCGGCCCGCACGACCTCATCGCCTACGCCAACGCCGGCGCCGACGCCGTACTCGTCGGCGAGTCCCTGGTCACCGGCCGCGACCCGCGGGCCGCTGTCGCCGACCTGGTCGCCGCGGGCGCCCACCCGGCCCTGCGGCACGGACGGGACTGACCCGCACCATGTCCGCCGACCGTCCCCTGCCCCGCACCCGGCCGCGCCTGCGCCTGGCCATGGTGACGGCTGCCCGGGACCCGCACGCGCCGCTGGCGCGCGGCTGCCGCCCCCGCGGCTGCCGCGCCCCCGCGCGCCGCGTGCACGGCCGGCGGGTGCGGTACGTGATCGGCGACGAGCCCGGCCAGGTCAACGGCATGCGATGGCGCACGGGGACCGCGCTGTAGCGAGCCCCGGCCGACGTACTCGCACCACCCTCTCGTACGTACGACCGCACCGTCCGACCGTTCCCGGTCGCGGCGGCGCTCTGCTCACGGCGCATACGGTGAACCCACCCGTTGCCATGACGAGGAGCACGTCGGATGTCATCTGACTTCTTCATTCCGGACCCCGAGGGTCTGATCCCCAGCGCCGAGGGCTACTTCGGCGCGTTCGGCGGCAAGTTCATCCCGGAGGCGCTCGTCGCCGCCGTGGACGAGGTCGCCGTCGAGTACGACAAGGCCAAACACGACCCGGCCTTCGCCGCCGAGCTCAATGAGCTCATGGTCAATTACACCGGCCGGCCGAGCGCCCTGACCGAGATTCCGCGCTTCGCCGAGCACGCGGGCGGCGCCCGGATCTTCCTCAAGCGCGAGGACCTGAACCACACCGGCTCGCACAAGATCAACAACGTGCTGGGTCAGGCGCTGCTCACCAAGCGCATGGGCAAGACCCGGGTCATCGCCGAGACCGGCGCCGGCCAGCACGGCGTCGCCACCGCGACCGCGTGCGCCCTCTTCGGCCTCGAATGCACCATCTACATGGGTGAGATCGACACCGAGCGGCAGGCGCTGAACGTGGCGCGGATGCGGATGCTCGGCGCCGAGGTCGTCGCCGTGAAATCCGGCTCCCGCACGCTCAAGGACGCCATCAACGAGGCGTTCCGCGACTGGGTCGCCAATGTGGACCGCACCCACTACCTCTTCGGTACGGTCGCGGGCCCGCACCCCTTCCCCGCGATGGTCCGAGACTTCCACCGCGTCATCGGCGTCGAGGCCCGACGGCAGGTCCTGGAACGGACCGGCCGGCTGCCGGACGCCGCGATCGCCTGTGTCGGCGGCGGCTCCAACGCCATCGGCCTGTTCCACGCCTTCATCCCGGACGCGCACGTCCGGCTGATCGGCTGCGAGCCCGCCGGACACGGCGTGGAGACCGGCGAGCACGCGGCGACCCTGACCGCGGGCGAGCCCGGCATCCTGCACGGCTCGCGCAGTTACGTCCTCCAGGACGACGAGGGCCAGATCACCGAGCCGTACTCCATCTCGGCCGGTCTGGACTACCCGGGCATCGGCCCCGAGCACGCGTACCTCAAGGACATCGGCCGCGGCGAGTACCGCGCGGTCACCGACGGCGCCGCCATGCAGGCGCTGCTGCTGCTCTCCCGCACCGAAGGGATCATCCCGGCCATCGAGAGCGCCCACGCGCTGGCCGGAGCCCTGGAGGTCGGCAAGGAGCTCGGCAAGGACGGGCTGCTCGTGGTCAACCTGTCCGGCCGCGGCGACAAGGACATGGACACGGCGGCCCGCTACTTCGGGCTGTACGACGTGGACGCGACCGTCGAGGCGGACGCGGGGAACGGCGACGCCGAGATCGAGGAGGACGCCAAGTGAGTGGCAACATCGAGCTGTTGAGCGCCGTCCTCGCCGCCGCCAAGGCGGAGGACCGTGCCGCGCTCATCGCCTACCTGCCGGCCGGGTTCCCGACGGTCGACGGCGGCATCGAGGCCGTCAAGGCCGTTGTCGCCGGTGGCGCCGATGTCGTCGAGGTGGGCCTGCCGCACAGCGACCCCGTGCTCGACGGGCCGGTCATCCAGACCGCCGACGACATCGCTCTGCGCGGCGGCGTGAAGATCGCCGACGTGATGCGTACGGTCCGCGAGGCGTACGAGGCGACCGGCGCCCCGATCCTTGTCATGACGTACTGGAACCCCATCGACCGGTACGGCATCGAGCGGTTCACCGCCGAGCTCGCCGAGGCGGGCGGCGCCGGGTGCATCCTGCCCGACCTGCCGGTCCAGGAGTCCTCGGTGTGGCGCGAGCACGCCGACAAGCACGGTCTCGCGACCGTCTTCGTCGTCGCACCGAGCAGCAAGGACGAGCGCCTCACCACCATCACCGCGGCCGGCTCCGGCTTCGTCTACGCGGCCTCGCTGATGGGGGTCACCGGCACCCGCGAATCGGTCGGCGAGCAGGCCCAGGACCTGGTCCGGCGCACCCGCGCCACCACCGAGCTCCCGGTCTGCGTCGGCCTCGGCGTCTCCAACGCCCAGCAGGCCGCCGAGGTCGCCGTCTTCGCCGACGGGGTGATCGTGGGCTCCGCCTTCGTCAAGCGGATCCTGGACGCCCCCGACGAGGCGTCCGGTCTCGCCGCGGTCCGCTCATTGGCGGGCGAATTGGCCGAAGGCGTTCGAAAGCGCTGACATCGGGTGTAATCCATCCGGGTGGACCTGGGGCCGGGGAGGCACGCACGTGCCTCCCCGGTTCGTTGCTGCGGGTGTGAGCGAGAAGAACCAAGAGGGAAAAAGGGCCGCGCGCGACCGGCTCGTCCAGCAGCGCGAGCAGGCGAAGGCGCGCGAGCGCCGCCGGCGCACGCTGATCGTCTCGGCCGCCGTGGTGGGTGTGCTGGCGCTGGCCGCCGTCATCGGCGTGATCGCCGCGAATTCGGGGGGCAAGGGCAACAAGGCGAGCAAGTCGGGGCCCGCGGTAGCACCGTCGGGGGCGACCGGCAAGGACAGCCTGGTCATCCAGGTGGGTGCGGACGACGCCCCGTCCACGCTCACGGTCTGGGAGGACTTCCGCTGCCCGGTCTGTGCCCAGTTCGAGAATGCGTTCCGGGAAACGATCCACGAGCTGGAAAACACCGGACAGATCAAGGTCCAGTACCACCTGGCCACGCTCATCGACGGCAACCTCGGTGGCACCGGTTCCCTGGACGCGGCCAATGCGGCCGCCTGCGCACAGGACGTCGGGAAATTCTCCGCGTACCACGACGTCCTCTACCGCAATCAGCCGCCGGAGACCGACGACGCTTTCGGCAAGAGCAGCAAGCTGATCGATCTGGCGGGCAAGGTCCCGGGCCTCGACACGCCCGCCTTCCGCAGTTGTGTGGAGGACGGCACGCACAACACCTGGGTCCAGAAGTCCAACACCGCGTTCCAGAACGGTGGATTCACGGGCACACCGACCGCGCTCCTCAACGGTGAATCGATCTTCCCGAAGAAGGGGAACGAACCGATCACCGTGGCGAACCTGAAGAAGTGGGTCGCCGAGGCGAACAAGGGCAAGCAGCCGGCGAAGGTCACCCCGTCGCCGTCCGTTTCCTGAGCCACTCCGCGGACGTGGGCTCCGGGTCGGCCGGGTGGGGACAGATGACCGGCTCGTTACCCAGAAGTTGTCGGGCGGGTTGCCGCACCTCCCGCCCGGCAAGGTAGCGTCGACCCTGCCATGGACCTTGCCTACATTCCCAGCCCGTCGACCGGCGTGATCAATCTCGGCCCGATCCCGCTTCGCGGCTACGCGTTCTGCATCATCATCGGTGTGTTTGTCGCCGTCTGGCTCGGCAACAAGCGCTGGACCGCCCGGGGCGGCAGAGCCGGCACGGTGGCCGACATCGCCGTCTGGGCCGTGCCCTTCGGTCTCGTCGGCGGCCGGCTCTACCACGTCATCACCGACTACCAGATGTACTTCAGCGACGGCGAGGACTGGGTCAACGCCTTCAAGATCTGGCAGGGAGGCCTCGGTATCTGGGGCGCGATCGCGCTCGGCGCGGTCGGCGCCTGGATCGGCTGCCGCCGTCGAGGGATCCCGCTGCCCGCCTGGGCCGACGCGCTCGCCCCCTGCATCGCCATCGCCCAGGCGTTCGGCCGCTGGGGCAACTGGTTCAACCAGGAGCTGTACGGCAAGCCGACGGATCTGCCGTGGGCACTGAAGATCAGCGAAGGTCCCAACCGGGTCGCCGGCACGTACCACCCGACGTTCCTGTACGAGTCGCTGTGGTGCGTGGGCGTCGCCCTGCTGGTGATCTGGGCGGACCGCCGCTTCAAGCTCGGACACGGGCGGGTGTTCGCGCTGTACGTCGCGGCGTACTGCGCGGGTCGCGCCTGGATCGAGTACATGCGGGTCGACGAGGCGCACCACATCCTGGGCCTGCGCCTGAACGTGTGGACCGCACTCATCGTGTTCGTGCTGGCGGTGACGTACTTCGTGATCTCGGCGAAGGTACGGCCGGGGCGCGAGGAGATCGTCGAGCCGGGAGCGGCCGAGGACACCGAGGGCGTCGAGGACGCGGCGCCCGACGCGGACGCCGCCGGTGACGCGGACCGTGACGGCGACGGCGTCGGCGATGCGAAGGCGCTCGATGCGGAGGCGCTCGATGCCGAGGTGCCGGATGCGGAGGCGCCCGATGCCGAGGCGCCGGAGAAGAACGGCACCGCAGAGACAGTGAAGAAAGCCTGACGCCACCCATCTGTACGAAAGGCCCCGAACCAAACGGCTCGGGGCCTTTCGCTGTTCCCCCACCGGGGTCCGTGCGCCCGGACCCCCGCTCCTCGATCGCCGGAGGGGCTGGATCTTCCGCCGTCACCCCACCCGTTCCGCCAGCGCCAGCGTCCGGCGGGCCGAGGCCACCACCGCCGCGTCCACGAAGCGGCCGTCCGGCAGCGCCAGCGCACCCGCGTCCGTCAGTGCCGCCGCCACGATCTCCTGCGCCGCCTCGATCTCCTCCGCCGTCGGCCGGAATGCCCGTTCGATGACCGGCAGCTGCCGGGGGTGGATCGCCGCCCGGCCGACGAACCCCAGCGCCCTCCCGTGCACGCAGGACTGCCACAGCCCGTCCAGGTCCAGGACGTCCGGGAACACCGACTGGGTCGGCGGGGCGAGCCCCGCCGCGCGGGCGGCAACCACCACCCGGCTGCGCGACCAGTCCAGACCCATGTCGTCCCGTACGCCCAGATCGGCCCGGAGATCGATCTCGCCGATGGCGATGGAGCGGACCTGGGGGTGGGACGCCGCGATCGTGTACGCGTGCTCGATGCCGAGCGCCGACTCCAGCAGCGGACAGAGCGCGACGCCGGGGGCCAGAGCCGCGATGTGATGGACGGTCGCGGCATGCGTGATCTTGGGCAGCCGCAGTCCGGCCAGGCCGGGCAGTCCGGCCAGGGCCAGGATGTCGGTTTCGGTGTGGACCCGGACGTGCATCGGCACACCGTCCGTGCCGGCGAGCGGTTCGGCGAGGAGTTCGGCAGTGGCGGACCGTGCATACGCCTTGCGGTCCGGCGCGACCGCGTCCTCCAGGTCGACGATCACCACGTCCGCGCCCGAGTCGCGCGCCTTGCGCACCACGTCCGGCCGGTCCCCGGGGACGTACAGCCAGGTCAGAGGCACCGCTGCCGCCACCGTCACAGCACGCTCCCCGCTCGCAGTGCGGCGATCTCCGGATCGGTCAGACCGAGCCCGGCGAGGATCTCGTCGGTGTCCGCGCCGTGCGGCCGGCCCGCCCAGCGGATCGCCCCCGGGGTCCCGGACAGCCGGAAGAGGACGTTCTGCATGCGCAGCGGGCCCAGCTCCGGGTCGGGGACCTCGGTGATGGAGTCCAGGGCCCGGTACTGCGGGTCATCCATCACGTCCCGGATGCCATGGATCGGCGCGATGGCTGCCTCCGCCTTCTCGAACGCGGAGATCGCGTCGTCGCGGGTGTGCCGGGCGATCCAGTTGCCGACCGCCTCGTCGAGTTCGTCGGAGTGGTCGGCGCGGGTGGCGCCGGACGCGAACCACGGCTCGTCGATCAGTTCCGCGCGGCCGACCAGATGCATCACCCGTTCGGCGATCGACTGGGCGGACGTGGACACGGCGACCCACAGACCGTCGGACGTGCGGTACGTATTGCGTGGGGCGTTGTTGCGCGAGCGGTTACCGGTGCGTTCCTGGACGTATCCGAGCTGGTCGTACCAGATCGGCTGCGGGCCGAGCACGGTCAGGATCGGCTCGATGATCGCCATGTCGACGACCTGCCCCTCCCCGGTGCGGTCCCGCCCGGCCAGCGCCGCCATCACGGCGTACGCGGTGGCGAGTGCCGCGATCGAGTCGGCGAGCCCGAAGGGCGGCAGGGTCGGCGGCCCGTCCGGCTCCCCGGTGATCGCGGCGAACCCGCTCATGGCCTCGGCGAGAGTGCCGAAGCCGGCGCGGTGCGCGTACGGGCCGAACTGGCCGAAGCCGGTGACCCGGGTGAGCACCAGCCGCGGGTTGACGGCGTGCAGTTCCTCCCAGCCGACGCCCCACCGTTCCAGCGTCCCCGGCCGGAAGTTCTCGATGATCACATCGGTGGACGCGGCCAGCCGCAGCAGGACGTCGCGCCCGCCGGGGGCGGAGAGGTCGAGGGTCAGATTGCGTTTGTTGCGGCCGAGCAGCTTCCACCACAGGCCGATGCCGTCCTTCGCCGGGCCGTGCCCGCGCGACGGATCGGGTCTGCGCGGATGCTCGACCTTGATCACCTCGGCGCCGAAGTCACCGAGCATGGTGGCCGCGAGGGGGCCTGCGAAGAGCGTGGCGAGGTCGAGGACCCGCAGACCGGTGAGGGGCGCTTCCCCGGGCGCGGTCATGCGGCGTCGATCTCGCTGCGGTACGGCATGGAGGTCGAGGCACCCGGCTTCTGCACACGGAGCGCGGCGGCGGACGACGCCCAGGCCAGTGCCTCCGGCGCGGAACGCCCCTCGCCGAGCGCCACGGCGAGCATGCCGACGAAGGTGTCCCCGGCGCCGGTGGTGTCCACGGTGGTGTCCACGCCCGCGTGCTCCAGTCCGGACCGCAGCTGCGCCCCGTACGCGTCGTCACCGACCGTGCCGATCATCATCAGGTCGCCGCCCGCGCGGGCGGCGGCGACGGCCTGGTTCGCGCCCTTGCCGCCGGGGACGGTGCGGAACTCCCGTCCGGTGACGGTTTCTCCGCGCTGCGGAGCCCGTGCGACGTAGGCGACAAGGTCCATATGGGTACTGCCGAGCACCGCGATGCCGGTCATGGGCGGCGTGCCTCCTCGTGGATGAGCCGGTGGGTCATTTCGGCGAGTGCGTCGAAGCCGATGGAGTCGAATCCGGGAACGGATGTGGTGAGCCGGTTCCCCAGCGGGGTGGTCCATCGGTCGGGCAGTGCCCCGGGCCGGCCGGCCAGCAGACCGGTCAGTGAGCCGGCGGTCGCACCGTTCGAGTCGGTGTCCCAACCACCTTCCACCGCACGGCAGATGGAGTCGGAGAAGTCGCCGTCGGCGTGGGTGAGGGCGGCGGCGAGCAGCGCGGCGTTGGGCAGTACATGGACCCAGTGGTACGCGCCGAACTCGGCGTGCAGCCGGTCGACGACCTCGTCGAAGTCCGCCTCACCGCGGGCCGCGTCGATCCCGGTGCGGACCGCGTGCGCAAACCGCGAGCGGGGCGGCACGACGCGCAGACCGGCCGCCAGACAGCCGTGCACATCCGCGTCGCCACCGGCCGCCTCGGCGAGCGCCGCGGCGGTGAACATCGCCCCGTACACACCGTTGCCGGTGTGTGTGAGGACCGCGTCCCGGTGTGCCTGCTCGGCGGCGGCCGCCGGGTCGCCGGGGTGGGTCCAGCCGTGCACGTCGGCGCGGATCTGGGCGCCGATCCACTCCCGGAACGGGTTGCGGTGCCGGGCGGTGTCCGGCGGTTCGATGCCGTCGAGCAGATTGCGGTACGCGACCCGTTCGGCGGTGAACGTACGGCCCGCGGGGAGTTCGTCGAGCCAGAGCCGGGCGAGATCGGCGGTACCGAAGGAAGGCCCGTGCCGCTGGATCAACAGCAGGGTCAGGAGCGGGTGGTTGAGGTCGTCGTCCTCCGGCATCCCGTCGATGTTCTCGGCGAGCGAGGTGGGTGCGGAGCGACGGTTCCAGGGGTGGGCGGCTGCCAGTCCGGCGGGCAGGCCCTTCGCGGTGAACCAGGCGGCGAGCGGCCAGTTCCCGGTGGCCCGGGCCAGCGCACGGATCCCCGCGAGGGGCAGCTTCTCGACGGGTTTGCCGAGCAGGCAGCCGGCCGCACGCCCCAGCCACGCCGCCTCCAGCGGGGCCGTACCGGCCGGTGGAGGCGGCGTGCGGGGCTCCGGCCAGTACGGGCAGGCCGCTCGGATCGCGGCGAGATCCGTCGGCTCGTCGACATGCAGCGGCGAGGTGAGCCCGGCGAGTTCGTCGAGCAGACGCTCGGCGAGCGCGCGCAGGGCGGGTGGCGCGGGGGATTTCGATGCGCCCGCGCGCTCCGGGGCGGGTGCGCCGCCCGCCGCGTACCACCGGCGCTCGATGTGCCGCGCGTCCCGGCCGTCCTCGGCCGCCTGGCGCAGTTCGTGCCCGATCAGGTCCTCGGGCTGCACCCAGGTGACCCGCACGGTCATGGTGTGCCTGCCAGTGTCGCGAACGCCGCCTCGTGCGCACGCCGCCGGGCGGTGTCCCGCACGAACACCTCGCGGGCGACATCCGTCAGCGTCCGCGCCGGTGCGTGCAGATCGAGGCGGCTGGCCTCCGCCACCGTTTTCACCCAGGTGGCGGGGATTGCCGCTTCGCCGTGCAGCGCGCCCGCGAGCGCGCCGCTCATCGTGGCGATCGAGTCGCAGTCGCGGCCGTAGTTCACCGATCCGAGCACCGCGTGCCGGTAGTCGCCGTCCGCGACGAGCAGCATCCCGAGGGCGATCGGGAGCTCCTCGACGGCGTGCAGCCGGGACGGTCGGCGGGCGCCGAGGGACGGGGAGCGGTAGTCGGGTCCGACGGTGTCGAAGGGGGCCACCGCGGCACGCAGCGGTGCCAGCGCCGTCTCGAAGTCCTGGTGCTGGACGGCCACTTCGCACACGGCCTCGATGGCGGCCCGGGTCCCGTCCTTGGCGAGCGACAGACAGGTGTCGACGACGGTGGCGGGCGTCGCGTCCGGGGCGCAGGCGGCGGCGACGGCCGCCGCGAAGACCCCGGCCGCCTCCCTCCCGTACGACGACTGATGGGCGCCCGTGAGGTCCAGCGCCTCGGCGTACGCGGCCCGCGGATGCGCGGCGTTGACCAGGCCCACCGGCGCCATGTACATCGCCGCACCACAGTTCACGATGTTTCCGGAGCCCGCCTCGCGCGGATCGACATGGCCGTAGTGGAGCCGGGCGACGATCCACTTCTCGGCGAGGAAGACCCGTTGCAGTGGCAGCGCCTCGGCCTGCAGCTCCGGAATCCAGCGGGGGTTCGCGATCAGCTCCGGTACGAGGTGGTCGGCCACGGAGTACGCGTCGAGATGGTCCCGTACGGCGCCGTACACCCGTACCAGCGCATGGGTCATCAAGGTGTCGTCGGTGACGTGCCCGTCGCCCTTGCAGTACGGGGCGATGGGGCGGGCGGTGCGCCAGTCGTCGCCGTCCCACGGGCCGACGATGCCGGTGACCCGGCCGCCGTGGCGTTCGACGATCTGCTCGGCGGACCGGCCCTCGACCGGGCCGCCGAGCGCGTCGCCGACGGCGGCGCCGACGAGGGCGCCGCCGATCCGTTCATCGAGGGCGAGCGCGGTGGGCTGTTTGTTTCCTGTGGGCGACATGAGCTTCATGGGCGTCATGCCCGAATTGTCCACCTGGAGGGGCTGGTTCCGTGTCTGTCAGCAGCCCGGCGAGTTCGATGAGATCCGTGCCCGCGAGTCGGGGCAGCGCACACCCGGCGAGCGTGCGGCAGGCCTCGCGCCAGCCGTCCGGGACGGCGGCGATACCGCCGAGCGCGCCGGTCAGCGCACCGGCCAGGGCGGGCGCCGAGTCCGCGACCCGCGACAGACAGGCCGCCGCCGGAATAGCCTGGGCGATCTCGCCCCGGGCGGCGGTGGCGAGGGCGAGCGCGACCGGCACGGTCTCGGCGGCGGCGATCCCGTAGCTGTACACATGATCGACGATCTGATGCTCCAGCACCGGTACGAGCGCGAAGGCGCCCGCCGCCTCGCCGACGAAGTCCCGGGCGATCCGGACGGCGTGGGCGGCATTGCGGGCGATCTCGGTGCCGTCGGGGAGCTGGGCGAGTGCGGCGTTCACCACGGCGTCGACATCGGCCCCGCCCAGCGCCTCGGCGATCGCGGCAGCCATCGCACGGGCACCGTGCACACCGTCGCCGTCCTGGGTGTACCGGGCATCGAACTCGGCGAGTTCGGCGGCGGGTCCGGGCTCGCCGGGGTGGACGACCGCCAGCACGGCGGCCCGGACACAGGCCGCGTCGTCGAAATAGTGCGGGTTGTCGTGGCCGGTGGCGGGCGGCCGCAGCCCGGCGGCGAGATTGCCGAGCCCGGCCCGGACCGAGATCCGGGCGCGCAGGGGGAGGACCGCCGACTCGACCTCCGGCGCCTGCGCGGCAGCTGCGGCGACCTCGGCGGCCAGTGCGTTCCAGGAGAGGTCGATGGCGGCCTGCATCCGGCGCTCGGGGGAGAGGTGGTGCAGCGACCCCGCCTCCGAGGCGAGCACGGTCCCGGCGGCGAACGCGGCCCATTCGGCATCGTCCGACGGCCCGAGCCGCAGCGGCTCGGGCGGCTGGTTGAGGGCGATCGGCACGGGCAGGGTGGTGGTGGCGTTCTGCTCGGCGAAGGTGTCGAGCTCCCGGGTGAGGCGCCGGGTCCACTCCGGCATCCGGGCCGCCCGGTGGCGCGCGGCGGGCCACCCCGCGGCATCCCCCGAGGCGAGCCCGAGGAGCAGTCCCTCGATCCGGGCGCGGCGCCCGGGCAGGGGCCGGGCAGGGAGGGGGGCGGGGTCGCCGGTGCGGCGAGTGTCGCGTGCAGTGGTCATGACACCACCACCGCCGGTTCGCCTGTGCCGCCGACTGCCCCGGCCACCGGTTCCGTGCCGCCGACTGCCCAGCCCGCCTTGCCGGTCCCGCCCATCGGGTCCGCCTCGTCCGGCGTGAGCAGCTCCGCGATGTCCAGGACGTGGTAGCCCCGCATCGACGGCAGACAGCTGCCCCGGACCGGTCCGATCGCCTCGCCCCAGATCCGCGGGATCGCGGACACCCCGTGCAGTGCCCCGGCCAGCGCTCCCGCCACGGCCGCCGTCGTGTCCGCGTCGCGGCCCATGTTGACCGCGGTCAGCACCGCCGTACGGAAATCGCCGCGCGCCGCCGCGAACGCGCCGAACGCCAGGCCGACCGCCTCCGGAGCCAGATCCGTCCATGGATATCCGCCGACCACCACCGCGGAGCGCACGGCCCGCTCCGTGGTGAGGCGGTCGGGATACGCGCGCTGGGCGGCCGCCACCGCGCGGCGCAGCGAGCGCGCCGTCCAGGAGTCCATCGGTACGACGGACAGCGCGGCCGCGATCACGGACGCGACCCCCGCACCGACCATCGCGGCGGCCACTCCGGCCGCCACCGCCTGGCCGCCGTAGATGCCCTCGCCGTCGTGGCTGACCCGACCGTCGACCGCGACCAGGCGCGCGGCCTCCGCGGGCCGGCCCGCCGCGAACACACCGAACGGCGCCGCCCGCATCGCGAGTCCGTCGCTCCAGGCGTGCCGGTGCTGGGCGGAGATCGGGGCGGCGAGACCCCGGCGCAGGTTCTCCAGCGTGCCGCGCTCGCTGAACCCGGCGCCGCGGAACGGCCCCTCGTCCAGGTCGGCGATCCACAGGTGCCAGGCCCGCTCGACATGGGTGACGGTCAGCGCCGAACCGTGCCGGGCGAGCAGCAGCCCGGAGAAGATCGCGTACTCCGTGTCATCGGTGCCTGCCGGGTCGTCGCTGACGAAGCCCTCGATCCGGCCCCAGCGGCGGCGGATCTCGGACGGCCGCAGGTTCTCCGCCGGTGCACCCAGGGCGTCACCCACGGCGAGTCCCAGGAGCGCGCCGCGGGCCCGGTCGGCCCGGTCGAGGCGCTCGGCATCGTCCGCGTGGTCCGCATGGGCTGATCGGCCCGTGCCGGGTGTGTCCGCGTCGTACGGTGCGGCCTCCGCCGCACCGCCTGCGCCCGCACCTGTTCCGCCCGCGCTCGTACGGCCCGTCCGCCGCTCCGCCGGATTACCCGCAATCGACTCCATCGCGTCGACCCTTCGCTCGTACCGAGCCAGTTCTCGTACCTGTCCGATCTGTGCCACACGGAGACCCGACAAAGGCCGATAAGCGTGACAAAAGGGCCAGTCGGATGACGGGATCCCTCTCCTGAGGCAGGCCGTACTTACCTGGTCAGAGGGCAGGTAAGTACGGCCTGGCTTGCTGGCGGGGGGCTCTTTTCGTGCGTACTTTCGATGGTGTTGAGGGGGCGGGGCGAGTGAATCCCGCTGCCGGAGAAGGGGAGAGCTGTGTCCATCATCGAGACCGACGCCGTCCTGCACGAGGCGCACCGTGACAACCACACCCACCGTGATGTGAACGGCGGCTGGCTGCGCCCGGCGGTCTTCGGCGCGATGGACGGGCTCGTCTCCAACCTCGCGCTGATGACCGGCGTCGCGGGCGGCTCGGTGTCCCAGCAGACGCTCGTGATCACCGGTCTGGCGGGCCTGGCCGCCGGCGCGTTCTCCATGGCGGCCGGCGAGTACACCTCCGTCGCTTCGCAACGAGAGCTCGTCGAGGCCGAACTCGATGTCGAGCGCCGCGAATTGCGCAAGCATCCGGTGGACGAGATGGAAGAGCTCGCCGCGCTGTACGAGTCCCGCGGCGTCGAGCCCGGACTCGCCCGCGAGGTCGCCCGGCAGCTGTCCCGCGATCCGGAGCAGGCCCTGGAAATACACGCCCGCGAGGAACTCGGCATCGACCCGAGCGATCTGCCGTCGCCGCTCGTCGCCGCTGTGTCGTCGTTCGGTGCGTTCGCACTGGGTGCGCTGCTGCCCGTACTGCCGTATCTGCTCGGAGCGCACACCCTGTGGCCCGCGGTGCTGCTGGCGCTCATCGGGCTCTTCGGCTGCGGCGCGGTGGTGGCCAGGGTGACGGCGCGCAGCTGGTGGTTCAGCGGGCTACGGCAGCTGGTGCTCGGTGGTGCGGCTGCGGCGGTCACGTACGGGCTGGGCATGGTGTTCGGCGTGGCCGTCGGGCACTAGTGCCCCTCCCGGCAAGCTTTGCCCCGTCGCGCCGCCCAGCACGCCCGCTCGCCGCGTTGGCCAAAAGCCCTGGTAGCTCCTTCCCCAAGCTCTCAACTCCTTTCGAGCAGGGGGAGACCCCATCCAAGGACGCCCCTCCGCCTTGCGATGCGCCGCATCCGGCGCCGCGCGCCGATCCGTCAGGGATTGCGGGACAACCCTTGAGGTCGCTCGTTCGGATCAGGCCGGGCTCGCGGGGTGCGGCACACACATATGCGGCACTGCCGTCGGTCTTCCCCGAACTCTCGGCTTCGCTCGAGCAGGGGAGACCCATTCGCTCCGCATGGGAGCGTGACCGGGCCTGCGGTCGTCGTTTTGTTCGCAATATGCCCTCGCAAGCCGGACGGACTCGGTTGTGGCGCCTGTCCGGCATTGCGCGTGGACGGTCCGGGGTGTGCGCGGGGTCATGCCCGTGACCTGGGCGCCATCCGTGTGACGTACGTCTTGGCCGGCGTCTCTGGGCGGAACCCCTCCGCGGACGTAAAATGAGTCCCTATACAGGGCTCCACATAAGTAGCCGTTACTCGGCGGTTTCGATTCCTTTTCCGCCGGGCATGAGCCGTAGACACCGCAGGCAACGACGCCTGCTCTCTGCGGTCCCCCGGGCGCCGATCCTCCGACTGCGACCCAAACCCCCGCCGCTCCGCGAGCGGCGTCCGCATGTTGGAACGGACTTTCCGCCTCTTGAGAAGCGCCCCATTATGTAACCTGCATGAAATTTCGCAGAGGGCCAACGTCGTCCCTCGGCACTGCATATGCCACGACGACGACGGGAGAGCCGATGCGTTCCGACGCCTGGTCGCCCATGGACGGTCGCCCCGCCCAGCAGGGGATGTACGACCCCCGTAATGAGCACGACGCCTGTGGCGTCGGGTTCGTGGCCACTCTGACCGGTGTGGCCAGCCATGAGCTGGTCGAGCAGGCGCTTACCGTACTGCGCAACCTCGAACACCGCGGCGCCACCGGATCCGAGCCCGACTCGGGTGACGGCGCCGGAATCCTGCTCCAGGTGCCCGACACCTTCCTCCGCGAAGAGGTCCCCTTCGACCTCCCGGAGGCCGGTGCCTACGCCGTCGGCATCGCCTTCCTGCCCGCGGACGACTCCACCGAGGCCGTCCAGAAGCTGGAGAAGATCGCCGCAGAGGAGGGCCTCAAGGTCCTCGGCTGGCGCGAGGTTCCGGTCACCCCCGATTTCCTCGGCAACGGCGCCCGCGCCACCATGCCCGAGTTCCGGCAGCTCTTCGTTGCCGACGGTACGAGCGCCGGCATCGCGCTCGACCGCAAGGCCTTCGTGCTGCGCAAGCGCGCCGAGCGTGAGGCCGGGGTGTACTTCCCCTCGCTCTCCGCCCGCACGATCGTCTACAAGGGCATGCTCACCACCGGGCAGCTGGAGCCGTTCTTCCCGGACCTCTCCGACCGCCGCTTCGCCACCATGGTCGCGCTGGTCCACTCGCGTTTCTCCACGAACACCTTCCCGAGCTGGCCGCTCGCCCACCCGTACCGCTTCGTCGCGCACAACGGCGAGATCAACACGGTCAAGGGCAACCGCAACTGGATGAAGGCCCGCGAGTCCCAGCTGGCGTCGAGCGCGTTCGGCTCTGCCGGCCATGGGCACAGCGGCAGCGAGCAGCTCGACCGGATCTTCCCCGTCTGCACCCCGGACGCCTCCGACTCCGCCTCCTTCGACGAGGTCCTGGAGCTGCTCCACCTCGGCGGCCGCTCGCTGCCGCACTCGGTGCTGATGATGGTCCCCGAGGCGTGGGAGAACCACGACTCCATGGACCCGGCCCGCCGCGCCTTCTACCAGTACCACTCCACGATGATGGAGCCCTGGGACGGCCCGGCCTGCGTCACCTTCACCGACGGCACCCAGGTCGGCGCGGTCCTCGACCGCAATGGTCTGCGCCCGGGCCGGTACTGGGTCACCGACGACGGCCTCGTCGTCCTCTCCTCCGAGGTCGGGGTCCTGGACATCGACCCCGCGAAGGTGGTCCGGAAGGGCCGCCTGCAGCCCGGCAAGATGTTCCTCGTCGACACCGCCGAGGGCCGCATCATCGAGGACGACGAGATCAAGGCGGGCCTCGCCGCCGAGCAGCCGTACCAGGAGTGGCTGGAGGCCGGCGAGATCGAGCTCGAGGATCTTCCCGGGCGCGAGCACATCGTGCACACGCACGCCTCCGTCACCCGCCGCCAGCAGACCTTCGGCTACACCGAGGAAGAGCTCCGCGTCATCCTCGCGCCGATGGCCCGCACCGCCGGCGAGCCGCTCGGCTCCATGGGTACGGACTCGCCGATCGCCGCCCTGTCCGAGCGCCCCCGCCTGCTCTTCGACTACTTCACCCAGCTGTTCGCGCAGGTCACCAACCCGCCGCTGGACGCCATCCGCGAGGAGCTCGTCACCTCGCTGCGCTCCACGCTCGGCCCGCAGGGCAACCTGCTGGAGCCGACCGCCGCGTCGTGCCGCAGCGTCGCGCTGCCGTTCCCGGTGATCGACAACGACGAGCTGGCCAAGCTGATACACATCAATGCCGACGGCGACATGCCGGGCATGAAGGCCGCCACGCTCTCCGGTCTCTACCGGGTCAGCGGCAGCGGTGAGGCGCTCGCCGCCCGGATCGAGCAGATCTGTACCGAGGTCGACGCCGCCATGGAGAACGGCGCCCGCCTGATCGTCCTGTCCGACCGGCACTCCGACGCCGAGCACGCGCCGATCCCGTCGCTGCTGCTCACCTCGGCCGTCCACCACCACCTCATCCGTACCAAGCAGCGCACCCAGGTGGGTCTGCTGGTCGAGGCCGGGGACGTCCGCGAGGTCCACCACGTCGCGCTGCTGATCGGTTACGGCGCCGCCGCGGTCAACCCGTACCTGGCGATGGAGTCCGTCGAGGACCTGGTCCGGGCCGGCACGTTCATCGAGGGCATCGAGCCCGAGAAGGCCATCCGGAACCTGATCCACGCGCTCGGCAAGGGCGTCCTGAAGGTCATGTCCAAGATGGGCATCTCCACCGTCGCCTCCTACCGTGGCGCCCAGGTCTTCGAGGCCGTCGGCCTGGACGAGGCCTTCGTCGCGAAGTACTTCAACGGCACCGCCACCAAGATCGGCGGCGCCGGACTCGACGTCGTCGCCCAGGAGGTCGCCGCCCGGCACGCCAAGGCGTACCCCGCCTCCGGCATCTCCGCCTCGCACCGCGCGCTGGAGATCGGCGGTGAGTACCAGTGGCGCCGCGAGGGTGAGCCGCACCTCTTCGACCCGGAGACGGTCTTCCGCCTCCAGCACGCCACGCGCAACAAGCGGTACGACATCTTCAAGAAGTACACGGACCGGGTGAACGAGCAGTCCGAGCGCCTCATGACGCTCCGTGGTCTGTTCGCCCTAAAGACAAATGAGAACGGCAAGAGCGACCGCGAGGCGATCTCCATCGACGAGGTCGAGTCCGTCTCCGACATCGTCAAGCGGTTCTCGACCGGAGCCATGTCGTACGGCTCGATCTCCCGCGAGGCGCACGAGACCCTCGCCATCGCCATGAACCAGCTGGGCGGCAAGTCCAACACCGGTGAGGGCGGCGAGGACGCCGACCGGCTGTACGACCCGGCGCGCCGCTCGTCCATCAAGCAGGTCGCCTCCGGCCGGTTCGGTGTGACCAGCGAGTACCTGGTCAACGCGGACGACATCCAGATCAAGATGGCGCAGGGTGCCAAGCCCGGCGAGGGCGGTCAGCTGCCCGGCCACAAGGTCTACCCGTGGGTCGCCAGGACCCGGCACTCCACCCCGGGTGTCGGTCTGATCTCCCCGCCGCCGCACCACGACATCTACTCCATCGAGGACCTCGCTCAGCTGATCCACGACCTCAAGAACGCCAACCCGGCGGCCCGCATCCACGTGAAGCTGGTCTCCGAGGTCGGCGTCGGCACGGTCGCCGCGGGTGTCTCCAAGGCGCACGCGGACGTCGTCCTGATCTCCGGCCACGACGGCGGAACGGGCGCCTCCCCGCTCACCTCGCTGAAGCACGCGGGCGGCCCCTGGGAGCTCGGCCTCGCCGAGACGCAGCAGACCCTGCTGCTCAACGGCCTGCGCGACCGCATCGTCGTGCAGACCGACGGCCAGCTGAAGACCGGCCGCGACGTCATCATCGCCGCGCTGCTGGGCGCCGAGGAGTTCGGTTTCGCGACCGCGCCGCTCGTCGTCTCCGGCTGCGTCATGATGCGCGTCTGCCACCTCGACACCTGCCCGGTCGGCATCGCCACCCAGAACCCGGTCCTGCGGAGTCGGTTCTCCGGCAAGGCCGAGTACGTCGTCAACTTCTTCGAGTTCATCGCCCAGGAAGTCCGCGAGCTCCTCGCCGAGCTCGGCTTCCGTACGATCGAAGAGGCCGTCGGCCACGCCGAGCTGCTGGACACCGACCGTGCGATCACGCACTGGAAGGCGCAGGGCCTCGACCTCGAGCCCCTGTTCTACGTCCCGGAGCTGCCCGAGGGTGCGGTCCGCCACCAGCTGATCGAGCAGGACCACGGTCTCGACAAGGCCCTCGACAACGAGCTGATCAAGCTCGCCGCCGACGCCCTGAACGCGGACAGTGCCGAGGCCGCCCAGCCGGTCCGGGCCCAGATCGCGATCCGGAACATCAACCGGACCGTCGGTACGATGCTCGGCCACGAGGTGACGAAGAAGTTCGGCGGCGCGGGTCTGCCGCGGGACACCATCGACATCACCTTCACCGGCTCCGCCGGCCAGTCGTTCGGCGCGTTCGTGCCGAGCGGTGTGACGCTGCGGCTGGAGGGCGACGCCAACGACTACGTGGGCAAGGGCCTCTCCGGCGGCCGCGTCATCGTCCGCCCGGACCGCGGCGCCGAGCATCTCGCCGAGTACTCCACCATCGCGGGCAACACCATCGCCTACGGCGCGACCGGCGGCGAGCTGTTCCTGCGCGGCCGCACCGGTGAGCGGTTCTGCGTCCGCAACTCCGGCGCGACGGTCGTCTCCGAAGGCGTGGGCGACCACGGCTGCGAGTACATGACCGGCGGTCACGCCGTCGTCCTCGGCGAGACCGGACGCAACTTCGCGGCCGGTATGTCGGGTGGTGTCGCGTACGTCATCGACCTGGACCGCGACAACGTCAACGTCGGCAACCTCGGCGCGATCGAGGCGCTCTCCGACAGCGACAAGCAGTGGCTGCACGACGTCGTGCGCCGCCACCAGGAGGAGACCGGGTCCACGGTCGCCGAGAAGCTGCTTGCCGAGTGGGACAGCGCCGACGGCGGTGTCTCCCGCTTCAGCAAGATCATCCCGTCCACCTACAAGGCAGTGCTCGCCGCCAAGGAAGCCGCTGAGCTCGCCGGTCTCTCCGAGCAGGAGACCACCGAGAAGATGATGGAGGCGGCGACCAATGGCTGACCCCAAGGGCTTCCTGACCACCGGGCGCGAGGTCGCCAGGACCCGCCCCGCAGGCGAGCGCGTCAAGGACTGGAACGAGGTCTACGTTCCGGGCTCGCTGCTCCCGATCATCAGCAAGCAGGCCGGCCGCTGCATGGACTGCGGTATCCCGTTCTGCCACAACGGCTGCCCGCTGGGGAACCTCATTCCCGAGTGGAACGACTACGCCTACCGCGAGGACTGGACGGCCGCGTCCGAGCGCCTGCACGCCACGAACAACTTCCCGGAGTTCACCGGGCGGCTGTGCCCGGCTCCCTGTGAGTCGGCGTGCGTGCTCGGCATCAACCAGCCGGCCGTCACCATCAAGAACGTCGAAGTCTCGATCATCGACAAGGCATGGGACAGCGGCGACGTCACCCCGCAGCCGCCCGAGCGTCTTTCCGGCAAGACGGTCGCGGTCGTCGGCTCGGGTCCGGCGGGTCTCGCCGCCGCCCAGCAGCTGACCCGGGCCGGCCACACGGTCGCCGTCTACGAGCGCGCGGACCGCATCGGAGGCCTTCTCCGGTACGGCATCCCCGAGTTCAAGATGGAGAAGTCGCACATCAACCGCCGCATCGAGCAGATGCGCGCGGAAGGCACCAAGTTCCGTACGGAGGTGGAGATCGGCAAGGACATCGACGCAGCCAAGCTCCGCCGCCGCTACGACGCGGTCGTCATCGCCGCCGGCGCCACCGTCTCCCGCGACCTGCCCGTCCCGGGCCGCGAGCTGAACGGCGTGCACTTCGCGATGGAGTACCTGCCGCTCGCCAACAAGGTGCAGGAGGGCGACCTGACGGTCTCCCCGATCAGCGCCGAGGGCAAGCACGTCGTCGTCATCGGCGGCGGCGACACCGGCGCCGACTGCGTCGGCACCGCCCACCGGCAGGGCGCGGCCTCCGTCACCCAGCTGGAGATCATGCCGAAGCCGGGCGAGGAGCGGCACGCCAACCAACCCTGGCCGACCTTCCCGATGCTGTACAAGGTCACCTCGGCGCACGAGGAGGGCGGCGAGCGGGTCTACTCCGTCTCCACCACCCACTTCGAGGGCGACGAGGACGGCAACGTCCTGGCGCTGCACCTCGTCGAGGTGGAGTTCAAGGACGGTAAGCTGGAGCAGAAGCCCGGCACCGAGCGGCGGATCCCCGCGCAGCTGGTCACCCTGGCCATGGGCTTCACCGGCACCGACCAGGCCAACGGTCTGGTCCAGCAGTTCGGCTTGGAGCTCGACGGACGCGGCAACGTCGCGCGCGACGGCGACTACGCCACCAATGTCGACGGTGTGTTCGTCGCCGGTGACGCGGGCCGCGGCCAGTCCCTCATCGTGTGGGCCATCGCCGAGGGCCGCTCCGCGGCGCGTGGCGTGGACCGCTTCCTGACCGGGGCCAGCGCACTGCCGGCCCCGATCCGCCCGACAGACCGTTCCCTGATGGTCTGAGCACCACCAGCAGTACGCATCACCACAACAGACGTCCCGTACAAAGGCGTACGGAACTGAACGCGGCGCCTGCCCGTCCCCGACCGGACGATTCGGCAGGCGCCGTGGCGCGTCCGGGCCTGGTCCGCCGGCCAGGACGGGGCAGGTGGAACGCTCACGCCACGGCGCCGCCGGTCAGCTGCGAGGTCTTCAGAACGACCAGGGCGACCAGTACCACGAAGACCACCCCGCACGCGGCGATCTGCACGGCGGTACGGTGCTTCGCCGGGGCGTACGCGAGCGCGGCCATGACGATGCCGCCCGTCAGCAGCCCGCCCAGGTGTCCCTGCCACGAGGTGAACCCCGCGGAGATCACCATCCAGATCAGGAATCCGGCCAGGAACCGGTTGACCGCCTGCATGTCCCGGCCGAGGCGCCGGTTGATGACGTAGAACGCCGCCGCCAGGCCGAAGATCGCCCCCGAGGCGCCCACCGTGAGGGCGTCCGGCGCGACCAGGTACACCAGCACCGAGCCGCCCAGCGCGGACAGCAGGTACAGCGCGAGATACCGGCCCCGGCCGAGCTGCTCCTCGACGACCCGGCCCAGGTTCCACAGCCCGTACATGTTGAAGAGGATGTGCAGCACCCCGAACGGCAGCGCGCCGAAGGACGCCTCGCCCGGCGGAAGATGAAGGAACGCCCCGGTCAGCAGTCGGTACCACTCGCCGTCCACCACCCCGACCGCGTGGAACCCGTGGAAGTCCCCGCTCTCGTACATGTACTGGCCGCCGTGGGGCCCGACCAGACCCGCGCCGAGCATCCCGAACCGGTCGACGATCCCGGGGCGCACCAACTCGCCCAGATACGCCACTATGTTCAGGCCCATCAGTACGTACGTCACCACGGGCACCGCCGTCCTCGGCACCGCACCGCCGAAGACCGTGCGCGCCTGCCGGATCGACCGCTGCCCCTCCTTCACGCACTCCACGCAGTGGTGGCCGACCGCGGCCTCACGCATGCAGTCCGGGCAGATGTAGCGGTCGCAGCGGGTGCAGCGCACATAGGTCTCGTACGACGGATGGCGGTAGCAGGTGGTGACAGCGGCCTCCATGGCCGGCTCCTTCACGGGGGGACATTGGCGGGCGGCCGGTGGGGATCGGCGGCGATCAACATAGCGAACGAGGGCCGCGCGGACGCGGCCGGGTGCGGGCACGGACCAGGGCGGGAACGGCCGGGGTCGTCCACTAGGCCGCAGCCGGTCCGCCACGGTGGCGTAACCTCGTAACTCCCTTCTCAGGAACGGAGCTCCGTATGGTCGGCATCAGTCTCCGCAAGGTCGAGGAGACCGCGCCCGCGCTCGTCGTTTTCCAGACCGACGGCGGCCCGATCAACAAGCTCGCGGCGGAGCGCTATCTCTGCAAGGCGGCGAAGCTGCCTCTGCTCTGGCAGTTCATCGGCTTCGGCAACAAGCGAAGCTCGCAGATCAACTTCCTGCACAAGCTCGACGAACTGGCCGTGCCCGCACAGCGCCCCGTCGACAACGCCGGTTTCTTCCACGCCGGACTCGATCCGCGGGAGGTTCCGGACTCCGAGCTGTACGACCGGCTCGTCGCCGAATTCCCCAGCTGGCTGACCGCGGCCCGGGCGCAGGGGATCGTCACGTGATGCCACGGGTGCTGAGGGCGGCCGACCGCACGGCCGTGCCCTGGAAGAACGGCGGGGGAGTCACCCGGGAGATCGCCGCTTCCCCCGAGGGTGCACCGCTGGACGACTTCGACTGGCGGGTCAGTCTCGCCGATGTGTCTGCGGACGGGCCGTTCTCCTCGTTCCCGGGCGTCGACCGCACGCTGACCGTGGTCGAGGGCGCCGGGATGGATCTGATGGTGGGCGGTGAACACCACATCGTCGACGAGCAGTACTGGCCGCACGACTTCCCCGGAGACCTGGAGACGGACGGTCGGCTGCTCGGCGGCCCGGTCGTGAACCTCAATGTGATGTACCGCAGAGAACGTACGACGGCGGAGGTCGCGGTCGTACGCGGCACCCTCCGGCTGCTGGCGCCGCAGAGCGGTACGGTCCTGGCCGTCGCGCTGGAGGACGGTGCGGTGCTCGACGGCCACGACATCGAACTCGACTGCTACGACGCGGTGGTGGTCGACAGTGCATCGCCCGCAGTGCTACGGACCCAGGGCTGGGCGCTCCTGGTCACGCTGTCCGTCAGGTAGCTGCGGTCACGTGCCGGGAACCCGGTAGCGGTGCGCCTTCGACATCTTCGGCGGTCCGGACGTCACGGGCAGGCCCAGCTTCTCGGCGACCGGCAGCATCACGCTGCCGAACTTCTCCGCGGCCTCCGGGGACTCCCACAGGTCGAAGAGCTCCACGCCCGAATCGGTCACTGTGCAGACCTGCGACAGGCAGCCGGCGAAGGGGTCTCCGGGCAGTGCCCGCAGTTCCCTCTGGAGAGCGTCGTACTGGTCGGCCGTGACGCCCGACAGAGTGGCGTGCACCAAGATCGCCATCGTCAATCACCTCGGGTTCACGGGATCAGCCCCTCCCCGCCGCCACGCTGACGGCCATGTGCCTCGTCCAGCAGAACACGATCGACCCAGCACGGCATCCGATCGGGTGGCCGCCCGGAAAACCGGACAGAAGATGTCGGGATTCAAGGGTTCGATGGAGTCATGACATCGACTTCCTGGGCAGCGTTCCAGTCGGCGGAGCCGGACTTCGCCGAGACCGTTCAGGCCCGCTTCGGGCTGTACAAGCACCACGTCCTGGCCACCGTCCGCAAGGACGGCTCGCCGCGTGTGACCGGACTGGAGGTGGACTTCCGCTTCGGTGAGCTGTGGCTCGGCATGATGCCGAACTCGCGCAAGGCACTGGACCTGCGGCGCGATCCCCGGTTCGCGGTGCAGGCCAACCCGGGACCGGACGACACGATGGCCGACGCCGACGTCCGGATCTCCGGCCGCGCGGTGGAGGAGACCGACCCCGACGTCCTGGCCCGCTTCATCGAGGAGGCAAAGCCACCGGAGCCGTTCCACCTGTTCCGCACGGAACTGACGGAGGTGGTCCGCACGGGCTTGAAGGGCGAGGAACTGATCGTCCAGACCTGGCGCCCGGGCACCCCACTGCGCACGTTCCACCGCGGAAATGACGACAGCACCCCGCGCGAGGCAATCTGAAGCGACCTGCCCGGGCCACGTCAAGTCCGCTGAGCGGGAGCATCAAGCCCGCCGAGGGGGTCCCATGCCCTTCGGGCCATGGCGGGACATCAAGGGCAGAGCGGCCACCGGGTGCCACCGCTCACCAGCCGCCCCCGGCAATCCCCCCGCACCCCCCAGGCATCCCGCAACGGCCCCGCCTTCCGTACCCACACCGACAGATCCAGCTCCTCCGTATACCCCACCGCCCCATGCAGCTGCAGCGCCGCCCGCGCCGCCGCGTATGCCGCTTCGCCCGCCACGACCTTCGCCGCCGCCACATCGGCTCCCGCGCGCGGCGCCCCTTCGGCGAGCGCCGCCGCAGCCCCGTACAGCAGCGGGCGGGCGAACTCCAGGCCGATCAGCGTGTCCGCCAACCGATGCTTGACCGCCTGGAACGATCCGATCGCCACCCCGAACTGGGTGCGCTGCTTCACGTACGCGACCGTGGCCCGCAGCAGCGCCTCGCCCGTCCCGAGCGCCTGCGCCGCCGTGGCGAACGCCGCCCAGTCCGCCGCCGCGCCGGATCGGACGAAGCGCGGAGCGGGCCGTGTCCGGACGCGAGCCGCAGCTCGTCCCCCGACACCGCGAACACCGCGTCCACGGCGTCCGCGTCCAGCGCGAACGCCCCGTCGTCGAGCAGGAGCGTCGCCGACACCGCCCCCGACGCCATCCGGGGCAGCCACTCCTTCGCCACCGGACCGCCCACCCCGCTCAGCAGTACCCCCGCCGCCACCGTCTCCACCACCGGCCCCGGCACCGCGTGCCGCCCCAGCTCCAGGAAGGCCACCGCGACTTCCACCGGAAGCGGTCCGACACCCTCGTACGCCTCCGGTATCGCGAGCGCGAACACCCCCGCCTCCGCGAGCCGCGCCCACAGGGCCCGCCCCGGTCCGTGGTCCCCGGCGCCCCACGCCCGGACGGCCGCGGGCGTCTTGGCGGCCGACAGCATCGCGTCCAGCGAACCGGCGAAATCCCGCTGCTCGTCGTCGAGGAGGAATCGCATCAGCGCCGTCCCTTCGGCAGGCCGAGCAGCCGCTCGGCGATGATGTCCCGCTGGATCTCGTTCGTGCCGGCGTAGATGGGGCCCGCGAGGGAGAAGACGTATCCCTGCGCCCATTCGCCCTCCGCGAGTTCGCCGTCCGGGCCGAGCAGATCGAGCGCCGTCTCGTGCAGTGCGATGTCGTACTCCGACCAGAACACCTTGTTCAGACTCGACTCGGCGCCGGTGTCCCCTGCTTTCAGCTTCGTTCGAGCGGGGGGACCCCCTTCGCCCGCCGCGAAGCGCGACGCATGGGCGTACGTGAACAGCTGGTACGCGCGCGCCCCGATCACCGCGTCCGCGACCCGCTCCCGCATCGCCGTGTCCGACGGGTCGCCGTGGGTACGCCACAGCTCGGCCAGCCGGTCCGCGGCGGCCAGGAAGCGGCCGGGGGAGCGCAGCGCCAGCCCACGCTCGTTGCCCGTGGCCGACATGGCGATGAGCCAGCCCTGGCCCGGCACGCCGATGACGTCCTCGTCCGGTACGAACACCTCGTCCAGGAAGAGTTCGGCGAAGGCCGACTTGCCGTCGAGCCGCCCGATCGGGTGGACGGAGACCCCCGGCGCCGACAGGTCGAACATCAGATACGTCAGCCCGTGGTGCGGCTTCGCGGCCTCGGGGTCCGTACGGAAGATCCCGAACGCCCGGTCCGCGAACGCGGCCCGTGACGACCAGGTCTTCTGCCCCGACAGCAGCCAGCCGCCGTCCGTGCGCACCGCGCGCGACCGCAGCGACGCCAGGTCCGAGCCCGACTCCGGCTCGGACCAGGCCTGCGCCCAGATCACCTCGCCACTGGCCATCGGCGGCAGGACCCGGGCCCGCTGCTCGTCCGTCGCGTGGTCGAAGAGAGTCGGGGCGAGCAGGTTGATGCCGTTCTGCGAGACCCGGCCGGGGCCGCCCGCCGCGTAGTACTCCTCCTCGAAGATCAGCCACTTGAAGATGTCGGCGCCCCGGCCGCCGTACGCAGACGGCCAGGAGACGACCGACCAGCGGTCCGCGTACAGCCGTGCCTCCCACTCCCGGTGCGCGGCGAAACCTTCCGCGGTCTCCAGGGAGGGCAGCGGTCCGGCGGGTACATGGGCTCGGAGCCACTGCCGGGCCTCGGCTCGGAACGCGTCCTGATCGGGGGTGAAGGTCAGATCCATTGGACGCCCGCCCTCTCTGTCGTCATCGGGCCCCATCTTCCCTAACAAGTGTTTGGTAGATTAACGTACGGGCACGAGGCCGTCGAGGAGCCGGGATCCCGAGGAGGCAGGGGCGTGAGCGCACCGCAGTACATACCGGGACACGGGCTGCTGACCGGCCGCACCGCGGTCATCACCGCGGCCGCCGGCGCCGGGATCGGCGGCGCCACCGCACGTAAATTCCTGGAGGAAGGCGCCCGCGTCACCCTCGGCGACGCCCATGCCCGCCGCCTGGGGGAGACCGAACAGACACTCGTCGACGAGTTCGGCGCCGAACGCGTCACCTCACTGCCCTGCGATGTCACCGACGAGACCCAGGTCCAGGCCCTCTTCGCCCACGCCGAACAGGCCCACGGCGGCCTCGACATCGTCGTCAACAACGCCGGGCTCGGCGGTACCGCCGAGCTCACCGAGATGACCGACGCACAGTGGTCCACGGTCCTCGACGTCACCCTGAACGGCACCTTCCGCTGCACCCGCGCCGCCCTGCGCTCCCTCAGGGCCGCGGGCCGCGGCGGCGTCGTCGTCAACAACGCCTCCGTCGTCGGCTGGCGCGCCCAGAGCGGCCAGGCCCACTACGCCGCGGCGAAGGCGGGCGTCATGGCGCTCACCCGGTGCGCCGCCGTGGAGGCCGCCGGGTACGGCGTACGGGTCAACGCCGTCGCCCCCAGCCTCGCCATGCACCCGCACCTGGTGAAGGTCACCTCCGCCGAACTCCTCGACGAACTGACCCGCAAGGAGGCGTTCGGCCGGTACGCCGAACCCTGGGAGGTCGCCAACGTCATCGTCTTCCTGGCCAGCGGCTACTCCTCGTACATGACGGGCGAAGTCGTCCCGGTCGGCAGCCAACATGCCTGACCGGGCCCCCGCCGACGCGTCCGCGGGGGGCATCGCACAGGCGGAGAATGGGCGGGTGCCTACCAAGAAGAAGCCCCAGGTGACCCCCGCGCCCGAGCGGCGCCGCGAACTCCTCGACACCGCCGCCGAGGTCTTTGCCACGCAGGGATACAACGCCACCACCGTCCGCAAGATCGCGGACGAGGCCGGGATGCTCGCGGGCAGCCTCTACTACCACTTCGATTCCAAGGAATCGATGGTCGACGAGATCCTCTCCACCTTCCTCACCGAACTCTGGGAGGGGTACGACGCGGTGCTCGCCGCCGGACTCGGCCCCCGCGAGACCATCGAGGCGCTCGTCACCGAGTCCTTCCGGGAGATCGACCGGCACCGCGCCGCCGTCGCCATCTACCAGAAGGAGTCCAGACACCTCGCCACCCAGCCGCGCTTCGCCTATCTCGTCGACTCCCAGCAGAAGTTCGAGAAGGCCTGGCTCGGCACGCTGGAACGCGGCGTCGCCGCCAGGGTCTTCCGCGCCGACCTCGACATCCGGCTCACCTACCGGTTCGTCCGCGACACCGTCTGGGTAGCGGCCTCCTGGTACCGGCCGGGCGGACAGCACAGCCCCGAGGAAATCGCCCGCCAGTACCTCTCGATGGTGCTGGACGGCCTCGCTCTGCGTACGTAACCCGCACTCACGGACCCCTCAAGGAGCGGCAGTCATGGCCGAGGCCTACATCGTCGAAGCGGTACGCACCCCGGTCGGCCGACGCGGGGGAGGCCTCGGGGCCGTCCACCCCGCCGACCTCGGCGCCCACGTGCTGAGGGCCCTCGTCGAGCGCACCGGCATCGACCCGGCGGCCGTCGAGGACGTCGTCTTCGGCTGCCTCGACACCGTCGGACCGCAGGCCGGCGACATCGCCCGGACCTGCTGGCTCGCGGCGGGACTGCCCCAGGAGGTCCCCGGCGTCACCGTCGACCGGCAGTGCGGCTCCTCGCAGCAGGCCGTCCACTTCGCCGCCCAGGGCGTCCTCTCCGGCACCCAGGACCTGGTCGTCGCGGGCGGCACCCAGAACATGACGCAGATCCCGATCGCCTTCGCCTCCCGCCGGGCCGCCGAACCCCTCGGCCTCACCGAAGGCCCGTACGCGGGCAGCGAGGGCTGGCGCTCCCGGTACGGCGACCAGCCGGTCGACCAGTTCCACGGCGCCCAGCTGATCGCCGAGAGGTGGGGCATCAGCCGCCGCGACATGGAGGAGTTCGCGCTCCGCTCCCACCGGAGGGCGATCCGCGCCATCGACGAGGGGCGCTTCGCCCGCGAGACCGTCGCGTACGGGGACGTCACCGTAGACGAGGGGCCACGCCGCGACACCACGCTGGAGAAGATGGCCGCGCTGAAGCCGGTCGTGGACAGCGGCACGATCACCGCCGCCTGCTCCTCCCAGGTCTCCGACGGGGCTGCCGCGATGCTCATCGCCTCCGAACGTGCCGTGGCCGGACACGGCCTCACCCCGCGCGCCCGCATCCACCACCTCTCGGTGCGCGGCGAGGACCCGATCCGGATGCTGTCGGCGCCCATCCCGGCCACCGCGTACGCACTGAAGAAGGCCGGCATGGCCATCGACGACATCGACCTGGTCGAGATCAACGAGGCGTTCGCGCCGGTCGTGCTGGCCTGGCTGAAGGAGACCGGTGCCGACCCGGACCGGGTCAACGTCAACGGCGGAGCGATCGCGCTCGGGCACCCGCTCGGCGCCACCGGCACCAGGCTGACGACGACGCTGCTGCACGAACTGGAGCGCACGGGCGGCCGCTACGGCCTGCAGACCATGTGCGAGGGCGGCGGCCAGGCGAACGTGACGATCATCGAACGGCTGTGAACCGGTTGCAGTCAAGGCTTCCGCGGGAGTCCGCCGACCGGCGGCGTGGCAAGATCCACCGCTGGTCGGCGGAACGTGCTACGGTGTCCCAGTTGCAGTTTTGGTACCCATGAACTTTATGTGCGCCTGACGGGAATGCTTCCTCAGGCGCATTATTGTTTTCCGGCTTTCTCCGGATGGGGCTCAATGCGGCGACTTGGAATTCGTAAAGTGCGGATTTCCGGCACTGCACCTCTTGAGGAGAATGACATGGCTACTGGAACCGTGAAGTGGTTCAACTCGGAAAAGGGCTTCGGCTTCATCGAGCAGGACGGCGGCGGCGCCGACGTCTTCGCCCACTACTCCAACATCGCCACCTCGGGCTTCCGTGAGCTCCAGGAGGGCCAGAAGGTCTCCTTCGACGTCACGCAGGGCCAGAAGGGCCCGCAGGCGGAGAACATCGTCCCGGCCTAATTGCCGCGACGCGTACCTCGCAGCCGGGGCCCGCACCGTGAAGGTGCGGGTCCCGGCTTGTGCTGTCCCGGGGAAGTGCGCCGAGAGTCCCATATGTACGCACATACGACCGGAATTCGAACATTCACTGAGAATTCGCGAGCCGGTACGCGCGCTCCGTAGAGTCCCCGACAGTCCCCAGCAGTCCCAAGTAGTTCCCAGGAATCCCCAGGAGGGCAATTCCGTATGACCCGCTCCGAACGCCAGGACCGACCCGCCCGCACCCGCCCGTCGAGGGGGCGCGGCACGGCCCCGGCACAGGCAACCGCTAAGGGTTCCGGCAAGGGATCCGGCAAGGCGTCGCCCCGTCGCAGGGCCACGCCGCCGCAGGGCGAATTCGCCCTGCCCGAAACCATGACCCCCGCACTGCCCGCCGTCGAGGCGTTCGCCGAGCTGGACATGCCCGCCGCCCTGCTGAAAACCCTTGCCGCGCAGGGCGTCACCGATCCGTTCCCGATCCAGGGCGCCACTCTGCCGAACTCGCTCGCAGGCCGGGACATCCTCGGCCGCGGCCGCACCGGCTCCGGCAAGACCCTGGCCTTCGGCCTCGCGCTTCTCGCCCGCACCGCCGGACGCCGCTCCGAGCCGCGCGCCCCGCTGGCACTCGTCCTCGTCCCGACCCGCGAGCTCGCCCAGCAGGTCACCGACGCGCTCACGCCGTACGCGACATCCGTGAACCTGCGGCTCGCCACCGTCGTCGGCGGCATGTCGATCAGCAAGCAGGCCGGCACGCTGCGCCGCGGCGCCGAGGTGCTCGTCGCCACGCCGGGCCGACTGAAGGACCTCATCGAGCGCGGCGACGCCCGACTCGACCAGGTGTCCATCACCGTTCTCGACGAGGCCGACCAGATGGCCGACATGGGCTTCATGCCCCAGGTCGTCGGACTGCTCAAGCAGGTCGAGCCGGACGGTCAGCGGATGCTGTTCTCCGCGACCCTGGACAAGAACATCGACCGGCTGGTCAAGATGTTCCTGACCGACCCGGTCGTGCACTCGGTCGACCCCTCCGCGGGCGCCGTCACCACCATGGAGCACCACGTGCTGCATGTGGCCGACGAGACCGACAAGAAGGTGATCGCCACCAGGATCGCGGCCCGCGACGGCCGCGTGATCATGTTCGTGGACACCAAGCGTGCCGCCGACCGCTTCGCCAAGCGGCTGCTGGCCAGCGGTGTCCGGGCTGCCGCACTGCACGGCGGGCGCTCCCAGCCGCAGCGCAACCGGACGCTCGACCAGTTCAAGAACGGTCAGGTCACCGCACTCGTCGCGACGAACGTGGCCGCCCGAGGCATCCACGTCGACGACCTCGACCTGGTCGTGAACGTGGACCCGCCGACAGACCACAAGGACTACCTCCACCGCGGCGGTCGCACGGCGCGCGCCGGGGAATCGGGCAGCGTCGTCACGCTGGTGCTGCCGGAGGAGAAGCGGGAGATGACCCGGCTGATGGCCGACGCGGGCATCGCGCCGCGAACCACCCGGATCAAGTCCAGCGACGAGGAACTCAGCCGGATCACCGGGGCGCGCGAGCCGTCCGGCATCGCGGTCGTCATCGAGGTCCCCCAGCCGACCCAGCCGAAGCCGCGCACACGGTCGGGCGGGGCCGGTGGGACCGGAGGCGGTGCGCCGTTCCGTTCCGGCACCCGGGGCCGGGGCCGACGCGGTGGGTCGGGCGCCGGAAGCGGGGCCGGGGCCGGGGCCACGCAGGGGGGCGGCGCGGCACGGACCGGCGGCGCGGGCCGTGGCAACGGTTCGGGCGCGGCTTCGGGGCGCGCGGGAGGCTCCGGGCGAAGCAATGGCAGCGCGGCCGCGCGGGGTCGCAGGGCGGCGTAGCCACGTACGAGGTGCGGTGACCGGTCGACCGGTCACCGCACCGGGGCTCCGCCCCGGACCCCGGTCCGGGGTCGCCGGACAGGCTGGATCCATCCGCCTGTCCGGCTCTTTCGTTCCGCACCATGGAGCGGCCCCGGACGGACCTGGGTACCCCGCCCCCGCCCCTACACCCGAGGCAGCCCCTTCAGTACTTCCCGCGCCTCCTCCATCACCCGTTCCACCAGCTCCGCGGAGCTCGGCAGGTCTTCGATCAGGCCCGCCACCTGACCCGACGCCATCACACCCAGATCCGTCCGGCCGTCGACCATCGACGCCTTCAGCAGCATCGGTGTGTTCGCCGCCAGCAGCACCTGGCTCCACGACAGGTCCCTGCCGTGCTTCAGCGCCATGCCGTCGCGCACCATCCGGGACCAGCTCAGCCCCGAGATCCGTCTGAAGCCCGCGGCCCGGCGCACCGCCTGGGCCAGCGCCCTGGTGCGGCCCGCGTTCTCCAGCCCGGCGACCATCTCCGTACGCAGCATCCGGTGCGGCAGCCCGTCCACCGCCGTCGTGACCGTGACGTCCTTGACGCCCGCCGCCAGATAGCGTGCCTTCACCGCGTCCGGGACCGTCGAGTCGGACGTCAGCAGGAACCGCGTACCCATCGCGATGCCCGCCGCCCCGTACGCCAGCGCCGCGACCAGACCGCGGCCGTCATGGAAGCCGCCCGCCGCGATCACCGGGATGTCCACCGCGTCCACCACCTGCGGCAGCAGCACCGTCGTCGCCACGTCGCCCGTGTGCCCGCCGCCCTCGCCGCCCTGCACGATCACCGCGTCCGCACCCCACGCCGCGACCTTCTCGGCGTGGCGCCGGGCACCGACCGACGGGACGACGACCACCCCCGCGTCCTTCAGCTCCGCGATCAGCTCCTTCGACGGGGCCAGCGCGAACGACGCGACCTTCACACCCTCGTCGATGATGATCCGTACCCGGTCGCGCGCATCACCGGCGTCGGCCCGCAGATTGACTCCGAACGGCGCCCGCGTACGGGACTTGACCTCCCGTACCGCTGCGCGCAGCTGCTCCGCGGTCATCGTCGCCGAGGCGAGAATGCCGAGCGCACCCGCCTCGGCGGTGGCGGAGACCAAGCGGGGACCGGCGACCCAGCCCATGCCGGTCTGCACGATCGGGTGGCGCACGCCGACGAGCTCGGTGAGCGGGGTGCGCATCGGATCCGTCGCGTCCATCAGCTGCCGACCTCGCGGTCGCGTGTGCCCATCGGGTCGATGACCTCGCGGATCAGCCGGAGTTCGCCGGCGGTCGGCTCGCGGGTGCACGGGACGTCGTCGGCCATCGTCAGCGCGAAGCCGGTCGCCGCGCGCACCGTGCCGACGGTGACGCCGGGGTGCAGCGAGGCGAGGCGCATCGAGCGGTCCGGGGTCGCGAAGTCGAGGACACCGAGGTCGGTGACGACGCGTGGGATGCGGTGGTAGCGGGTCGCCGACGGTCCGGCGGCCGCCGCACTGTCGTAGCCGACCCCGCTGATCATGTCGACGCGCTCGACGAACACCCGGGGGGAGTGCTTGGGAACCCAGTAACTGACTGGATTGTTGAGGGTGTTGACGGGAGCGCCGCGGACGCCCAGCAGCTGACGGGCCGGTTGTTCCCAGTCGCCGATGCAGGAGATGTTCTGATTGCCGAACCGGTCGATCTGGCCGGCGCCCATCATCACGTGCCGCTTGCCGCCGGTGACCATGGCGAGGTGCCGGCGGTACGGCAGCCATCCCTCGGGCGTGCCGTCGAGGTCGACGATCATCGCTTCACCATCGGTGAGCAGCAGATCGGGCGAGAAGGTGCGCTTGGCGAGGCGGGCGCCGAGGGACGGGATCAGGCCCATCGGGCTGGCGAGGACCTCGCCGTTGTCGCGCCAGGCGTCCGCGCAGGCGATCACGCAGTACTCGGCCCGGGTGATGGCCCGGGGCCCGGGGGTCGTCGTCACTTCTGCTCCTCGTGCCAGGTCCGGACGGCCAGTTGGTAGCTCTTCTCGTCACCGTCCGCCGGCAGGAACCGGCCGGTGAACGCCGCCCAGGCGTCCGGGTCCGCCGCCGCGGTGGCGTACGCCCTCTGGAACGCCTCGTCGCGCGGGTGGTCGGGGGCGCAGGAGGTGAAGTGCGCGCCGTTCGGGGTCTCGACGACGCCGGTGACCGAGTGCCGCTTGACGAGCAGGGTCTGCGGGGCGGCCTCCGCGGTCAGTTCGGTGGTCTCCACGAGCCGTTCGCAGGAGACGTACGCGGTGTCGGCGGCCTCGCAGAACAGGTCGTCGAAGTACGGGTCCGGCCCGAGGTACTGGCCGTTTCCGGACCGGTCGGCGCGGTTCAGGTGGACCAGCGCCGCGTCCATCCGCAGGGCCGGCATCGCGACGAACTCCTCGCCGTCCTCGTACGGTGAACGCACCGTACGCAGACCGGGGTTGACCCGCATGACATCCGAGCCGATGCCCGCCCGGACCGGCAGGAACGGCAGCCGGTTCGCGGCGGCGTGCAGTCCCCACATGAACATCGCCTCGTCGATCTCCCTCAGCTCGAAGGCGCCGCGCTGGCGGGCCGCCCTGAAGTGCGGTTCGAGCGGGATCGAGTCGAGCGTGGCGAAGGCCGCGACCAGCGTGCGGATCTTTCCGGCGGCGGCGAGCAGGCCGACGTCGGGGCCACCGTACGAGATCACGGTGAGATCGGTGATCCCGGACCGGAGCAGTGCCCGTACCAGGGCCATCGGCTTGCGGCGCGAGCCCCAGCCCCCGATGCCGATCGTCATGCCGCTGCTGAGCCGGGAGACGACCTCCTCGGCCGTCATGGTCTTGCCGGTCACGGTCGTGCCTCCTTGCCGAAGGTGTCACGGACGCGGCCGGCGATGCCGCTGAGGTTGGCCTCGAAGGTGAAGCCCTGCTCGAAGCGGTAGCTGCGGCGTACGTCCACCGGGTCGATGCCGTTGATGGCGGCCTTGGCGAGCCGGATCAGATGCCCGTCCTTACGGGCGATCTCCCCAGCCAACTCCATCGCGCTGTGCATGAGTTCGGTGCGCGGGACGACCTTCCAGACGGAGCCGTGGGCGTGCAGGCCGACGTCGGGGCCACCGTACGAGATCACGGTGAGATCGGTGATCCCGGACCGGAGCAGTGCCCGTACCAGGGCCATCGGCTTGCGGCGCGAGCCCCAGCCCCCGATGCCGATCGTCATGCCGCTGCTGAGCCGGGAGACGACCTCCTCGGCCGTCATGGTCTTGCCGGTCACGGTCGTGCCTCCTTGCCGAAGGTGTCACGGACGCGGCCGGCGATGCCGCTGAGGTTGGCCTCGAAGGTGAAGCCCTGCTCGAAGCGGTAGCTGCGGCGTACGTCCACCGGGTCGATGCCGTTGATGGCGGCCTTGGCGAGCCGGATCAGATGCCCGTCCTTACGGGCGATCTCCCCAGCCAACTCCATCGCGCTGTGCATGAGTTCGGTGCGCGGGACGACCTTCCAGACGGAGCCGTGGGCGTGCAGCTCGGCGGCCGTGGCGGTGCGCGAGGTGTAGTACAGCGCGCGCATCAGGTGCTGGGGGACGAGCCGGGCGAGATGGGTCGCGGCGCCGAGCGCACCCCGGTCCAGTTCCGGCAGACCGAACGTCGCGTCGTCGCTCGCCACGATCGCGTCGGCGTTCCCGACGAGACCGATGCCACCGCCGAGGCAGAAGCCGTTCACCGCGGCGACGACCGGCACCTCGCACTCGTACACCGCGGCGAAGGCCTCGAAGCAGCCGCGGTTGGCGCCGATCAGGGCGTCGTGCCCGGCGTCGCGCTGCATCTCCTTGATGTCGACACCCGCGTTGAAGCCGCGCCCGGCGGCGGCCAGGACGACGCACCGGACCTCGGGATCGCGGCCCGCGGCGCGGAGTGCGTCGGCGAGGTCGTACCAGCCCTGAACGGGCAGTGCGTTGACGGGCGGACAGTCGACGGTGACGACGGAAATGCCTGTGGCGGGGCTGGAGGTGGAGACACCCATGAGCGGATCAGCTACCTTTCCACCAAACATTTGTTAGGTGGAAGGTAGCAGCCTTCCCCCGCATCGCCAACAAGGAGATGTGAGATGACCGCAAGCAGCGACGCACACGACACCCGGATCTGCGCCGGACGCGTCGTCATCGTGACGGGCGCCGGGCGCGGGCTCGGCCGGGCCCACGCGCTGGCATTCGCCGCCGAGGGAGCGAAGGTCGTGGTCAACGACCTGGGCGTCGGACCCGACGGCGACGGAGGGTCCGCCGGACCGGCCCGGGACGTCGTCGACGAGATCATCGCCACAGGCGGCGAGGCGGTGGCCCACGGAGGAGACATCGCGACGCCGGAGGGCGCGTCCTCGCTGATCGCGACCGCACTGGACGCGTTCGGGCGGCTGGACACACTCGTCAACAACGCGGGATTCCTGCGCGACCGCATGCTCGTCAACCTGGACGCGGACGACTGGGACGCGGTGCTGCGAGTCCATCTGAGAGGCCACTTCCTGACCCTCAAACACGCGGCGGCACACTGGCGGGCCGAGACCAAGGCGGGCCGCACCCCAGCCGCCCGGGTGATCAACACCAGCTCCGGCGCGGGCCTGCTCGGCAGCGTCGGCCAGGGCAACTACGCCGCGGCGAAAGCCGGGATCGTCGGCCTGACCCTGGTCGCCGCGGCGGAAATGGGCCGGTACGGCGTCCAGGTCAACGCCATCGCCCCGGCGGCCCGGACCCGGATGACCGAGCAGACGTTCGCGGCGACGATGGCGGCTCCGGGGGAGGGGACCGGGGCATTCGACGCGATGGCCCCGGAGAACGTGTCACCCCTGGTGGTGTGGCTGGGCTCGGACGCGAGCGACGGAGTGACCGGACGGGTCTTCGAGGCGGAGGGAGGCCGCATCACCGTGATGGAGGGCTGGCGCCCCGGACCCACCACGGACCGGGGGGCACGATGGGCGCCCGCGGAGGCGGGGGAGGCCACCCGGAAGCTGCTGGCGCAAACGGTACCGGCGGAGCCGGTGTACGGGGCGCGGTAGGGCGGGGCCGCTCCGAAAGCGGTTCCGCTCCCCGCACCGGCCTGTCCGGACCTCAGCCCCGCCCCGCCCGCCGCCGAGGGCCGGAACCCATCCCACCCCCGGAAACGGAGACCGCTGCTGCGCGAGCCGGACCTGGTCAACCGGATGGCCGCGGGCGCCGAACCCGCTCCCCGCGCATCCACCGCAACACGTGCATGCCGACCATCACTCGGGCACCCGCTGCCCACTCGTCACCGCGCCGCTCACGGCAGGCGCGGACACATCCGTTCCAGACGCTCCCTGACCGGGCCGTCCGCCACGCACGCCGCCGCGTCGACAGCCACCGCCCACGCATAACCGTCCGGCTCCGACTCCTGCAGCAACCGCTCCAACACCGGTACCGCCCGCGGGTCCTGACGCCGCGCCAGGCCCTGTGCCGCCTCCGCGACCGTGTCCGGATCCGCGTCGTCCAGCCGCTCCGCCAGCGCCGCGCGGAGCACCGGTGTGTCCGCGTCCAGCGCGGCCAGCGCCGTCGTAGCCCAGTCCCGCACCTCCGCATCGGTGTCCCGGCTCAGCCCCACCAGCGCCGCGACCCCCTCCGCATGGTCGCCGGAAACCAGGTCGAACAGCGCCAGCGTCACCGCACGGCGCACCACCCGCTCCGGATTCCCCGCATGCCGCAGCACCTCCGGCAGGGCCACCGGATCCCCATGGTGCCCCAGCCCCAGCACCGCCGACTGGATCAGCTCCGTATCCGCCGCCTCCCGCGCCAGCTTCCGCAGCAGCGGAACCGAACGGGCGGCAAAAGGCTTCGACCCGGCGCGGAAACCGAGCTGGGCCAGCACATCCGCACCGAACGCCTGCCGCAACGGCTCACCGTCGCCCGCGCACCACGCGGCGCCCGCCTGGAACGTCTCCTCGTCGCCCCGCCGCCACAGCACCTCGACCGCCTCGTGCCAGTTGTCCAGCTCCGGGTTCCCGCCGCGCAGCGCCCGCGCCGCCAGCTCCGCGTACGGCGTCCGCAGACCCAGCTCCCCCTCCAGGACCGTGGCGATCGCACCGTGCCCCGTCTGCTGCTCCTGCCCCGCGAACGGCACCCCGTCCCGCACCAGTTCGACGGCCACCGTCTCCCCGCCGTCCACCGGCGTACGGCGCACCACCACCCCCGGCCCGTCCCCGTACATCTCCCGAAGCGCGCGCCGCATCTCCTGCTCCACATCCAGCGCAAGCATCCGGCGCGCCTCCCGCAACGCCTCCTCCAGCGCCCCGGCCCGCGCACCCGCCCCGTACCGCAGCAGCGCCCGCACGGTCTCCAGCGACCCGCGCCGCACCGCGAACACCAGCGGCGGTTCATACCCCGGCCCCGGTCCCGGCAGACCGGGGTCCGCCCCATGGGCGAGCAGCACTTCCGTGGTCCGCGCATGACCCAGACCCACCGCCCACCGCAGCGCCGTGAACCCGAACTGCTCCCGCAGATCCGGCTGCGCCCCGGCCGCCAGCAGCGCCTCGACCACCTCCGTGTGCCCGCCGCACGCCGCCCCGCAGATCGGCAGATCGCCCGCCTCGGGCCCGCACGCCCGGTCCGGATCGGCGCCCGCCGCCAGCAGCAGCCGCACCACACCCGGCCGGTCCGACACCGCCGCCAGATAGAGCGCCGTCGCACCGTTCTCGTCGACCGACTCGGCAGGCACCCCCGCGCGCAGCAGCCGCACGACGGCGTCCTCACCCTCGTACAGGGCCTCGAACAGGTTCTGCGTGTCCGTCATCGGATCTTCTGCCACCCATCGACTCTACGACCGAGGGCCCCGACGGGCTCAGGTATTGCAGTCCAGCACCGTGCGGCACAACCCGCACCGCGCCCGCACCCGGCCGCGGACCGGTACCCGGATGCGCTGGTGGCAGGTCGGGCAGGTGAACGAGACCCGCCAACCCCCCGGACCCTCCTCGAACCGGTACGGGACCCCCGGGGTCGCGGCGGCCCCCGCATGGTCCTGGGCGTACCGCCGGTCCTTCGCGTAACGGTGCCGGCCGGCCCAGCCCGCCGCCGCCAGCGGAGGCTGCTGCCCGTCCCGCAGCGCCAGCGCCCGCCCCCTCACGTACGCCGTATACGCCTGCGGACTCGTGAACCACGGCGACGGATCCTCGTCGAACACCAACGCCCGCTTGGCCAGCACATACCCGAACTCCTCCGGAGTGAGATAGCCGAGCTTCTGACTGGAGGCGGCGTCCTCCCGGAACGCGTCGAGCAGCAGCCAGCCTGCCCCCAGATACGCCGCCGCCGTGTCCGTCAGGATCTCGTTGTCCCGCGTACCGGAGAACTCCAGACCCAGCCGGTGCAACAGCACATGCATCACCTCGTGCGACAGCGCCGCACCGATGTCCCTGCGATGAGTGCGAAAACGGTCGTTGAGCTCGACGAAATACTCGGGCCCCGCCGCGAGTTCGACACTTCCCGCATGCTCCATCGCCCGGAACCCGACGATCATGCGGGCATCCGGCAGATGCAGATGCCGGACCATCGCCCGCGCCACGCGCTGCGCCCCCAGATGCAGATCGTCCTGGTCGGAGAAGGCCGCGTCGGCAGGCAACAGGCTCGGAGCGTACCTGCGCACACCGTCGTACGACAGCCTCCGGTACAGCGCGGTGATCGCGGACCGGACGATGTCCAGATGAGGGAAGCCATGCACCACCGGGCCGCCGTCCGCCACGTTCGCACCCCCATCCGTGACGCTCAACCGGCTTCCACTGTAACGGCCTGCCCCGTGACAGGGAGTGGGCTTTCGAGGCCCTGCGACACCGGTGGCGCCGACACCCGCCAGGGCGAGTCCGGCGGCCCCACGTTCCGCAAGGACGGTGCCGGAGCCTGGATCCAGGCCGGCATCGTCAGCCGGGGCCGGGGCTGCGCCGAACCCGGCCACCCCGGGGTGTACAGAGAGGTGTCGGCCTTCGCCGCGACCATCGCCTCCGCGGCAGCCACACCCGGACGCCCCGACCGGCCCCACCGCATCAGCCCTGAGCACCCCCGGGTGTGCCCGTCCGGACGGGCACACCCGGACCCAGCTCCACCCACGGATCCCCGGCGCACTCCACCTCCAGCACCCACACCTCGTTGACGCCCTCCCGCAGAACCGGACCCGGCACATACAGCGTCCGCTGCGGACCCGCCGACCAGTACCGGCCCAGACAGAAACCGTTCACCCAGACGAACCCGCGCGTCCAGCCCGGCAGTTCGATCCCCGCATGATCCGGAAGACCCGCGCGCCCCGGAACCGCCGACTCGAACGAACCCCGGTACAGCCCGGCGCGACCCCTCCCGGCGACAGCCCCGAAGGGCACCGCGTCCACCGCACCCGGCTCCTCGAAAGCGGCCAGCCGCAGCGCCCGCGCCCGCACCCCGTGCAGATACTGCCGCTCGTGCCGGACGCCGCCCGTGATGCCCTTCGGCTCAGCCAGCCGCGGCCCGTAATTGACCCGGCCCAGCGACTCCACCCACAGCTCGACCGACGCGGGCCCGGCCACCGGCTCGTCGAGGGTGGCGCTCTCGCCGGTCAGCACGCCTTCCCGGACCCCGTTCACATACACCACCGCCCGGTCCCGGAGCCCGGTCACACCCAGCGCATACGGGCGTCGCAAACCCGGAACGGCGACCTCGTACCGCACCAGGCCCCGGTCCACGCCCAGCTCCTCGAACGTCGGCGGAACACCGGACTCCGCCCGTTCCGGGTCGCCCAGCACGTCCAGCACCACAGACAGCGGCGCCCACCCGGTCAGCTCCGCCCGCACCGGCGCCGGGGGCCCGGCCGGCTCCGGCGGCAGCTCCGGGAGCGGACCGTCCGCGAACTCCGCCAGGACCTTCCGGAACAGCCAGAACTTCTCCGTCGGCCGCCCGTACTCGTCGATCGGCGCATCGTAGTCGTACGACGTCACCGTCGGCAGAAAATCCTGGTCCTGCAGCGGACCCGAGCGGTTCGCCCCCGCCCAGCCCGCAAAATTCGTCCCCCCGTGCGCCATGTAGATATTCACCGATGCCCCGCACTCCAGAATCTCCCGCAGCGCCTGGGCGGCCTCCGCCGGATCCCGGACCACCCGCGCCGCACCCCAGTGCTCGAACCAGCCGCACCAGAACTCCATACACATCAGCGGACCCTCCGGCTGATGCCGGCGCAGCACCTCGAACGCCTCACGCGCCCCCGAGCCGAAATTCGCCGTCGCCAGCAACCCCGGCACGGAACCACCCGTCAGCATGTGGTCCTCCGGCCCGTCCGAGGTGAACAGCGGCACGCTCACCCCGTGCCCGCGCAGCACCTCCGCCAGCCGCCCCAGATAGACCTGATCGGTGCCGTAGCTCCCGTACTCGTTCTCCACCTGAACCATGACCACCGGGCCGCCGCGGTCGATCTGCCGCACCACCACCTGCGGCAACAACTCGGCGAACCACCGCTCGACCGCCTCCAGATACCCGGCATCACGCGTCCGCACCCGCCGCCCGAACCGGCCCGTCACCCACGCGGGCAACCCGCCGTTCTCCCACTCGGCACAGATGTACGGACCCGGGCGCACGATCGCCCACAGCCCAGCCCGGTGCGCCGCATCCAGGAACCGGCCGAGAGCCGCCACATCCCGGCACACCCCGGGCTCCGGCTCATGCAGATTCCACGGAACGTACGTCTCCACACAGTTCAGGCCCATCGCCCGCAGCATCGACAGCCGGTGATCCCACTGCGCCTCGTGCACCCGGAAATAGTGCAGCGCCCCCGACAGCAGGCGTACAGGCTTCCCGTCGAGCCGGAAGTGGTCGTCCCCCACGGTGAAATCAGCCATCGTGCTCGTACTCTCCTGTTGCACCGGTCCCACCCCCGGGCCCGCACACCCCGGGGCCGCACAACGGCACGCACCACGGAGCGGGCGAACCCGGGAGGAATGTCCCATCCACCCTCGCCCCCTGGCGTACAGCCGGTCCATGGACAAAGATCACTGCTGTTTGGACACAATGCGCAGGTCACCGCAGCCGACCGAGCCGAAGCGAACCCGGCGGAGTCGAGCCCGGCCGAGCCGAGCGGAGGAAGGAAAGCCGATGTCGACGTACCACACCTGGATGCGATTCTTCACGCCCAGCCCGCTCCATCACCGCCTCGGCCTCGCCTGCCTGGGCGTCGGCCTGCAACACGGCGCCCTGCCCACCGTCGGCCCCCGCACCCTCGACCACCACGTCGCCGTCGTCATCAACTCCGGCAGCGGCTGGTTCAGCGGCCCCGACGGCCGCCGCATACCCGTCACCGCCCCCAGCCTCATCTGGCTCACCCCCGGCACCCCGCACCACTACGGCGCCGACCCCGGCACCGGCTGGGACGAAGCCTTCGTCGACTTCACCGGCCCCGCCACCACCACCTACACCGAACTCGGCTACATCGAACCCGACCGCCCCCTCGTCCCCCTCGCCGACACCGCAGGACCACGCGCCGCCGTCAGCCGCATGGTCCGCGCCGCCAGACGCGGCAATCCCCTCCTCGAAGTCGAGACCGGCGCCGCCGTCCACGAACTCCTCGTCGCCCTGCGCCGCGCCCGCGCCGACGTCAGCCCCGACGGCGACCCCGTCCTCCAGGCCCTCGCCCGCGACGCATTCCAGCCCCTCTCCGTCGCCGAACACGCGGCCCGCCACAGCATGACCCCCGCCGAACTGCGCACCGCCGTACGCCGCGGCGCCGGCTGCAGCCCCAAGGACTACCTCCTCGGTATCCGCCTCGGCCGAGCGAAAGAACTCCTCGCCGCAACCGACCTGCCCGTCGCCGCGGTCGCCCGCCGCGTCGGCTACGACGACCCCGCCTACTTCTCCCGCCTCTTCGCCCGCCGCGTCGGCACCGCCCCCGTCCGCTTCCGCGAACAACAGGGCCGCGCCGTTCCCGGCGGCTGGAGCGACCAGGTCCCCGACCCCGAACACCCACCGACGATCACCGCGTGGACCCCGGGCGTCTGACAGCCTCCTCCGCGACGGGGAGACCACTCCCTGTCGCGGCGGAGGCCGTAAGCTCGACGACCATGACCCCGAGCGACATCGACGAGTCCGTACGCGCGGAACTGAACCGGCTCCGCGAAAGCATCGACAACATCGACGCTGCTGTTGTCCACATGCTCGCCGAGCGCTTCAAGTGCACCCAGCAGGTCGGGCATCTCAAGGCGAACCACAAACTGCCCCCGGCCGACCCGACCCGCGAAACCGAACAGATCGCGCGCCTGCGCCGCCTCGCCGAGAACGCGAAACTCGACCCCGCTTTCGCCGAGAAGCTCCTGAACTTCATCATCGCCGAAGTGATCCGGCACCATGAGCGGATTGCCGGTGACCCCCCGACCGGCGACGCAGCCTCCGAGAACTGATCCTCCGCACCCTGCGCCGTACGGCGGGCCGAGTGCACGCCCCGAGCCCGGCGGGCTCGGGGGGACTTGGCGCTTCAGCTACGTTGGTACCTGGCCGCCATCGTGTGGAATACCTTCTTCGGTTCCCAGCGGGTCTCGTCGAGCATCCGGACGACGCCGTAGGAGCCAAGGTCTTGCTCCCCGGACCTGCTGTAACCGGCGAAGGTGAACCAGAGCGCGGTGTCCACGCCTTCCTCCTCGAAGATGTCCAGCAGCTCGTTGAAGTAGCGCACCTGCTCTTCCTCGTCCGGTGCCGCGCCGTGCGGCACCTGCCAGGCCATGCCGCCGCGCTCTCCCGCGTCCTGGTATGCGCAGGTTCCGTACTCGGTCACCGCGACGGGCTTGCCGTGGGCGAGGTGCCCACGCAGCTCGTCCCGGAAGCTGTCGGCGTTGTAGGCGGCCCGGTAGGCATCGATACCGACGAGGTCGAACGGATGCCAGTCGACGAACTCCCAGGGAGCGGAAGCGTACGTGACCCGCCCGCCGAAGTGCGTGCGGACGGTCGCGGCGACTTGGGCAAGGAAGTCGTTGAGGCGCTCCTGCACCGGCCCGAGGGAGGACCACCACTCCATGTCGGCGGCGGCCATGGCCCGCAGGCGGTCGCCGTAGGTATCGCCCGGGATGAAGCCGTCGCAGAACGCGCTGATCTCGCAGCCGGCAACGAACACCACATCGGCGCCAGCCTCCCGTACGGCTTCGGCCCGACGGGCGCAGTCGCCGAAGAACGAGAGCAACTGGTCGGGGGGAAGGTCCACGGGAAAGGGGGCGAACCAGACCTCAAGGCCAGCGTCTGCAGCGTGTCGGGCAGCGATGCTCAGCCGTTCAGGCTCTCGCCCGGAGATACGAACGGCGTCACAGTGGAGCTGCCGGGAGATCACCGCCATGTCGTGCTGGACCGTCTCAGAGCCTGTCGGGTGGCCGGTCATGCGTGAAGCGTGACGGTCGCGATCTGCCTTCCGGGCATGGCGACGGCCCCGGAATGATCACGTGGTGT
>NZ_JBICXB010000016.1:0-119042 GCF_043200055.1 Streptomyces sp. NPDC048496 | reverse complement strand
CGCCGACCAGGCAACGACCGAACGAGCGAACCTGAAACCCCGCCAACCCCTTCTGACCAGCTGATCAGCACTTCCCGCACAGCGGGGGAACCTCAATTCATCCAGCGGAAGGGAACCGCCTCGAAGGCGTAGCCAGGGAGCGTGACGTGGGTGTCGTGGAGCTTTCCCCGCAGCGCACGGTTGTGTTGGTACGGATGCTGCTTGACGACCGTGTAGCCGAGGGGGGACATGAACGTCGCGCGCTCACTGAGACAGGGGAGCTGGTTATGATCGAGTACGTCGATCCCGGCACCTGCGTGGGCGACTTCGAACGGGTCGTCCCGTCCCTTGCTGATCGCGGTGAGCAACGTACACGACGAGTTCCCTAATGGATCGTCGCAGATGAACTGGTCCCAGGGCCGGTCCCGCCACGGAACCCTCATCGATAGGTGTTGAATGCCAGCCATACTGGAGGTCTATCACCTGATACCGACACAGTCCGGCTTTCCGACCCATTAGTGCGTTCGCCCGTGCTCGGTCGCGCGGCTGGTTTTCGCGGATCGGCCCCTTGGAGACGATCAGCTGACGGGCGAACCGCACCGGCGCGGGTGTCGGCGTCAACGGTATGGACGCACGGTCGAGGTCTGGGACGTCAGTTGGCCGGTAGGGCACAGTCCTTGTCGATCTCGGGAAGTCTGATTGCGCCCTTGGCCATGTGTAAGCGCCCTTCTCTGGAGGACGAGCGACCGCTGGCCGGTGCACGGGCTTCCTGCATGTCTGTAGAGCGCACTGACGCTGTCCTGGTCCCTGTCCGCGCTTGAGCGCGCATGCTCCCGCCGACCGCAGCCGCAGACCTGGCCGCCCATACCTGGACGGGGCGCCTGGCGGCGTACCGGAATGGTCTGAGCGACTCCTATCCGGCGGTAACTGTGCTCCGGTCCCTCCTGAGACACCGGGGGCAGAGGAGGTGGCGAGCATGCCGAACGCGCATGACGACATGAGGTTCATGCTTTTCACGAGCAGGTGTTCAGGGGGTGATCGACCGAGCGGAATGACTGCTGGCCAGCCGGTGGGGCAGTTTGCGGTGGAGTCTCAGCTCGGTCCACACGGACGCGGAAAACGTTCGAGATAGGGGCTGGTCCGGTCTGGCCAGCTGAGCCGGCGGAACCGGATCCGATGCACCGTTGCTACTTCACATCTTTGGCCAGGACTGCGACGGCGACCTTGCCCACTACTGTCGTCAGGACGTAGTTGGTCGAGCTACTGAAAGCGACACCGACGCCGGCTGGTATCGCCTTAGCCATCGCCTTCTGGGTGAAGGTGATGGACACCCGCTTGAACAACTGCTTGATCGTGATCAAGGCGGGCCCTTTCAGGTACTGGTAGACCAACTTCTCGGCGATCTTCAGTACCGCTGCCTTACCACCCTTCGCCGCCATCTGTTCTGCCGAACCCGCCAACGCGAGGACGAAGGCGAGGTGCTTCTTGTCCTCACTGCTCAGCTCGGTCTCGTACACCTCAACCAGGCACATGCACATGCCGATCTGGAGCTTGAGTGTCGCGGCGATGTCAGTGACACCACCGCCCAGGACTGCGACCGCGGTCCCGACCCCCGGAATCACACTCGGGGCTGCGGTGACCGCCCCGGCGGCTGCCGAAAGTTTGGAGTACCGGCCAATGATCTTGGCGGCGATCCGGCGCTTGTCCTCCAGGCTCTCGGGCTCCCGCTTGAACTTGGCCTCGAAAGTCGCTCGGTAACCACCCACTAGCTTGGTGGCCGTCTCCGGTGTGATGGCGATCGTCTCGACGGCCTTCTGGAGCCGAGACGGTTCGAGCTCGTCCGCTGCGTGGTTCATCATTTGCCCCCCAGATCCGCTGCACCTTACGAAGAGGACAACGTGCTCTGCGCGCAGCCTTGTGTGCACAGAGCCAATGACATGTGCAGTCGCTTCCCGCGCTCGACTCCGCAAGTTCGGTCTCGCGGTGGGCCAGATCAGCGTGAGGAGGTCCTCACGCGACGCGGACCCCGGGCCGGGCGGCACAAGCACAGATACTGCCCGACCATCCAGCAACCTGTCACATGGTCAGGAAAGTTGCAGAAAACCGACCTCGCGCATGCTCTCCTTCGTGAGGCCATGGCCTGAGCAGTCGCCGAGCCGAGTCCTTCGGACACAAACTGGCAGCGGGCGGACCGAACCAGATCTCGGCAGACATCCCCGTACGAGGTCTGGCAGTCGCTCGACGGCGTACACGATGCTGATTTTCTGCCGCCCGTCGGCGTCCCCACGCGGGATGACGGCGAGATGCGGGCCACTGCATGCACTTTGCAACCAGCTGGGAAATGATCTTCTCAGCCCTGGGAAGCCTCCGTGGGACGTCCCCGTTTTCCCAGCTCAGACCCACCCGTGAACGGTCCACCGCACGACGAAGTCCCGTCCGATCGAAAGATCGGGCGGGACTTCGTCGTTTCCAAGACGGCTTGATCCCCAGGGCGGTTCGGCCCATTCGATGCTTCCCTTGCGGACATCTTGCGGAAGGATTGAGGCGCAGCCCCCTGCCCGCGATTCCCCGTACGGAGGAGCGTCCTGTGACGGCCGGCCCGCCCATGCCCCAGATCGACACCGGCAAATCCCACCCGGCGCGCGTCTACGACTGGCTGCCGAGAACGAACGCAGCGGGTTCTATGCGGGTGTTGCCCGCGTGCGGTGAGGGGCGGGTGTTGCCCGCGTGCGGTGAGGGAACGGGGCACGACGTTGTCCGCGGCCGGGTCGGTGTCCGCCGCCGGGCTCAAACAGGGCCCGGATCACGACTCCTGGAGTGGTTTGGCGAAGCAGCGGCTGCTCTCGTACATGCGGTAGTAGCCGAACTTCTCGCAGGGGGTGTAGCCGCTGGAGGTGTACAGCGCGATCGCCTCCGGCTGCTGGTCGCCGGTCTCCAGCACCATCCGGGTGCGGCCCGCCGCCCGTGCGTCCGCTTCGAGAGCGGCGAGGATACGGCGGGCCAGCCCCTGCCCGCGGCCCTCCCGGGTCACGAACATCCGCTTGAGCTCGGCGTCGCCGTCCGAGTAGCCCTCGTCGTTCCGGTCCTGCGCGCGCCAGCCGCCGGTGGCGACCGGTGCGCCCGACTCGTCGTAGGCGAGCAGATACAGGCCGTTCGGCGGCCGGAACATCGACGGGTCGAGCGGTGTGACATCGCCCTCGTCCCCGTAGCGCTCGGCGTACTCGAGCTGCACCTCGTCGTTGAGTTTGACGGCGTCGGGGTGGTCGAAGGAGCGCGGCTGGATATACATGCGAAATATGGTACATGTATGCGTCGACTCGTCATCGGTATTGTGCCGGGATGCTCACCGTGACCAGCGTAAATGTGAACGGGCTCCGCGCCGCCGCGAAGAAGGGCTTCACCGAGTGGCTGGCGCAGACCGATGCCGATGTGATCTGCCTGCAGGAGGTGCGTGCGGAGCCGCACCAGCTCGCCGACGAGGTGCGCGAGCCCGACGGCTGGCACGCCGTCCACGCACCGGCGGCTGCCAAGGGACGGGCCGGGGTCTCGCTCTACACGCGCCGGGCGCCGGAGCGGGTGCAGATCGGGTTCGGCGGGTTCGGGGACGCCGGAAGCGAGGAGTTCGACGACAGCGGCCGGTACGTCGAGGTCGACCTGCCCGGTGTGACGGTGGCGAGCCTGTACCTGCCCTCCGGTGAGGTCGGCACGGAGCGGCAGGACGAGAAGGAGCGCTTCATGGGCGCCTTCCTGTCGTACCTCAAGGGACTCGGGGCGCGGGCTGCGGCCGGCGGTCGCGAGGTGCTGGTGTGCGGCGACTGGAACATCGCCCACCAGGAGGTCGACCTGAAGAACTGGAAGGGCAACAAGAAGAACTCCGGCTTCCTGCCGGAGGAGCGGGAGTGGCTGACCCGGGTCTTCGACGAGGCCGCATACGTCGATGTGGTGCGGGCGCTCCACCCCGACGAGGAAGGGCCGTACTCCTGGTGGTCCTACCGGGGGCGGGCCTTCGACAACGACACGGGCTGGCGCATTGATCTTATTGTCAGTTCGCCTGGCCTCGCAACGAAGGCCGTGAAGGCGTACGTCGAGAAGGCCGCCAGTCACGAGGAACGGTGGAGCGACCACGCGCCCGTGACGGCCGTCTTCAACCTGTAAGGGTGCGGCGGTAGCTGCTGCCGTCCTTGGGGCGGGTCAGCGGGCCCGCCACCACCAGATAGCGGCGCAGCGCCGAGTAGTCGTCGTGCACCGTCAGCAGTGCCTCGTTGACCTCGCGCTCGCTGTACGTGCGGTCCGGCTCGAACAGCGTCCGGGTGAGGTGGACGAGCAGCTGTTCGCGGCGGGCCTGCTTGCGGGGGATCGCGGTCAGCCGACCGCGGGAGAACAGGGCGGCGACCCCGTGTGAACTGCTCGGATCGTTGTCGGGCATGGGCGGAAGCCTGACGCACGGGACGGGTGCGGGCAACGCGATTTCGAGCGACGGCTCCAAGGGCTACGTCTCCGGCGTCTCCGGCTCCGAGGGCTTCGGCCGGGTGTCGTCGTTGCGGCGTAGCTTGCGGTCGAAGGCCATCGAGAGTTCCGCGTCCACCACCGCGCGGGCGAGCGGGCGGAGTTGGGGCGGTCCGGTCTGAGTGGTGTGGGCCTGCAGCACCTGTACGAAGAGTTCGGCGAGGGCGTCCGCGTGTTCCCGGACCCGGCGGCCCGCCGAGAGCACCGCGGCGAGCGGCACGCCTTCGCGCACCAGCTCCGCCGACACCTCCAGGAGGCGGCGGCTGATGTGCACGATCTCGTCGCCGTCGGTGGCGAGATAGCCCAGGTCCAGGGCGGTGGCGAGGTTCTCCGGGGTGACCTCGCCCTCGAAGTGGTCCGCGAGCTGTTCGGGTGTGAGGCGGACCGGGGTCTCCTCGGTCGGCTCGCCCAGCCCCAGCACCTCGGCGACGTCGCGGCCGCTCTCGAAGGTGCGGGCCAGATCGGCGATGCCGGTGAGGGTGTGGCCGCGCTCCAGCAGCGCGGCGATGGTCCGCAGCCGGGCCAGGTGGTGGTCGTCGTACCAGGCGATGCGCCCTTCCCGGCGCGGTGGCGCGATCAGACCGCGCTCCCGGTAGAAGCGCAGGGTCCGCACGGGGATGCCTGCCTCCTTGGCCAGCTCCTCCATGCGGTATTCGCGGTGCTCGCGTCCTTCAGCCACCACCGCACCCTATGTTGTACCGCCGGTAACTTTCCCTGACCGGACCCCTACCCATCGGTACGGGGCTGCTCTACTCTCCCAACGATGCCAGCGATTGCTGGCGGAGTCGTGTGACGTACCGCGGGAGGCGGCAGCATGGCCCAGCACGAGCATGTACGAGTGGCGGTGATCGGATCCGGATTCGGGGGCCTGGGGGCCGCGGTCCGGCTGCGCCGCGAAGGCATCACCGACTTCGTCGTCCTGGAGCGGGCCGACTCCGTCGGTGGCACCTGGCGCGACAACAGCTACCCCGGCTGCGCCTGCGACGTACCGTCCCACCTCTACTCGTTCTCGTTCGCCCCCAACCCGGACTGGCCGCGCACCTTCTCCGGGCAGGAGCACATCCGCGCCTACCTGGAACGTGTCGCCGACACCTTCGGGCTGCGCCCGCACATCAGGCTTGGCCATGAAGTGACCATGATGCGGTGGGACAACGACGAGCTGAACTGGGTGATCGAGTCCGCGAACGGGACCACGATCGTCGCCGATGTCGTCGTCTCCGCGACCGGCCCGCTCTCCGACCCGAAGATGCCGGACATACCCGGTCTCGCCGACTTCCCCGGCAAGGTCTTCCACTCGGCCCGTTGGGACCACGACTACGACCTGACCGGCAAGCGCGTCGCCATGGTCGGCACCGGCGCCTCCGCGATCCAGATCGTGCCGGCGATCCAGCCGAAGGCCGGCAGGCTGACCCTGTTCCAGCGCACCCCGCCGTGGGTCATGCCGCGCATGGACCGGAACATCAGCGGCGCCGAGCGGTGGCTGCACCGCGCGCTTCCGTTCACCGGCACCGCGCGCCGTGGACTGCTGTGGGGCATAAGGGAGTTGCAGGTCAGCGCCTTCACCAAGCACCCCGACGAGCTCGGCCTGGTGGAGAGGATGGCCGAGTCCAACATCGCACGGGCCATCAAGGATCCGGCGCTGCGGGCCAAGCTGACGCCCTCGTACCGCATCGGCTGCAAGCGGATCCTGCTCTCCAGCACGTACTACCCAGCGCTCGCCCAGCCCAATGTGGATGTGGTCGCCTCCGGGCTGACCGAGGTGCGCGGCAGGGCCGTCGTCGCCGGAGGGGGCACCTCCCAGGACGGAGTCTCTGGGGGAGGCACGGAGGCCGAGGTCGACGCGATCATCTTCGGCACCGGCTTCCATGTGACGGACATGCCGATCGCCGACCGGGTCGTCGGCGCGGAAGGCGTCACGCTCGCCGAGTCCTGGAAGGACGGCATGCAGTCGCTGCGGGGCGCGACCGCGGCGGGCTTCCCCAACTGGATGACGATCATCGGCCCCAACACGGGGCTCGGGAACTCGTCCATGATCCTGATGATCGAGTCCCAGCTGAACTACATGGCGGACTATCTGCGCCAGCTGAACGTCCTGGGCGGGCGGACCGCGCTCGGTGCGCGGACGTCGGCGGTCGGGGCGTGGAACCGGCGGGTCCAGGAGCGGATGCGGCGGACCGTGTGGAACACCGGTGGCTGCACCAGTTGGTATCTGGACGCAGACGGGCGCAACACCACGGTCTGGCCGGGAACGACAGGTGAGTTCCGCCGGGAGACACGGACGGTGGACCTCGGGGAGTACGAGGTCATCCGCCCCCGGAGGACCGATGCCGCCGAGACCGTCGTCGCCGGGAAGGCCGTCGCCGAGGAGGCCGCGCGATGAGCCGGCCGCTGCGGAGCGAGGACGCCCCGCCGGTGCCCACGCGCGAACTGACCGCCGTCTCCGCCGACGGCTCCCGCATCCACGTCGAGCTGCACGGACCGGACGGCGCCCCCGCGGTCGTGCTCGCGCACGGCTGGACCTGCAACACCCATTTCTGGGCCGAGCAGATCCGGGACCTGGCGGCAGACCACCGGGTCGTCGCCTACGACCAGCGCGGCCACGGCCGCACGCCCGCCGTCCGCCCCGGGGGGTACAGCACCGACGCGCTCGCCGACGACCTCGAAGCGGTGCTGGCCGCCGCGCTGGCCCCCGGCGAGCAGGCGGTGCTCGCCGGGCACTCCATGGGCGGCATGACGCTGATGGCCGCCTCGCGGCGGGCCGGGCTGCGCGAGCACGCGGCAGCCGTACTGCTGTGCAGCACCGGCAGTTCGCGGCTGATCGCCGAGTCGCTCGTCGTACCGATGCGGGCCGGTGCGGTCCGCACCCGGATGACCCGCGCGATCCTCGGGGCGCGGGCCCCGCTCGGGCCGGTCACACCCGTCTCGAAGCGGATCCTCAAGTACGCGACGATGGGCGCCGGTTCGGCCCCGGAGCGGGTCGAGTGCTGTGCCCGGATCGTGCACGCCTGCCCGCGGGCGGCCCGCGTCTCCTGGGGGCATGTGCTCGCGGAGCTCGATCTCGACGCGGGCGTACGGGAGTTGCGGGTGCCGACCGCCGTGATCGCGGGTACGGATGACCGGCTGACGCCGCCCGTCCACGCGCGCGCCCTCGCGGCGGCGCTGCCCGAATGCCTGGGGCTCACCGAGTTGGCGGGGATGGGCCACATGACACCGGTGGAGGCGCCGGAGGCGGTCACCGCGAAAATCCGGGAACTGGTCGCCGGGTATGTCACCGCTGCCACCGGAGCGGTCAGTGGCACTGTTGAGGAGGAGGTCGTATGAGCGGCAGGCGCAGTCTCGAAGGACAGGTCGTGGTCGTCACCGGCGCGGCGCGCGGCGTGGGCGAGCTGCTGGCCCGCAAGCTCTCGGCGCGGGGCGCGAAGCTGGCGCTGGTCGGCCTGGAGCCGGACGAGCTGAAGAAGGTCTCCGAGCGGCTGCACGCGGAGAGCGACCACTGGTACGCGGACGTCACCGACCATGTGGCGATGGCACGGGTCGCGCAGGAGGTGAAGGAGCGCTTCGGCAAGGTCGACGTGGTCGTCGCCAATGCCGGGGTCGCCTCGGGCGGGCCGTTCGCCGACTCCGACCCGCAGGCGTGGCGGCGGGTCATCGAGGTCAATCTGATCGGCGGCGCGGTGACAGGGCGGGCGTTCCTGCCCGTACTGATGGAGAGCCGCGGCTACTTCCTGCAGATCGCGTCGCTCGCCGCGATCGCTCCGGCGCCGATGATGACCGCGTACTGCGCGTCGAAGTCGGGCGTGGAGGCGTTCGCACACAGTCTGCGGGCGGAGGTCGGATACCGGGGCGTGAAGGTCGGTGTCGGCTACCTGTCCTGGACGGACACCGACATGGTGCGGGGTGCCGACGAGGACGACGTCATGCGGGAGTTGCGGCAGCGGCTGCCATGGCCGGCGAACCGCACGTATCCGCTGGGCCCGGCGGTCGACCGGATCGTGGCCGGCATCGAGCGGCGTTCGGCACACGTGTACGCGCAGTGGTGGCTGCGCGGCATGCAATCGGTGCGGGGATACCTGCCGGCGGTCATCGGGGTGGCCGGGCAGCGCGAGATGAAGCGGTTCGGGTCGCGGCTCGATGGTGTGAGCAAGGGACTTGTGGGCGCCGGAGGTGCGGCGGACGAGGTCGCGCGGGGTGCGAGCACGCAGCGTAAGTGATCGAAATGCGTGGGATGTCCTGCCGTGTAAGTCTGGTCGAGGCCCCAACGGGGTCACCCCCCAACGCATCCCGAGCACCCCAGGAGTGAACAGCATGGGTATCGCAGACCAGTTCAAGGACAAGGCGCAGGAGCTCGCCGAGCAGGCGAAGAAGAACACGGGCGAGAAGAAGGGCGAGCCGCGCGGGCGGACGTCCGCTGCGTCGGACCGGGCGCGGGACAAGGCCCGGGACACGGCCCAGGGGGCGCGGGACAAGGCCCGGGGCGCGGCGCAGGGGGCGCGCGACCGGTACGACGACGAGTCCTGACTCGTCGGTGTGAGGGGCGCGTTCGGGAGACCGGACGCGCCTTTCGCGTGCGCGGGGCCTGTTCCCCCACCCCGCCCCTTCCCGAAACCGGGGGCACGCCCCCGGCCCCCTTCTTTTGTCCTCAATCGCCGGACGGGCTTGATGTGTTTGCCGGACGGGCTTTGATGTGGTGCCTATCGCGGCGGCAGCGGTGGCCGTGCGCGGTTCGGGGCGTCCTCGTAGGTCGGTGGGGTCGACGCCGGGTGGGACTTCAGGAGTTCGAGCGCGATGTGCACCGCGTCGTCCAGCACCGCGTGCCGGCCCTCCGCCCAGTCCAGCGGAGTGCGCAGCGCCTCCAGGTCCGGTTCGACACCGTGGTTCTCGATCGACCATCCGTACGCGTCGAACCACGCCGCGTTCATCGGCACCGTGATCACCGTGCCGTCGCCCAACCGGTGCCGGCCCGTCATGCCGACGACCCCGCCCCATGTCCGCTGGCCCACCACCGGGCCCAGTTCCAGCAGGCGGAACACGGCGGTGATCATGTCGCCGTCGGAGGAGGTCGCCTCGTCGGCGAGAGCCACCACCGGGCCGCGGGGGGCGTTGGAGGCGTACGAGACCGGCTGGGCGTGGCGGGTCAGGTCCCAGCCGAGGATCGTGCGGGTCAGTTTCTCGACGACCAGCTCGCTGATGTGGCCGCCCGCGTTGCCGCGTACGTCGACGATCAGGGCGGGGCGGGAGACCTCCATCCGCAGGTCGCGGTTGAACTGGGCCCAGCCGGAGCCGCCCATGTCGGGGATGTGCAGGTAGCCGCACTTGCCGGCACTCAGCTCCCGTACGACTTCGCGGCGTTTGGCGACCCAGTCCTGGTAGCGGAGCGGGCGCTCGTCGACCAGGGGGACGACGGCGACGCGGCGGGAGGGGCCTTCGCCCTCGGGCGGGCAGAAGGTGAGTTCGACGGTGGTCCCGCCCGCCTGGGAGAGGAGGGGGTAGGGGCCCGCGACCGGATCCACCGGGCGGCCGTCCACGTGGGTGAGGATCGCGCCGTCCCGGATGCCCGTGCCGGCGAGCGGTGAGCGCGCCTTGGAGTCCGAGGAGTCGCCCGGCAGGATCCGCCGGACCAGCCACTTGCCGTCCCGGCACACCAGGTTCGCGCCGAGCAGTCCGATCGCCCGCTGGTAGTGCGGTGGGCCCTCATTGCGGCGGGCGGGTCCCACGTACGCGTGCGAGGTGCCCAGTTCGCCGAGGACCTCGCGCAGCAGGTCCGCGAACTCGTCGGGGGTCGCGACCCGTTCGACCAGCGGACGGTACTGGTCGAGCACGCCCGGCCAGTCGATGCCGCACATGTCGGGTTCCCAGAAGTAGGAGCGGATGATGCGGCCCGCTTCCCCGTACGCCTGCCGCCATTCCGCGGCCGGGTCGACATCGTGCAGGATCCGCCGCAGGTCGAGGTAGACCGTCGAGTCGCTGTCGCCGGGCTCGGTGGCCGGTACGGCGCGCAGTTCTCCGTCGTCCATGACGACCAGCCGGGTCGCGTCGCCGCTGACGGCGAACCAGTCGAGATGGCCGACGAGTTCGGTCTTCCTGGCCTTCGTGATGTTGAAGTGTTCGAGCGTGGGACGCCCCGACATGTCGGCCGGGTTGGCGAACGTCTCGCCGAGCGCGCCCGAGATCGGCCAGCGCAGCCAGACGAGCCCGCCGCCGCTGACCGGGTGCAGCGCCGAGTACTTCGACGCGGTGACCGGGAACGGCGTCACCCGGTTCTCCAGCCCCTCGAACTCGACCGTGACCGTGGCCCCTTCGGCCGGAGTCGCTTCCGGGGTGTCACCCGGGTCGAGGCCGCCCGCCGCCGGGCGCCCCTCCGGTGAGAGAGCGAAGGGGGACGGGGTGGCGGAGGAGAGCGGCACCAGGTACGGGCGGCAGCCGAGCGGGAAGGAGAGGTCGCCGGTGTGGACGTCGTACACCGGGTCGAATCCGCGCCAGGAGAGGAACGCGAGATACCGGCCGTCGCCGGTGAACACCGGGTTCTGGTCCTCGAAGCGGCCGTTGGTGACATCGACGATCACCGGGGCGCCCGGTCCCATGATCCGGGCCAGTTTGATCTGCCGCAGCGAGCGGCCGATCCCGGGATGCGACCAGGTCAGCCAGGCGCCGTCCGGTGAGAACGCCAGATCGCGGACCGGTCCGTTGATGGAGCGGATCAGCTCGGTCGGTTCGCCGGTGGACTCCTCGGCCGTGTCGAGGAGCAGCAGCCGGCCGTCGTGCGTGGCGATCGCGAGCCGTTCGCCCTCCGGGTCGGCGATCAGTTCGTGGACCCGGCCGACCTGCCCGGAGGCCAGCCGGCGCGGTGCCCGGTCACCGCTGGCGCGCGGCAGGTACGCGATCTCGATGGCGTCCTCGCCGTCCGCGTCCGTCACGTAGGCGACCTGGCCCATGCTGCCGAGCATCTCGGGCAGCCGGACCCGGACCCCGGGGGTGTCGGCGATCGTACGGGCGGGCCCGTCGCGGTGGGTCAGCCAGTACAGACTGCCGCGGACCGAGACGGCGCTCGCCCGGCCCGTCTCGTCCACGGACAGCGAGTCGACATTGGTGGCGGCGGGCACCTGGTACGTACGTCGCCCGGCCCGCGGCCCGCCGAGCCGCACCTGCAGCTTCCGCGGCACCGCGTCCGGTGATTCGAGGTCGTCGACCAGCCACAGCTCGCCCGCGCACTGGTAGACCACCCGGCGTCCGTCGCTGGACGCGTGCCGGGCGTAGAAGGCGTCGTGGTCGGTGTGGCGGCGCAGGTCGGAGCCGTCGGGCAGGCAGGAGTACAGGTTGCCGACGCCCTCGTGGTCGGAGAGGAACGCGATCCGGCCGGCGACGAACATCGGCGAGTCCAGGTGGCCGCCGATATCGGGCAGCAGTCGCTTGCCGTGCAGCCACAGCCGCCCCATCGCCCCGCCCCGGTACCGCTTCCAGGCGGCCGGTTCGTGCGGGGGTGTGCCGGTGAGCAGCAGCGTGCGCCGTTCGCCGTCGATGTCCGCGACCGCGATGTCGGAGACCGGACCCCACGGGAGCTTGCCGCCGGGGGAGCCGTCCGTGGGAAGGCTGTAGGCCCAGGAGAAGTACGAGAACGGCTGCGCGTGCGAGGACACGGCGAGGATGTGCGACGTCTCGTCCGGATCGGGGGTCCAGCCGCAGACCCGGGCGTCGGTCGACCCCCAGTAGGTGAGCCGCCGGGCCGGTCCGCCCTCGACCGGGGCGAGGTGGATCTCGGGATCCAGGGTGCGCCAGGTCGTGTACGCGATACGGGTCCCGTCGGGCGAGAAGCGCGGGTGGCTGACCCGCGTCCGGTCGACGGTCACCCGCCACGCCCGGCCGGGCTGCTGCCCCTCGGGGGCGAGGGGGGAGACCCAGAGGTCGTCCTCGGCCGCGAAGCAGAGCAGGTCCTTGTGAAGGTGCGGGAAACGGAGATACGCGACGTCGTCACTCACCTTCCAATGCTTTCCGCGTGAGCGGGACGCGGCAACTCGTGGTGCGGAAGAAAGTGTGGTGCGACACACAAGCGAAACGATGCAGTTTCGCTCAGCGGCGGGGTACCTTCGAGGTGTACGAAACAGTTTCGTTCGGCTGAATGACGTACGAGTGACAGGACAGGAGGTCGGCCCATGGCACGCACCCGCCTCACGCCCGAGCGCGAGAGCGAGCTCTACGCCGCGGTGCTCGACCTGCTGCGCGAGGTCGGCTACGACGCCCTGACCATGGACGCCGTCGCCGCCCGCACCCGCTCCAGCAAGGCCACCCTCTACCGGCAGTGGGGGAGCAAACCGGAGCTGGTCGTCAAGGCGCTGCGCCACGACAAGCCGGGCGACCTTGCCGAGATCGACACCGGTTCGCTGCGCGGAGATTTTCATGCCGCGCTGGGCCGGACCGACGACTGCCGGATGCAGAAGAGCTCCGCGCTGATGCGGGGCCTGATGCAAGCCGTCCACGACAATCCCGATCTGCACCAGGCACTGCGCGAACTGCTCATCGAGCCGGAGATATCCGGCCTCGACTCGCTGCTCCGCCGAGCCGTGGACCGGGGTGAACTGCGTCCGGACAACCCGGCGCTGAAATATGTACCGCACATGCTGGTCGGTGCTTTCACCGCTCGGCAGCTGGTCGAGGGCCGCCCCGTCGACCAGGCGTTTCTCACCGACTACGTCGACTCCGTGATCCTCCCCGCTCTCGGCGTCTGACCCCGTCCCTTCCGTACGGCCCACTCCCCAAAGCCCCACCTGACACGCCGCTCTCGTCGTCGGGCTGGTTCCTCACGCCCTTTTCCACCCACACGACCTGACCGGGAGTACGCCTCCGTGGCCACATTCCTTTACAAGCTCGGACGGTTCGCGTTCCGGCGCCGCCGCTATGTCGCCCTTGTCTGGGTGGCACTGCTGGCGCTCGCCGGATTCGGCGCCGCCTCCGCGTCCACCGCCACCTCCAGCTCCTTCTCCATTCCGGGTACGGAGGCTCAGAAGGCCTTCGACCTGCTGGAACAGCGCTTCCCCGACTCCAGCGCCGACGGCGCGACCGCGCGGGTCGTCTTCAAGGCCGACGACGGCCAGAAGATGACGGACCCGGCGAACAAGGCCGAGGTCAACCGGATCGCGGACGAGCTGAAGTCGGGTTCGGACCAGATCGCCTCGGTCACCGACCCGTACACCGGCAACGCCGTCAGCAAGGACGGCTCCACGGCTTACTTCTCCGTGTCCTACAAGGTCAACTCGATGGCGCTGACCGATGCGACCCGGAGCGCCCTGGAGGACGCGGGCCACGCGGCGCAGAAGAGCGGGATGACCGTGGAGATCGGCGGCGACGCGCTCCAGGTGATGCCGAAGACCGGGGCCACCGAGATCATCGGTGTGGCGATCGCCGCAGTGGTGCTGGTCGTCACCTTCGGCTCGCTCGTCGCGGCGGGTCTGCCGCTGCTCACCGCGCTCATCGGCGTCGGCATCGGCGTCTCGACGATCACGGCCCTGGCCAACGTGCTCGACCTGGGCTCCACCACTTCCACCCTCGCGATGATGATCGGCCTCGCGGTCGGCATCGACTACGCGCTCTTCATCGTCTCCCGCTACCGCGCCGAGCTGGCCGAGGGCCGCGAGCGCGAGGAAGCGGCGGGGCGGGCGGTCGGCACGGCCGGTTCCGCGGTCGTCTTCGCCGGTCTCACTGTCGTCATCGCCCTGGTCGGCCTGGCCGTCGTCAATATCCCGATGCTGTCGAAGATGGGCTTCGCCGCGGCCGGCACGGTCGCGATCGCCGTCCTGATCGCGCTCACCCTCGTCCCGGCGATGATGGGCTTCGCGGGCAAGCGGGTCATGGGACGCAAGGCGCGCAAGGCCGCCGAGGCTTCGAGCCGGCCCGAGGCGAAGCCGAACATGGGTACCCGTTGGGCGCGGTTCGTCCTGCGCAAGCCGGTCTGGGTGCTGCTGGTCGGAGTCCTCGGCCTCGGGGCCATCGCCGTACCGGCCGCCTCGCTGGAGATGGGCCTGCCCGACGACGGCTCCCAGCCCACCAGCACCACCCAGCGCCGCGCCTACGACCTGCTCTCCGACGGCTTCGGCCCCGGCTTCAACGGGCCGCTGATGGTCGTCGTGGACACGGCGAACAGCTCGGACGGCAAGGCCGCGGTCAAGCAGGTCTCCGACGAGATCTCCGGCATCCCGCACGTCGTCGCGGTCACCCCGGCCCACTTCAACAAGGCCGGCGACACCGCCATGATCACCGTGATCCCGAAGGACCGGCCGAGCTCCGCCGAGACGGAGAACGTGGTTCACGCCATCCGTGACGCGGGCACGGACATCAAGTCCGGCACCGGCGCCGAGGTCCTGGTCACCGGATCCACGGCGATGAACATCGACTTCTCGCAGAAGATGAACGACGCGCTGCTGCCGTATCTGGCGCTCGTCGTCGGCCTGGCGTTCCTGCTGCTGATGCTGGTCTTCCGGTCGGTGCTGGTGCCGCTGAAGGCGGCCCTCGGCTTCCTGCTCTCGGTCGTCGCGGCCCTGGGCGCGGTCGTCGCGGTCTTCCAGTGGGGCTGGCTGGGCTCGCTCTTCGGCGTCGAACAGACCGGCCCGATCATGTCCATGATGCCGATCTTCATGGTGGGTGTGGTCTTCGGCCTCGCCATGGACTACGAGGTCTTCCTCGTCACCCGGATGCGCGAGGCGTACGTCCACGGGGAGAAGGCCCCGCAGGCGATCGTCACCGGCTTCAAGCACGGCGCCCGCGTCGTCACCGCCGCGGCCGTGATCATGATGGCGGTCTTCGCCGGGTTCATCGGCTCCAGCGAATCGATGATCAAGATGATCGGCTTCTCGCTCGCCATCGCCGTCTTCTTCGACGCGTTCGTCGTCCGGATGGCGATCGTGCCCGCGGTCCTCGCCCTGCTCGGCAAGCGCGCCTGGTGGCTGCCGCGTTGGCTGGACCGGCTGCTGCCCAATGTCGACGTGGAGGGCGAGGGGCTGCGCAAGCAGCTCGGCGAGACGTCCGGCGAGGACGGGCAGGGCGACGCGCAGGGCAAGCGTGAGCTGACGCGCGTCTGATCCGTACGAGCCCCGGGGGCCGCGTCCGAGCGGAACGCGGCCCCGGAATGCGCCGGTTACCTGTGGGGACGTGGGGCCGGAGCGGCGATGAGCCCCCGTGCGAGCGGCACGGGGGCTCATCGCCGCTCCGTCAGGGTCACGCCGGTGCGGTCTCGGACTTCCTGGTCTCGCCGTGGGTGCGGTCCAGGAAGCGGATCAGCGGCGCGTTGTCGAACTGCACCACCTCGACGCCATCCGGCGAGTGCCGCTCCACGACCAGCTGCGCCCGTCCGCACGGCCAGATCCGTATCGCGCCGTGCCCGGTCGGCGAGTGCAGCCCGCCCTCCAGCAGGTCTCGGCCGAAGGCCCAGTCGGTGCCGCCGGGAAAGGTGAGATGGACCGTACGCGGGTCGACGGCCGCGTCGTACCGCAGGTCGACGGGGACGGAGAAGGTGTCGGTCGCCTCGGTGATGAGCCGGGCTTCGGCCTGTTCTTCGATCACGGGGGGCATGGGCCGAATCCTCCTGTTACCGACTGTTTATGAATGTTTGATATCTAATGTCGCACATTTCGGTCAAAGGGCACGATGCGGAAGCCGAGTACTTGTTGCGAATGCGCTCTTGCGAGCCATTCGCAACAAGGCCCTATCATTGAGAGGTTCATGACCCCGCGCAGCAGTGCAGGAACGCAGGAAGCGGAGCCTCCCCATGCATGTACCCGACGGATTCATCAACGCCCCCGTCTCCGCCGCCGCCGGTGTGGTCGCCGCGGGTGCCGTGGCGGTCAGTCTGCGGGGCGCCCGCCGCGAACTGGATGAACGCACCGCGCCGCTCGCGGGCCTCGTCGCCGCGTTCATCTTCGCCGTGCAGATGCTGAACTTCCCGGTCGCGGCCGGTACCAGCGGACATCTGCTGGGCGGGGCGCTCGCCGCGATCCTGGTCGGGCCGTACACCGGGGTGCTCTGTATATCCGTCGTACTGCTCATGCAGGGCATCCTCTTCGCGGATGGCGGGCTCACCGCGCTCGGTGTGAACATCACCGTCATGGGCGTCACCACCACCGTCGTCTCGTACGCCCTCTTCCGCGGTCTCGCCACCGTCCTGCCGCGCACCCGCCGCTCCACGACCGCCGCGGCATTCGTCGCCGCACTGATCTCCGTACCGGCCGCGGCCTGCGTCTTCACGCTGATCTACTGGATCGGTGGCACCACCGACATCCCGATCGGCAAGGTCCTCACCGCGATGGTCGGCGTGCACATCCTGATCGGCATCGGCGAGGCCGTGATCACCGGGCTGACCGTCGGAGCCGTCATCGCAGTCCGCCCCGATCTGGTCCACGGCGCCCGCGGTCTCACCTCCCCGCTCAAGCTCCGGATCGACGGCGAACTCGTCGACGCCCCCGCCCGGCCGTCCGTCGCGCCGGTCGCCGCCCGCTCCACGCGCGGGCTCTGGGCCACCGGCCTGGTCACCGCCCTCGTGCTGGCGGGCTTCGTCTCCTTCTACGCCTCCGCCAACCCGGACGGCCTGGAGAAGGTCGCCGCCGACCAGGGCATCGACAAGAGGGTCGAGGAGCACGCGGCCAAGGACTCACCGCTCGCCGACTACGGCGTCAAGGACATCTCCGACGCGCGGCTCTCCGGCGGTCTCGCCGGAGTGATCGGGGTCGGTGCCACGATCGTGGTCGGCAGCGGGGTCTTCTGGGCCGTCCGCCGCCGCCGTACGCCGGACGCACCCGCCGGCATCCGCACCAAGGAAGCCGTCTGATGGGCGCGGGCCACGCGCACAAGCTCTACCGGCACGGGCACTCGCCGGTCCATGACCTGCCCCCGCACTGCAAGCTCGCCGCTGTGTTCAGCTTCGTGCTGGTCGTCGTCCTGACGCCGCGCGAGGCGGTCTGGGCGTTCGCGCTGTACGCCGCGCTGCTCGCCGGGGTCGCCGCGGTGGCCCGGATCCCCGCCGGGTTCCTCCTCAAGCGGCTGGTCATCGAGGTGCCGTTCGTCGCGTTCGCCGTGCTGATGCCGTTCGTGGTGCCGGGTGAACAGACGGAGCTCCTCGGCGTATCCGTCAGCGTCCCCGGTCTCTGGGGCGCCTGGAACGTCCTCGCCAAAGGCACCCTCGGCGTCGCCGCCTCGGTGATCCTCGCGTCCACCACCGAACTGCGCTCCCTGCTGCTCGGTCTGCAGCGGCTCAAGCTGCCGCCGATGCTCGTCCAGATCGCCTCCTTCATGATCCGGTACGGGGATGTGATCACTGGCGAGATGCGGCGGATGTCGATCGCCCGCCGCTCCCGCGGCTTCGAGGCGCGTGGGGTACGGCAGTGGGGCGTCCTCGCCAAGTCGGCGGGCGCGCTCTTCATCCGTTCCTACGAGCGCGGCGAACGCGTCCACCTCGCGATGGTCAGCCGCGGCTACACCGGCTCGATGCCGGTCATCGACGAGGTGACGGCATCCGGCGCGCAGTGGGCGTACGCCTCGGCACTCCCCGTGCTCGCCCTCGCGGTCTGTCTGCTGGGATGGACCCTATGAGCCCGTCCAGCAGCACCGCGCCGTCCCTTGAGGTCAGTGGCCTCGCCTACGCCTACCCCGATGGTCACCAGGCGCTCTTCGGCGTCGACCTGACCGTCGCCCGCGGCGAACGCGTCGCCCTGCTCGGCCCGAACGGCGCCGGCAAGACCACGCTCGTCCTCCACCTCAACGGCATCCTCGACGCGGGCGCGGGCACCGTCCGGGTCGCCGGTCTTCCGGTGGAGAAGCACAATCTCGCGGAGATCCGCCGCCGCGTCGGCATCGTCTTCCAGGACCCCGACGACCAGCTCTTCATGCCGACCGTCCGCGAGGACGTCGCCTTCGGGCCCGCCGCATCCGGGCTGCGCGGCGCCGAACTGGAGGAGCGGGTCACCGAGGCGCTCGAACAGGTCGGCATGGAGGGGTACGCGAACCGCCCCCCGCACCATCTGTCCTTCGGTCAGCGCCGCCGCGTCGCCGTCGCCACCGTGCTCGCCATGCGGCCGGAAATCCTCGTCCTGGACGAGCCCTCGTCCAACCTGGACCCCGCATCGAGGCGCGAACTCGCCGACATCCTCCGGTCGTTGGACGTCACCGTGCTGATGGTCACGCACGACCTGCCGTACGCCCTGGAACTCTGCCCGCGCTCCGTCATCCTCAGCGAAGGCGCCATCGCGGCCGACAACCGTACTCAGGACCTGCTCTGTGACGAGGAGTTGATGCGAGCTCACCGGCTGGAGCTGCCCTTCGGGTTCGACCCGCGCTCCGTGACCATGGGCGCGTGACCGGCGACGAAAGGAGCCATCCCGCGGCCTCGCTGCCGCTCGTCGACCAGGAGCCGGCCGCCGGGCCGGTCGACAGTGCGCACCAGGTCTGGCCGTACTCCAACGCCTCCCGCGGCGACATCGACGTCTCGATCGTGCTGAGCTGACGGCCTCCCCGCGGTACAGCTCACCTGCGCAGCGATGCACCATGGGGGGATGAGCGGGAGCGCAGGAGCAGGCGTGGACGTACGGGGCACGGTGGCGACCGGATTCGAACCGGTCAGGGACGCCTTTATCCGTAACTTCGAGCAGCGGGGGGAGCGGGGGGCGGCGGTCGCCGTCTACCGGGACGGGCGCAAGGTCGTCGATCTGTGGGCCGGTACGAGAGACGTCGACGGCGTCGAACCGTGGGCGGTCGATACGGTGCAGATCGTCCGCTCCGCGGGCAAGGGCATCGCCGCGGCCGTACCGCTGCTGCTGCACCAGCGCGGACAGGTGGACCTGGACGCCCCGGTCGGCACGTACTGGCCGGAGTTCAAGGCGGCCGGCAAGGAGCGCGTCCTCGTGCGGCACCTCCTCGCCCACCGTGCGGGAGTCCCCGCCCTCGACCGGCCGCTGACGCCCCAGGAGGCCGCCGACGGGAGCTCCGGGGCGCACGCCGTCGCCGCGCAGCGCCCGCAGTGGGAGCCCGGTACCGCACACGGCTACCACGCACAGACGTACAGCTGGCTGATCGGCGAACTGGTGCGACGGGTCACCGGGCGCACCGTGGGCCGCTGGATCGCCGAGGAGATCGCCCGCCCGCTCGGCCTCGACTTCTGGTTCGGGCTCCCGGAGGAAGAGGCGCACCGGGTGGGCCGGATCGGACGGGTCGAGCCGCCCGTCCCGGGCGGCAACGGCGGGGCGCTGCGGATGCGCCCCAAGCGGTCGGTCGTGGACGCCTACCGTGATCCCGAGTCGCTGACCCGCCGCGCGTTCGGCGCCATCGACCCGTTCCCCGACGAGAACGACGCCGGCTACCGGGCGGCCGAACTCCCCGCCTCCAACGGCATTGCGACCGCCCGCGCGCTGGCCCGCGCCTACGCCGCGATGATCGGCCCGGTCGACGGTCACCGGCTCTTCGCCCCGGCCACGCTCACCCTCGCCCGCACCGAGGAGTCCGCGGGCCCGGACCGGGTGCTCGTCGTGAACACCCGCTTCGGCCTCGGCTACATGCTGCACGGCCCGGCCGCCCCGCTCCTCGCTCCCGGCTCCTTCGGCCACCCGGGCCGCGGCGGCTCGCTCGGCTTCGCCGACCCCGAATCGGGCATCTCGCTCGGCTATGTGACGAACGGTCTGCAGAAGGGAGTCACCGCCGATCCCCGTGCCCAGGCCCTGGTCAGAGCAGTACGGTCGGCGCTATGACTCCTACCGGTGATTCCAGGTTCGATGGATACGGCGTACTCATCACGGGCGCGGGACAGGGCATCGGCGCTGCCACGGCCCGTCGGCTGGCCTCCGAGGGCGCACGCGTCCTGGTGACCGATCGGGACGGTGACCGCGCCGAGCACACGGCGGCGGCGATACGGAAGACGGGCGCCACCGCCGAGGCGCTGCCCTGTGACGTGGGCGACCGGGCGGCGGTCGAGGCGGCGGTGGCCCGTGCGGTCGAGGCGTTCGGCACGCTGGACGTGCTGGTCAACAACGCGTACCGCTGTACCCCCGACACCCCGCTCTTCGAGGACGAGCCCGACGACGTCTGGGAGGGCGATCTGGACACCACGCTCACCGGCCCGTACCGCTGCTCACGGGCGGCACTGCCGCACCTGGTGGCCTCCGGCCGGGGCGTGATCGTCAACATCGGCTCCGTCAACGGGGAGCAGGACTTCGGCAATCACGCCTACAGCGCCGCCAAGGCGGGCCTGGGCAGCCTGACCCGTACGCTCGCCGGCCACGCCGGCCCGCGCGGGGTCCGCGTCAACCTCGTGGCCCCTGGCACGATCCGCACGGACGCGTGGGCGGACCGCGCCGACGTACTGGACCGGGTGAGCCCGCTCTACCCCCTCGGCAGGGTCGGCGAACCGGACGACATCGCGGCGGCGGTCGCCTTCCTCGCCTCCCGCGACGCTGCCTGGATCACCGGGACGACGCTGCGGGTGGACGGCGGGCTGCTCGCCGTGAACGCGGGCTTCCGGAGGGCGATCGCGCAGGACTGAGGCCCGGCGGGCGGCCCAGCAGCGGGCTGCGCGGGTTGCACCGGCACCCGCGCCCGCGTCTGCCGTCCGCGCCAGTGCTTCTACGTCACGTGGACTGCTCGCGCACGTCCACCACGGTGCCGCCGGCATGCCTGATGACTGCCTTGGGATCGAGCGGGAAGACGGTGTGCGGGGTGCCCGCCGCAGCCCACACCACGTCGTGGTCGAGCAGCCCGCGGTCGGCCAGCACCCGGGTCTTCGTACGGTGGCCGAAGGGCGGCACACCGCCGATCGCGTAGCCGGTGGTCTCCCGGACCAGATCGGCCCCGGCGCGCTTGACCTTCCCGGCGCCCAGCTCCCGCCGTACGAGCTCCACGTCGACCCGCGAGGAGCCGTCCATCAGGACCAGCACGGGAGCCCCGTCGGCCTCGAAGATCAGAGACTTGACGATGGCGCTGAGCTCGCAGCCGATGGCCGCGGCGGCCTCGGCGGCGGTACGGGTGGCGTCCGGGAAGCGGCGGATCTCGACGTCGAGTCCCAGCTCGCGCAGGGCCTCGGCGAATCGGGGGTGTGCGGCCGAAAGGGTGGCTTCGGGCACGGGAGCGGTCGCGTCGGGAGTACTCATGCCCCGCACGGTAGCGGCCGCCCAGTGGGGCACGCGATCCGGTTTCGGGCACCGGGGGAACGTGTCACGGCCCCGCGCGCAGTACCTGGGCCACCACCGGCCCCGCCGCGTCGCCGCCGTGGCCGCCGGACTGGACGACCGCCGCGGCCGCGAGATCGTTGCTGAAGCCGGTGAACCAGCTGTTGGACGTGGACTGGCTGTCCACCTCCGCCGAGCCCGTCTTGGCGCCCTTGTCGCCGCCCACGCCTGCCATGGCTGTCGTGCCAGTGCCGCTCGGGCTGGTCGCGGTGTAGCGCATCATCTGCCGCAGCTGCTCCGCCACGTTTCCCGGCAGTTTGCGGGCGGTGGCGAACGGACGGTCGTCCAGGTCCTGGGCGACGAGATACGGCTGCTTGAAAGCGCCGTTCTTCGCGGTCGCGGTGACCGACGCCATGTTCAGCGGGCTCATGAGGATCTTGCCCTGGCCGATGTACGAGGCCGCGGTCTCGGCCCCCGAGGACTCTGGAACGCTGCCGTCGAAGGACTCGATGCCGGTCTTCCAGTTGTCCTGGCCCAGGCCGAAGTAGTCGCGGGCCTCCTGGCCGAGCGCTGTGCCGGCCCGGTCGCCCAGCGGCTTGATCGGCTTGATGAAGGCCGTGTTGCAGGACCGGGCGAAGGCCTCCCGCAGGGTGCCGTCGGCAATGGAGAAGTCCTTCAGGTTATGGAAGACCACTCCCTCCCACGACACGGTGGACGGGCACTCCACCTTCGATCCCGCACTCCCGAGACCGTTCTGGACGATCATCGCGGCCGTGACGATCTTCATCGTGGATCCCGGCGCCAACCGGCCCGACATGGCAGCGTTGTAGCCGTCCTTCCGGTTGTTGGCGATCGCCCGTATCGCCCCGGTCGTCGGTTGGACCGCCGCCACGGACGTTTCCCCGAACCGCTTCACGGCCTGCTCCGCAGCCGCCTGTATCCCCGCGTCCAGCGTGGTCTGCAGCTTGCCCGGCCTGCCCTTGGTGAGGGTCAGCAGCGTCTTGTCCGGGGTGTTCTCGTTCGCCGACTCGATCCAGGTCTCGATACCCGCGGTGCCGCCGGCCTTCTGTCCGTACTTCTTGCGCAGCGTGTCCAGGATCGGCCCCAGCGACGGGTACTTCTCCTTCGTCAGCACCCGGCCGTTGTGGTCGAGCGCCTCGATGGACGGGGTCGATGCCTCGCCGGTCTTCAGCGTTTCGCCGTCCGCCAGGTCCGGATGAATCACGGACGGCTTCCAGTCGATCAGCGCCCGGCCGGTGGTCAGGCCGCGCACGACGGTCAGCTCCGAGGAGTACGACCAGGGCTTGGACTTCCCCTCGAAGCTCACCGTCGCCTTCACGGTGAACGGGACCTTCGAGCCGGTCGCCGGGCCCGGGGTGATCACGGCCTCGGTGACGTGGGCCAGTGCGCTGTAGCCGCTGAGGGCCGGTTCGGCCTCGACGGCGTTGTTGGTGAGCTGGGACGCGGCGGACGCCTGGCCGGCCGCCCAGGCCTTGAGGAACTTCTTCGACGTCTCGCTGATCTCCGCCTTGCTCGGCGGCCCGGTCTTCACCTCGGCGGAGGTGGAGCGTCCGTCCGTACCGCCGCCCCCGCTGCCGCCGAATCCGTCGAGGACGTTGTACGCCCCGTACCCCACCCCGCCGACCACCAGCACGAACACTCCGCCGATGACAGCGACCTTCGCTCCACTGCGCATCTGTGCAGTCACCCTCCCCAGGAGACTCTCTTGAACAGGTTCAAGAGAGCGCTTGTGGGCACCCTACGGAACGGTGGTGACAGCGGGGTCTGTTGTTATCGGAACGCGATCCACAAGGGTGTGAACGGGTCGGTCAAATCCAGGTATCCAGCCACATGCGGTTGCGCCAGGAATTCTCCGGAACGGGCGTTCCCGTGTACAGCGGCCAGAAATGGATGAAGCCTCGCGAGTCGCGGAGAGGTAGGTCCCGACTAGCAATTTCCTTGCCGGACGGGGCAGTTTGGGGCCCGCTGGGCCGTGATCATGGTTCCTTGCCCCATGTAAACGCGTAGGGGCCCGTTCTACTGGCTAGTGGCAAGTTGGCAGTAGACAGTAGACGTACGTGCTCTCGCCCAGCTAGGGCGTGCCATTGCCCTGCCGATTACCACCCGTGCGATAGCTCAACGCCATCAGGGTGAGGCCGGTCAGCAGAAGCGCGCCGCCTGCCAGGGTCCCCCACTCCCGGATGTTGGGGTCGAGGGTGTCGGGGTCGTTGAGCACCAGCCAGAAGACCATCTGCCACCACAGGGCGAAGGCACCCGCCAACTGGCCCCAGCCGTAGAGGCGAGGGCGGTGGACCGGTCGCCGGTTCCCGGGGAGCACCCAGCCACGGGTAACCGCAGCTACGCCGGAGGCGGAGAGGAGCAACGCCACCAGAACAGCAGGTATAACAACAAGTATGGCGATGTAGAGCTCCACGGTCCCTCCTTGCGCGCCGGACCCGCGCCGGACGCCCGCGTGATCATGGCACCCGCCGTGCTGCGCGTCCACGCGCTTCCTGAAGACCCTCATGATCGGCCAGGCGGGCTCTAGTTAGTGCTGTGACCACATAGGTTCACCGTGTCCGGGATCCGTCTGCCCGTCTCTGCGGGGGCAGAGTCAGTGCTGCGATCATCATGACGCAGGCGGAAGGCGCGGCGGAGGGGGAGCAGGATGATTTCTGAGCCGGAGATGGCGGGGGAGTTCGGTGCGGTTGAAACCCGCGAGGTGATGGGCGACTTCAACGGGAAGTTCGTTGGGGAACGTCGGCCGCGAAGGCCGTGGCTGTGGGCGCTGGGCGGGGGTGTAATGGCGTCGGCCCTCTGGACGGCGGCGCTGTTTCTGTATGGAGTAGGTGATCGGACGCCGGACATGCATGGGTACCGGCTGGTCCAAGACCCTTGCCCATCTATACAACTGAAGTCGATCGGCGCGGCGATCGCACCGAGAGAGTCCACCACCATGGTCGAATCAGGGCTGTTGAACCATGCTGCCCTCGACCAGGTCCAGTGCTTCGTTCCTCTTCGGTCTCGGGCCTGGGCAGAGCGGCCCGGGAACGGCTGGTCCATCGACTACAGCGTCGGAATCACGGTGGCACTGCACAAGAAGATGGACCCCGGCGCTGAATTCGAGGCGCGCCGACGAGTGACCGAATTCGGCGTTGATCCTGAAGCGAAGCTGGAGACGGTTGCGGACCTTGGCGACAAGGCGTATCTGCTGACCCGGGATGACGGTAACTCGGAGCTGCGGGTGCTGGAGGGTGGAGCGGTCCTCTCGCTGAGTCTCTCCGCCTTCACCCAGTACCAGAGCGACGACCACAGCGAAGCCGAGGCCGGTGATGGGCCGGACATCCCTGACCTGTCCCCGTACCAATCGGCCATGATCAGCGACATGCGTGACGTCATGTCAAGCCTCAAGCAATGAGCTTGAGATTCAACCTCTGCGAACATCGACCGGCGTGTCACCAGACCCGGTGAACATTCGTGGTCACCGCACTGGGCGGGGTGGACTTCGGCGGAGTGAGCGCTGCGGCTGGGACCCCCTCTCTGAGAGCCTGTCGGGTGACCTCTGATCGGGCGGCCACGGCGTGGCACGCACACTTCCGGCGTTGCCGGGATGCCCTAGTAGCTCCTTTCCCAAGCTCTCAGCTTCGTTCGAGCAGGGGAGACCCCATCCGAGGGCATCCCGGCGCCTTGGAATCGCACGCACCACGCCGCGTCCGCTCTCCGATCGAAGGTCACCCGACAGGCTCTCAGAGAGGGGTCTCATCAACTGGTTACTGTCGCCGCGCCGGCCGTTGGTGACTGCCTGCCTTCCAAGGGGCGAGTGGTGACAGGTCCTGCGACTGCTCGTCACCACCACGCGCAGTAGCGGAGTTTCCAGTTTCCTGGCATCTGACCGGGCCCCTACGTGTGCGCGCGAGATGCGAAACTTCCCTTACGCAGCGTCGCCACGGGGCATCTCGCGGCCGAACGCAGCCCTGGGGGTCTTTTCAAAGGCCCCGCTGGAGGGGGTGCGGCGCCCTATGGGCCGTGTGTGGACTCGGGGGTGCAGGGCCGGACTGTCTCACGCCAACCCCGCGCGCTGCAACGTCAGGTTGAAACGAGCTCAATGAGGGGCGAGGCAACCGCCCTCTTGTTGCTCCTACCCAGCTAGATCCAGGTATCCAGCCACATGCGGTTGCGCCAGGAATTCTCTGGAATGGGCGTTCCCGTGTACAGCGGCCAGAAATAGATGAAATTCCAGAAAATCAGCAGAACCAGAACGCCGGCCGCAATGGCCCCCAAGGTCCGACGCCGCTCACCGGACGGGTCGCCGGACACCAGACCCAGTTCCTGCTTGGTCCCGGTGCCCGCCGCCGGGCCGAGCATCGCGCCGATCATCATCGCCACCGCGAGACAGAGGAACGGCACGAAGACGACCGCGTAGAAGAGGAAGATCGTCCGCTCCTGGTAGAGGAACCAGGGCAGCCAGCCCGCCGCCACCCCGCACGCGATCGCACCCGCCCGCCAGTCGCGGCGGAAGAACCAGCGCCACAGTACGTACAGCAACGCGAAGCACGCGGCCCACCACAGCAGCGGTGTGCCGATCGCCAGGACCTCGCGGGCGCACTTGCCGGTCGCCGAGCTCGCGCAGCCGTTCTGCTCCTCGTAGAAGTACGAGACGGGACGGCCCAGGACGATCCAACTCCAGGGGTTCGACTGGTACGTGTGCCCCGAGGTCAGGTTCACGTGGAACTCGTAGACCTGGTACTCGTAGTGCCACAGGCTGCGCAGCCAGTCCGGCAGCCAGGTCCAGTGGCCGCCCGATCCGTCGGTCGTCGCCCAGTCCCGGTAGTAGCCGTGGTGCTTGGGGTCGTTCCTGATGATCCAGCCGGTCCAGGAGGCGAGGTAGGTGAGGATCGCGACCGGCACCGTCGAGACGAACGCCGGCAGCAGATCGCGCTTGATCACCGCCTGGTACGGGCGGACCGCACCGGCCGTCCGGCGGGCGCCGACATCCCACAACACCGTCATCAGGCCGAACGCGACCAGGAAGTACAGCCCGTTCCACTTCGTGCCCGACGCCAGTCCCAGCGAGAGCCCCGCAGCGATCCGCCACGGCCGCCACCCCAGCCGCAGCGTCTCCGCGACCTGAGTGTCCGGGCGCAGCACGCCCTCCGCGTCGACCGGCAGCGCCGCGGCCAGCCTGCGCCGCGCCCAGTCCCGGTCGATCAGCAGGCAGCCGAACGCCCCCACCACGAAGAACATCAGCACCAGGTCGAGCAGCGCCGTGCGGCTCATCACGAAGTGCAGCCCGTCGACGGCGAGCAGCGCGCCCGCCAGACATCCCAGGAACGTCGACCGGAACAGCCGCCGCCCGATCCGGCACAGCATCAGCACCGACAGCGTGCCGAGCACCGCCACCATGAACCGCCAGCCGAACGGCGTGAACCCGAAGAGCTGCTCACCGAACCCGATGATCCACTTGCCGACCGGCGGATGCACCACATAACCGGGGTCCGTCGGCACCGGCACCAGCGACGGGTCGGCCAGGATCGACTTGTCGACGTCCTTCGGCCAGGACCCCTCATACCCCTGCTTGATCAGGGCCCAGGAGTCCTTGGCGTAGTACGTCTCATCGAATATCACCGCCTTCGGGCTGCCCAGATGCCAGAACCGCAGCACCCCGGCGACCAGCGCCACCAGCAGTGGCCCGCCCCAGGCCGACCACCGCACCAGCCGGTCGGCCGTCGGCGGGGACACCCCCAGCACAGCCCAGAGCTGCTGTCCCGGCCGGGTGTACGGCGGGACCAGCCGTTCACGCAGCCCGGTTACGGACCGGGGCGCATGGCCGAAGCGGCGCAGCCGCTGCTGCCAGGACGACAGCTCTTCACCGTGCTGGTTCCCGGCGTCTTGACCCTGCTGGGCATCGGGCGCAGTACTCGTCACCGCGCCATCGTAGGGAACGCATGTGTGCGACTGCTGTCGCCCGTGCTGGGAGGATGGTTGATGTGACTGGAACGACTGGAACGCTGGTACTCGCAGGGACCCCCATCGGCGATGTGGCGGACGCCCCGCCACGGCTTGCCGCCGAACTGGAGACGGCCGATGTCGTCGCCGCGGAGGACACCCGGCGGCTGCGCCGTCTGACGCAGGCGCTCGGCATCCACACCACGGGGCGTGTCGTCTCCTACTTCGAGGGCAACGAGTCGGCCCGTACGCCCGAACTCGTCGAGGCGCTGATGGGCGGCGCCCGGGTGCTGCTGGTCACGGACGCCGGGATGCCGTCGGTCTCCGACCCCGGCTACCGGCTCGTCGCCGCAGCCGTGGAGAAGGACATCAAGGTCACCGCGGTCCCCGGCCCGTCCGCCGTGCTCACCGCGCTCGCCCTGTCCGGGCTGCCCGTCGACCGGTTCTGCTTCGAGGGCTTCCTGCCGCGCAAGGCCGGCGAACGGCTCGGCCGGCTCCGAGAGGTCGCCGACGAGCGCCGCACCATGGTCTTCTTCGAGGCCCCGCACCGGCTCGACGACACCCTCGCCGCGATGGCCGAGGTGTTCGGCAGCGACCGCCGGGCCGCCGTGTGCCGGGAGCTGACCAAGACGTACGAGGAAGTGAAGCGCGGCCCGCTGGGCGATCTCGCGGTCTGGGCGGCCGAAGGCGTACGCGGCGAGATCACCGTCGTCGTCGAGGGCGCTACGGAATCCGTGGAGGAACTGGACGCCGCCGAGCTGGTACGCAGGGTGCAGGTGCGCGAGGAGGCGGGGGAGCGGCGCAAGGAGGCGATCGCCGCCGTCGCCGCGGCCGCCGGGCTGCCCAAACGCGACGTTTTCGATGCGGTCGTCGCGGCAAAGAACGCGGCTCGGACCGGCCCAGCAGACGGCAAAGGTCTATCGTGAAAAGCAAAGCGCGAGCCGCGCACCGGCCACTTTTGCCACGAGAGGGCCAAGACCGCTCCAACACTCGACAGGACCTGGTGCGCTCCCGTCAGTAAAGGCGTCCACTGAATCAGGGACGCATTCTCCGGAGTGCTTGTCCGACGGACAAGAGGAGCAGGCATGAGCGAGATCGCAGCAACCACCGTGCATGAGGCGTATGCCTTCGCCTGCATGAGTTGCGGATACGGCTGGGAACAGGTCTACGACATCGAGCACCACACGGACGGAAACGGTCAGCCCTTCGTCGTGTACCGCGTGCAGGGGGAGCTCGTTCCCTCACCGCTGAACCGGCTCACCTGCCTCAACTGCGACGGGCACAAAGTCCGCATCATGCGCGCTGGGCGGGTCTCCTCCATCGCGGAAACCCTGCGACGCCTGAACTTCGCGACCCCGACCGGCGCCACCGCCGGGCCCATACCGTCCTCGGAGAGCACGTCGGAGCGCCCCCCGCACCACTGGCGTTTCGTGCATGTGTTTCGCGCGCGGCAGCGCCGTAAGTGAGGTCCGGGCCCGGTGACACCGGGCTCTCATAGGATCGCCCTATGAGCTCCAAGGACGCCCCGCCGCTGCCCGAACCCCTTCGGGTACCGGTCGCCGATTCGCACACCCATCTGGACATGCAGGACGCCACCGTCGAGGAGGGCCTGGCCAGGGCCGCGGCGGTGAACGTCACCACCGTGATCCAGGTGGGCTGCGACGTGAAGGGCTCGCGCTGGGCCGCCGAGACCGCCGCCGCGCACCCGAGCGTGTACGCGGCGGTGGCGCTCCACCCCAACGAGGCGCCGCGCATCGTGCACGGGGACCCGGATGGCTGGTCGCGGCAGGGTGGCCGCGAACCCGGCGGGAAGGCGGCACTCGACGAGGCGCTCGCCGAGATCGACCGGCTGGCCGCCCTCGACCAGGTGCGCGGCGTGGGTGAGACCGGGCTCGATTACTTCCGCACGGGCCCCGAGGGCATGGCCGCCCAGGAGGAGTCCTTCCGGGCCCACATCGAGATCGCCAAACGGCACGGCAAGGCGCTCGTCATCCACGACCGCGAGGCGCACGCCGATGTGCTGCGCGTCCTCGCCGACGCGGGCGCCCCCGAGCGGACCGTGTTCCACTGCTACTCCGGTGACGCCGAGATGGCCCGGATCTGCGCGGACGCCGGGTACTTCATGTCGTTCGCGGGCAATGTGACGTTCAAGAACGCCCAGCCGCTGCGGGACGCGCTGTCCGTGGCGCCGATCGAGCTGGTCCTGGTGGAGACGGACGCGCCGTTCCTCACCCCCGCCCCGTACCGCGGACGCCCCAACGCGCCGTATCTCATTCCCGTCACGCTCCGTGCCATGGCGGAGGTGAAGGGCGTCGACGAGGACACCCTGGCGTCGGCGGTCAACGAGAACACGGCTCGCGCGTTCGATTACTGACGCATCGCGCCATGACGATGTGCCGTCGCGTCGCTTTGGAGAGTGGCGGAAGGCCCACTGTCGTCCCGGACGCCTCTCGGGCGACCGGGACGGACGGATCTTCTGGAGCGTCGTGAGCAATCTCCAGGGCAGTCACCGTGCGGCAACGCGCAGGGGCGGTACAGCGGTGGAGACGCCGCCGAACGTCCCCGCGCCGTTTGTCGCTCCCTGAGAGCCTGTCGGGTGACCTCTGATCGGGCGGCCACGCCCTGGCACGCACGCTTCCCGCGTTGCCAAAATGGCCTAGTAGCTCCGCTGCAAGGCCATCCCAGCGCCTTGGAATCGCACGCACCAGACCGCGTCCGCTTTCCGATCGAAGGTCATCCGACAGGCTCTGAGCCGGTCCATCCCCGCGCGCGGCAGTGAGCTCGAACACGGCGACGAGGTCACCGTCCGGCACAGCCGCCCGGTGACCCTCACCCTCGACGGGGTCCGGCGCCGGGTGTGGACCACCGCCGGCACGGTCGACGGCGCCCGCAGGACGCCCCGGCGTCCGAGCAGACGTTCCGGGCGAAGAAGCTCTACGTGCAACGGGGGGCGAGCCCGTGGCCGCACTGCGGCCGTAGGCTTACCGGGTGAGCAGCACAGAGCCCGACGCCCTCCTGGGGCCCGCAGACATCCGCGACCTGGCCGCGAAGCTGGGCGTACGCCCCACGAAGCAGCGCGGTCAGAACTTCGTCATCGACGCCAATACCGTCCGCAGGATCGTACGGACCGCGGAGGTCCGCCCGGACGACGTGGTGGTGGAAGTCGGGCCGGGGCTGGGTTCGCTGACCCTGGCGCTGCTGGAGGCGGCGGACCGGGTCGTCGTCGTCGAGATCGACGACGTGCTCGCGGCGGCGCTGCCCGCCACGGTCGCGGCTCGGATGCCGGGCCGCGCCGACCGGTTCTCGCTCGTCCACTCCGACGCGATGCTGGTCACGGAGCTGCCGGGCCCGGCGCCCACCGCCCTCGTCGCCAACCTGCCGTACAACGTCGCCGTGCCGGTCCTGCTGACGATGCTGGAGCGGTTCCCGACCATCGAGCGGACCCTGGTCATGGTGCAGGCCGAGGTCGCCGACCGGCTGGCCGCCCGGCCGGGCAACAAGGTCTACGGCGTGCCCTCGGTGAAGGCCAACTGGTACGCGGACGTCAAGCGGGCCGGGTCCATCGGCCGCACCGTCTTCTGGCCGGCCCCCAACGTCGACTCCGGTCTGGTCTCGCTGGTCCGGCGCGCCGAGCCGATCACGACGACCGCGAGCCGGGCCGAGGTCTTCGCCGTCGTCGACGCGGCGTTCGCCCAGCGCCGCAAGACGCTCCGGGCGGCCCTGGCCGGCTGGGCGGGTTCCGCGCCCGCCGCCGAGGCGGCCCTGGTCGCGGCCGGGATCTCGCCGCAGGCCCGGGGCGAAGCGCTGACGGTCGAGGAGTTCGCGGCCATCGCCGAGAACAAGCCCGCGCTGAAGACCGATGAGGACCAGCCCGCCGGGAGCAACGAGTGAGCGTCACCGTCCGCGTCCCCGCCAAGGTCAACGTCCAGCTCGCGGTAGGCGCCGCGCGCCCCGACGGCTTCCATGACCTGGCCAACGTCTTCCTCGCCGTCGGCCTGTACGACGAGGTGACCGTCACCCCCGCCGACGAGCTGATGGTCACCTGCTCGGGTCCGGACGCCGCCCAGGTCCCGCTGGACGCCTCCAACCTCGCAGCCCGCGCCGCGATCGCGCTCGCCGAACGCCACGGCATCGCGCCCCACGTGCACATCCACATCGCCAAGGACATCCCCGTCGCGGGCGGTATGGCGGGCGGCAGCGCCGACGGTGCGGCAGCGCTGCTCGCCTGCGACGCCCTCTGGTCCACCGGCGCCACCCGGGACGAGCTGCTCGCCATCTGCGCGGAACTCGGCAGCGACGTGCCGTTCTCCCTGGTCGGCGGCGCCGCCCTCGGGATCGGCCGCGGTGAACAACTGACCACGATCGACGTCGGCGGCACCTTCCACTGGGTCTTCGCGGTCGCCGACGGCGGGCTGTCCACCCCGGCCGTCTACGGCGAGTTCGACCGGCTCACCGCGGACACCGACGTCCCCGCACCGGCGGCCTCCCCGGCGCTCCTCGACGCTCTGCGCACCGGCGACACCCACGCGCTCGCCGGTGCGCTGTCCAACGACCTGCAGCCCGCCGCGCTGTCCCTGCGGCCCTCGCTCGCCGACACCCTCGCCGCGGGCACCGGGGCGGGCGCCCTGGCCGCCCTGGTCTCGGGCTCCGGGCCGACCACCGCGTTCCTGGTGGCGGACGCCGAGTCGGCGCGGAAGGTCGCGGACGCGCTGCTGACGTCGGGGACCTGCCGGACCGCGCGCGTCGCGGTGTCCCCGGCGCCGGGCGCCACGGTGCTCTGACCGCGGGTGCAGCCGACCGGGTCGCGCCGGTCCCGGCCGGGGCCCACGCCCGTCTCAGCCGAGCCGCACGCTCTTCTTCGCCAGCTCGTACGCCGGGAGCATCTCCTGGTGCTCCTGCGGGTCCAGTCCGCCGAGGTGCACCACGACCGGTCCGCTCGGGGTGGAGACGGCGAAGGCCCGCTGCTTCATGGGCTCGTCCAGCACCTCGCCGCTGAAGGTGTAGCGGACCTCGGCCGCGGTCAGGGAGCCGGCCTTCACATCGGTGTACGTGGCCCGGCCGGCGTTCGGACCGGCGGCCAGGAAACCCTTCAGGACCTGGCGCGGGGTGCCGTCGGTACGGTCCCCCGTCCACACCCGCAGGAAACCGATGTTCCCGGCGGGCTTCGCGTCGATCTCGCAGACGAGCGTGAACGGGCCCTGCTTGGCCAGTTCGCTCAGTGCGTCGTCCTCGACGGCCCGGACGGCCGCCGGCTTCCAGGAGGCCGCGAGGTCGAAGGTGACGGGCAGGGCGCAGGCAGAACCGGGGCCTCCGATACTGCCGCCCTTCACCGCGCTCTTCGCCGCGGCCCTCGGCTCCGGCGCCGTCCTCCTGCCGTTCCCGCCGTCGTCCGGGGCGGACGACGTGCAGCCGGTCACCGCCACCGCTGCCAGCACGGCCGTGACCGTGCCCCGTATTGAATTGCGCACCATGGAAGTCCCCTGTCCCCGCCCTTGATCGATCGCCGCACGCTAACCCACCCGCGTGGCGATTACCCTGGGAGGTCGATCGATCCCCCCAGTCAGGAGTGAAATGGCCGTCAATCTGGTCAATGTCGAGCAGGTCAGCAAGGTGTACGGCACCCGTGCCCTGCTCGACGGTGTGTCCCTCGGCGTGTCCGAGGGGGACCGGATCGGTGTCGTCGGCCGCAACGGCGACGGCAAGACGACCCTCATCCGGATGCTCGCCAAGCTGGAGGACGCGGACACCGGCCGCGTCACCCACAACGGCGGCCTGCGCCTCGGTGTCCTCACCCAGCACGATTCGCTCGACCCGAAGGCGACCGTCCGCCATGAGATCATCCGCGATCTCGCCGACCACGAGTGGGCGGGCAGCGCCAAGATCCGTGACGTGCTGACCGGACTCTTCGGCGGGCTCGACCTGCCAGGCTTCGAGCACGGCCTGGACACCGTCATCGCCCCGCTCTCCGGCGGCGAGCGGCGCCGGATCGCGCTCGCCAAGCTGCTCATCGCCGAACAGGACCTGATCGTCCTCGACGAGCCGACCAACCACCTCGACGTCGAGGGCATCTCCTGGCTGGCCCGGCACCTCCAGAACCGGCGCTCGGCGCTGGTCTGCGTCACTCACGACCGGTGGTTCCTCGACCAGGTCTGCACGCGCATGTGGGACGTCCAGCGAGGCACCGTCCACGAGTACGAGGGCGGCTACAGCGACTACGTCTTCGCCCGCGCCGAACGCGAGCGGATCGCCGCGACCGAGGAGTCCAAGCGGCAGAACCTGATGCGCAAGGAGCTGGCCTGGCTGCGGCGCGGCGCCCCCGCCCGTACCTCGAAGCCGCGCTACCGCATCGAGGCGGCCAACGAGCTGATCGCCGATGTGCCGCCGCCGCGCGACACCAGCGAGCTGATGAAGTTCGCCAATGCCCGGCTCGGCAAGACCGTCTTCGACCTGGAGGGCGTGACCGTCCAGGCCGGCCCGAAGACGCTGCTCACGCACCTCACCTGGCAGCTCGGTCCGGGCGACCGGATCGGTCTGGTCGGGGTCAACGGCGCGGGCAAGACCTCGCTGCTGCGGGCGCTCGCCGAGGCGGCCCGTACCCAGGGCGACGCACAGCCGGCGGCCGGGAAGATCGTCGTCGGCAAGACCGTCAAGCTCGCCTACCTCTCCCAGGAGGTCGCCGAGCTCAACCCGAACCTGCGGGTGCTGGAAGCCGTGCAGCAGGTACGGGACCGGGTCGACCTCGGCAAGGGCCGGGAGATGACCGCGGGGCAGCTCTGCGAGCAGTTCGGCTTCTCGAAGGAGAAGCAGTGGACCCCGGTCGCCGACCTGTCCGGCGGTGAGCGGCGCCGGCTGCAGATCCTCCGCCTGCTGATGGACGAGCCGAACGTCCTCTTCCTCGACGAGCCCACCAACGATCTCGACATCGAGACCCTGACCCAGCTGGAGGACCTCCTCGACGGCTGGCCCGGGTCGATGATCGTGATCTCCCACGACCGGTTCTTCATCGAGCGGACCACGGACCGGGTGATGGCGCTGCTCGGCGACGCCACGCTCCGGATGCTGCCGCGCGGCATCGACGAGTACATCGAGCGCAGGGAGCGGATGGCGGAGGCGTCCTCGTCCGCCCCGGCTGCCCCGGCGGTGAAGGAGTCCGGCGGGGCGGTGGCCCCGGCGGTGTCCGCACAGGCGGCGCGGGCGGCGAAGAAGGAACTGCAGAAGATCGAGCGGCAGCTCGACAAGATGTCGAGCAGGGAGACGACCCTGCACGCACAGATCGCCGATAACGCCACGGACTTCGAGAAGGTGGCGAAACTGGACGCGGAGCTGCGGGAACTGGTGGCGGAGCGCGACGAGTTGGAGATGCGCTGGATGGAGCTTGCCGAGGACGCCTGACAGCTGCTCAGCGGCCGGTGGTGCTGATGGTGTGTTCGATACGGGTGATACAAAGGATTCCCGTTCGACCGCATCAAGGGGGACGTCCCGATGACCTGGCCGCCCGGCCCGCAGCAGCCGCAGCCGCCGCAAGGGGAGTTCGGGGCTCCGTTCGAGCCGGTGGAACCCATACGGCCGACCCAGGGGTACGGCCCGCAGGCCCCACCTCCGGCGCAGCCCCAGCCCGGTCCGTACGGGAACGGATACGGGAGCGGATACGGGTACGGCCAACCGCAGCAGCCGTACCCCGTCGGCCCGGCGACCGGTGGCCCGGGCGGCCCGGCCGGACGCCATCCCTCCGGCCGCAGGCGTACCGCCCTCGTCGCCGCCGTGGTCGCCGGGGTCCTGGTGGTCGGCGCCGGCGTCTGGTTCGCCGTGAGCGGTGGTGACGACGGCAAGAAGCCCGTCGCGCACGGCAGCTCCGACGCCAAGCAGCCCACCGCCTCGCAGCCCGCCTCGCCCACTGCCGACGCCGAGGTGGTCGACACGGTCGCACCGGTCGGCAAGCTCAACGCCGCGCGCAAGCCGGGCGAGGCCAAGGTCCTCTGGATGCGGGACAACGGCATCGACATACCGCCGCTCGGCGCCGACGTGTACGGCCCCTGGCTGACCGGGGACACCCTCGCCAAGGGCACGTACCGCACGGTCTCCGGCTACTCCGCCGCCGACGGCACCCGGAAGTGGAAGCTGGACCTTCCCGCCCCCCTGTGCGCCGCGCCGACGCTGCCCACCACCGACGGCAAGACGGTCGTCGCCCTCAAGGACGGCACGGCACCGGACGCGGACTGCGCCGTGCTGCAGATGATCGACCTCACCACCGGCAAGGCGGGCTGGAAGAAGACGGTCGAGCGCAAGGGCGTCGTCGACCTGCTCTCGGACGTCGCCATGGGCATCAGCGGAGACCTGGTCACCTTCGGGCGGGCCGGCAACTCGGTGGGATACCGGGTCAGTGACGGCACGAAGGTGTTCGGCAAGCGGGAGGGCCTCTGCCAGCCGTTCGCGTTCACCAGCGGTCCCCGGCTGATTGCCGCGACCAACTGCCGCGCCGACGCCGACACCCAGGACAAGGAGCGGGTCGAGGGGATCGACCCGGCCACCGGTATGCCGAAGTGGACGTACCGGGTCAAGACCGGCTGGCGGGTTCAACAGGTCTACTCGACGAGCCCGCCGGTGATCTCGCTGAAGAAGGGCGAGGGCGAGAGCGGGGCGTGGGCCATCGTCACGCTGCGGGACAACGGCACGTACCGCTCCCAGATGGTCGGCGGCAAGAACGAGAACTACGCCGTCACCTGCGACGCGGACCTCGCGGTGAGCGGCAGGAACCTCGACGGCTGCGCCGGCGTCGCGGCCGACGGCGACACGTTCTACCTGGCGACCAAGCCCGTGACCGTGGACTCCGCTCTCACCAACAAGGTCGTCGCGTTCGACCTGAACACGGGCAAGGCCAAGTGGAGGGCCGCCGCCCCGGCCGGGCAGATCATGCAGCCGCTGCGGATGGACGGCCGGAACGTGATCGTCCGGGTGGAGGGCACGTACCGGAAGAGCGGAGCCGTCGCCACCCTCGCGCCGACGGGCGGCGCCCCGACGATGCTGCTGCGGCATCCGGCGTCGGCGTCCAAGGTCGAGAGCTCCTTCGATGCGGCGAGGCTGCTCTATGCCGGCGGCCGCTCCATCCTGGTGTGCGCACGCGTCAGCGCGATCGACGACAAGGAGGAGAAGAAGGTGAAGACCGTCATGGTCTTCGGTCCCTGACGGTCCGCGAGGTCCACGAGATCTCTGATGGTTTGTCACGGACTCCGGCGGTCCTGACGGTCCGTCCAGGTTCCGGGCGATACCTGGTGATGCGCGACGGTCCTTGATGCGCCGGACTCCCGCTGTCCGAAGTGATGGCAGTGTGCGAAGAGTTGGCACCCGCACATCGAGCGGCGGCCGGTGCGGCACACCGGCCGCAGTCGTCCGGGGCGCGCTCCGGCTGCGTAACGGCGGCATCACGAGGCGGTTCTCCCTTGGGAACAGGGGATGAACCGACCCGGTGTTCGAATGCGTGCGGGTGGTACAAAGAAGCCCCGCTCGACTGTCGTGACGCCGCGGGAACCATGCCCGATTCGCTCCTTTCCGAAGGGAATTCAGCCCTGCGGAATCGCGGGGGAGACCGGAACGGGCACCGGACCGCACGAAGGGGGACGTGCTGATGACCCAGCCGCCCAGCCAGCAACCGCCGCAGGGAGGCTTCGGCGCTCCGCAGGAGCCGCCGCAGGGGAGTCCTCAGCCGCCCGCGCAGCCACCGCAGATGCCGGCCGCGCCGCCTGCTGCGCCTCCTGCCCAGCCGGGTTACAGCTATCCGCAGGCACCGGGTCAGAAGCCCGGCCAGGCACCCGGCTACGGCTACCCGCAGCAGCCCGGCCCGTACAGCCAGCCGGGCCCGTACGCCCAGCAGCCGGGCCCGTACGGTCAGCAGCCGGGCCCGTACGCCCAGCAGCCGGGCCCGTACGGTCAGCAGCCCGGACCGTACGGTCAGTCGCCGCAGCCCGGTTACGGCTACCCGCAGCAGCAGTACCCCGGCGCCCCGGTGCCCGGCGGCCCGGCGGGTCCCGGCGGCGGCAGCCCCTTCAAGGGCAGGCCCGCAGTGATCATCGGTGCCGCGGTCGCGGCGCTGCTGGTCATCGGCGCCGGCGTGTTCCTCGCCACCAGCGGCGGTGACGACGACAAGAAGCCCGTCGCGCACGGGAGTGCCGACGACCAGAAGGCGAGCGCCTCGCCCTCCGTCAACGAGGGCAACGGCAACGGCGACGGCCGCGACGCCGGCGACGACCTCAATGCCGGGCGCAAGGCAGGCGAGGCGAAGGTCCTCTGGCTGCAGAAGAACGACGTCGACCTGCCGCGCAACGGCTCCCCCGTGTACGGTCCGTGGGTCGTCGGCGACACCGTCGTCAAGGGCGTGTACCGGGCGATATCCGGCTACTCCGCAGCCGACGGCAAGCAGAAGTGGACACTGACGCTGCCCGCGGACCTGTGCGCCGCGCCCGCCGGGACCACCACGGACGGCAAGATCGTCATCGGGGTCAAGAACGGCACGACCGACAGGGCCGAGTGCGCGGACCTGCAGATGATCGACCTCAACACCGGCGAGGCCGGCTGGAAGAAGTCGATCAAGAAGAATGGCATCTGGGACATCATGACGGACGTCTCCCTCGCCATCAGCGGCGACACCGTGACCGTCGGACGCACCGGCAACTCCAGCGCCTACCGCGTCAGTGACGGCAAGGAGCTGTTCGGCAAGCAGTCGGGCGACTGCCAGCCGTACGCCTTCGCCGGCGGTACGAAGCTGATCGCCGCCTCCAGTTGCCGCACCGCCGACGTCTACAAGCCCCAGAACCAGATCCAGGAGCTCGACCCGGTCACCGGCAAGCCCAAGTGGACGTACCGCCCCGCCGTGGGCTGGGAGGTCGACCGGGTCTACTCGGTGAGCCCGCTCGTCGTCTCGCTGACCCAGCGCGAGAAGAAGAAGTGGAGCATCCTCGCCATCAAGGAGAACGGCACGCTCCGTTCCCAGCTGGTTGGCGACAAGGGCGACAGGTTCGCGCCGGACTGCGGCAGCGCGTTCGGCATTTTCGGCAAGTCGCTGGAGGGCTGTGTCGGCGTCGCCGCCGACGCCGACACCTTCTACATGGCGACCACGGCCGACTCCAGCGGCACCGCCCGTACGAACAAGGTCGTGGCGTTCGACCTGAACACCGGCAAGCCCAAGTGGAAGGCCGCGGCCCCGGCCGAGCGGACCATGACGCCGCTGCGGATGGAGGGCGGCAACGTGCTGCTCTACCTCGAGGCCTCGTACAACAAGGGCGGCGGAATCGCCACCCTGGCACCGACCGGTGGTACCCCGCAGGTGCTGCTGCAGCACCCGGCGTCGACGTCCCAGATCGAGAGCACGTTCTACAACCCGAAGATTGTCTACGCAGGCGGCCGTTCCTTCATCGCGAGCGGGCACCTCAGCGCGGCCAACGACAAGGCAGAGCAGGGGACGAAGACCATGATGGCCTTCGGCAAATGACGGCTCACGCAGGCACCCGACGGACCATGACCGACCACGCCGGGTCCCGACCGACCGGCTTCCTTTCCCCCGAGGTACGTACGCCATGACACAGCCGCCCCAGCCGCCCAACGAGCCGCCCCAGGGCGGGTTCGGCGCCCCGCAGGACCCGCCGCCCGGAGGGTTCGGGGCACCGGCACCGCCGCCCGCCGACCCGTTCGGCAAGCAGCCGGCCCCGCAGCCCCCGTCGCCGCAGACGCCGCCCGCCGGTGGGTTCGGCGCCCCGCAGACGCCGCTCGCGGGCGGGTTCGGCGCCCCACAGATACCGCCCGCGGGTCCGCCGCAGCAACAGCCCGGCTACGGCTACCCGCAGACCCCGCCGCAGCAGCCCGGCTACGGCTACCCGCAGACACCTCCGGGCGGCGGGTACGGCATGCCGCCCGGTCAGCCGCCGCAGCAGGGGTACGGCTACCCGACCGCTCCGATGCAGCCGCAGTATGTGCCCCCGCAGCAGGGCGGGAACGGCGGCAAGAAGTTCGGCACCCAGACGCAGATCATCGTCGCCGCGGTGGCCGCTGTGGCGCTGATCGTCGGCAGTGGCGTCTGGTTCGCCTCCAGCGGGGGCGACGGCGGCAAGAAGAAGGAGGCGTCCGACTCCGCCGGCACCACCGGTGAGGACAAGGGCGGCTCCGGCAGCGGTCTCGGTGGCGGCAAGGAGAAGGCTCCGGCGAACACCAGGGCCACGGCCGCCTTCCAGCTCCCGGAACCGAAGGTCACCGACGTCACGGTTGTCAACGGTTCCTGGCTGACCGACAAGGCGTTCGTGAAGACCGGCCTGAACGAGATCGTCGCCTACGACAAGGTCAAGGGCACCAAGCTCTGGTCCATCCCGCTGGACGGCCAGCTCTGCGCCGCCTCCCGGCACATGTCCAAGGACTTCAAGACCGCCATCGCCTTCGAGGCGGGCAAGGCGACGAAGGCGAACAAGTACCCGCGGTGCACCCAGGTCGGTGCGCTCGACCTGACCACCGGCAAGCTGATGTGGAGCAAGTCGGTGACCGCCGCCGGCGGCGGTGACGAGCCGATCCGGTTCGACGAGATCACGCTCAGCGGCACCACGGTCGCCGCGGGCGGCACCGAGGGCGGCGCCGCATTCGACCTGGCGACCGGCGCCGAGCGCTGGAAGCCGAAGGTCAGCGCCGACGGGTGCTACGACAGGGGGTACGGCGGCGGCGACGCGCTCGCCGCGGTCCGCAGGTGCGGTACGTACGACGACCCGCAGCTCGTCGTCCAGGCGCTGAACCCGACCACCGGAGCCCCGCTCTCCTCGTACAGGATGCCGCCCGGCGTCGAGTACGCGAGCATCGTCTCCACCAAGCCGCTGGTCGTCGCCGCCGACGTCGGCGACACCGCCGGTGACGGCAGCGGGATCTCGGACTTCTTCTCGATCGACGCGTCGACCGGCAAGCTGCTCACCAAGATCGCCGCGGACGGCGCGAAGTACGCCGCCCGCTGCGGCTCCACCGAGGTCGAGACCTGCCAGCATCTCGCGGTCGGCAACAACCGCATCTATCTGCCGACCGAGAGGCACGACGGGAGCACGGGCGAATACGGCGACACCAACGAGGTCGTCTCGTTCGACCTCACCACCGGCAAGCCGACCAGCGACAAGGCCGACGCGGGTGACCGGTACACGATGTTCCCGATCCGTATGGACGGGTCCAACATCATTGCGTACAAGGTGCCCCCGTACGACAAGGGCGGCCAGATCGTCTCCATCGACGGCTCCACCTTCGAGCAGACCCTGCTGCTGGAGAACCCGGCCGACGAGGCCGACCGGAACGCGGAGACCAGCTTCTCCGCGGACTACGCCGAGTTCCTCTACTCGGGCGGCCGGCTGTTCATCTCCGAGACGACGGTGAGCAAGCGGGGCGACAGCTCGCTCGACGCCGATCGGCACCTCGCGGTCTCGTTCGGCGCCGGCTGACGCCGTCACGGGAAGCACCACGCACCACAGCCCTGCCGGTCGATCGTCCGACCGGCAGGGCTGTTCGTTTGCCACCCGTTTCCTGCTCCCTTCTGCCCGCTTGCCATCGGCCAAGTGCCCCTGAACGGCGCATGATTCGGCATTCCGGGGGGCTTCTGCCTGGTAAGGGGCACACGAGCTCGAACAAGCGTGTAGCTTGCCGGGTCAAGAGGGCCGGGGGGCCTGGGTCCTGATAGGGGGTTCTCGATGGGCGTGCGTCTCATGGTGGTCGATGACCACCGACTGCTTGCCGAGGCGCTCGCCTCGGCGCTGAAATTGCGGGGTCACCGGGTGCTGGCGGCGGCCGCGCCGACCGCCGGCGCGGCGGACATCGTGGTGAGCCGCGCCCCGGAGGTCTGCTTGTTCGGTACCGCGACGCCCGCCGACCCGGGCGCCTTCGACCCGATCGCCCGGATCAAACGGGAGCGCCCGCAAGTGGCGGTCGTGGTACTCGGACCGGTGCCCAGCCCGCGCGGGATCGCGGCCGCTTTCGCCGCCGGTGCCGCCGGATACGTCAGGCACGACGAGCGGATAGAGGGCGTCGAGCGGGCGATGGTCAAGGCGCGCGCCGGGGAGACGGCGGTCGCGCCGCAACTGCTCCAGGGCGCCTTCGCCGAGCTGCTCAACCCGGCCGTCCTGCCGGACGACGAAGGACAGCGGCTCCTGCAGATGCTCACCCCCCGCGAGATCGAGGTCCTGGTGCGGGTCGCGGAGGGCGAGGACACCCGGCAGATCGCGGTCGGGATGCGGATCGCGCCGAGCACCGCCCGTACACATGTGCAACGGGTGCTGATGAAGCTGGGCGTCGGCTCCCGGCTGGAGGCCGCGGCGCTGGCGGCCCGCACCGGGCTGCTGGAACGGGCGGCGGTGGACACAGGGCAGAAGGGGCCGGACCCTGTGTGACATCCGGCCCCCGTGGGGCAGTGTGCCGACTGCCCAGGCATCGGTTCCGGTGTCGGAGCCGCCCGGAATCTCGGCCGGGCGCAGCTTCGGCCACACCGGGAAGAACAGCCCGAGGACCAGCATGGCCGGCCCTGTCCAGAGGTTGATGTGGACGCCCTCGGTCTTCTTCGGGTCGGCGTCGGACGGGTTGATCCCGGCGATCGTGACGATCGCCCCGTAGACCACGAAGAGGCCGCCGGTGATCCGCCGGATGTCGAAGAGGCGGGCCGCGGTCGCGGACGTGTGCTCCGGTTCGGAGACTTCCTTGTGCCGGTCGGACATGGTGATGCCTCCGATCGGACCGAGTGGGGCAGGTGGCAGAGAGCGGCGAGGACGATCGCGCCCCGGCCGAGCAGGGTCGGCTTGCGGCACCAGGCGTCGTCGCCCCCGTTCGTGGGGAGCCGGAGCCCTTCGGCCAGGTATCGCATGTGGGGGTGCTCGCTTCGTTGCGCGAACTGAACGCGAAGCAACCACGATCTTGCGCAAATAAAGATTCTTCCTGGGGTTCCTTGTTCGATGGTGATCGAATGAGAGGAAAGATCCAGATTAAATGGGTGTGACCTCGCAAGAGGTGCGGGGCGGTTCCACCACATCATTGACGCGTTTGTTGACTTGTGGTTTGTTGTGGTTGGTTATGTTTGGAGGAACCTGGTGAAGAAGACGGTTACGACGCTCGCCGACGGCCGGGAGCTGCTCTACTACGACAGCCGCGACGACGTGGTCCGGAGCGCTGTCGACCGGCGACCGCTCGACGCCGTCTCGACCTCGTCGGAAGTCCGCCGCGACCCCCTTCTCGGGGACAGCGTCGCCATCGCCTCGCACCGCCAGGGGCGCACGTACCACCCACCGGCCGACGAGTGCCCGCTCTGCCCGTCCCGGGACGGCCGGCTCAGCGAGATCCCCGACGACAGTTACGACGTAGCCGTCTTCGAGAACCGCTTCCCCTCGCTCGCCGGGGACTCCGGCCGCTGCGAGGTCGTCTGCTTCACCTCCGACCACGAGGTGTCCTTCGCCGACCTCACCGAGGAGCAGGCCGGCCTGGTCCTGGAGGCATGGACCGACCGCACGGCCGAACTCGCCGAGCTTCCGCAGGTCAAGCAGGTGTTCTGCTTCGAGAACCGGGGCGCCGAGATCGGTGTGACGCTCGGCCATCCGCACGGGCAGATCTACGCGTACCCGTTCGTCACCCCGCGCACCGAGCTGATGCTCCGCTCGATGGAGGCGCACCGCGAGCGGACCGGCCGCAACCTCTTCGACGACGTCGTGGCCCGCGAGCTGGCCGACGGCGAGCGGATCGTGCTGACCGGTGAGCACTGGGTGGCGTTCGTGCCCTACGCGGCGCACTGGCCGTACGAGATCCACCTCCACCCGCGCCGGCGCGTCCCCGACCTGCGGGAACTCGACGATGCCGTGCGCACGGAGTTCGCACAGATCTATCTGGAACTCTTGAGGCGATTCGACCGGATCTTCGGCCCTGGTGAGCCGCCGACGCCGTACATCTCGGCCTGGCACCAGGCGCCGTTCGGGGTACCCGGGCGGGAGGAGTTCGGGCTCCACCTCGAGCTTTTCACCATCCGACGCACCTCCGGCAAGCTGAAGTTCCTCGCGGGTTCCGAATCCGGCATGAACGTGTTCATCAACGATGTGCCGCCGGAGGCCGCGGCACAGCGACTGCGAGAGGTAGCGAGCGAGTGAGTAAGCCCCAGAAGAAGTACCTGGTCACGGGTGGCGCGGGATATGTCGGCAGTGTGGTTGCCGCGCATCTTCTGGAGGACGGTCACGCGGTGACCGTCCTCGACGACCTGTCGACCGGGTTCCGGGAGGGTGTCCCGGCCGGGGCCGAGTTCATCGAGGGCCGCATCCAGGACGCTGCCCGCTGGCTGGACTCCTCCTACGACGGGGTGCTGCACTTCGCCGCGTACTCCCAGGTCGGCGAGTCCGTCACCGACCCGGAGAAGTACTGGGTGAACAACGTCGGCGGATCCGTCGCGCTGCTCGCCGCGATGCGTGACGCGGGGGTCCGCACCCTGGTCTTCTCCTCCACCGCCGCGACCTACGGCGAACCGGTCTCCAGCCCCATCACGGAGTCCGACCCGACCGCGCCCACCAGCCCGTACGGCGCCACGAAGCTGGCCGTCGACCACATGATCACCGGCGAGGCGGCCGCGCACGGACTGGCCGCGGTCTCGCTGCGGTACTTCAACGTGGCGGGTGCGTACGGCAGTTGCGGCGAACGCCACAGCCCGGAGTCGCACCTCATCCCGCTCGTGCTTCAGGTCGCGCTCGGGCAGCGCGAGTCGATCTCCGTGTACGGCGACGACTACCCGACCCCCGACGGGACCTGCGTACGCGACTACATCCACGTCGCCGATCTTGCCGAGGCCCACCTCCTCGCCCTGGACGCGGCCACCGCGGGCGAGCACCTGATCTGCAACCTCGGCAACGGAAACGGTTTCTCGGTGCGCGAGGTCATCGAGACCGTCCGCAAGGTCACCGGCCACCCCGTCCCCGAGACCGCGGCCCCGCGCCGCGCCGGCGACCCCGCGGTGCTGGTGGCCTCCGCCGCCACGGCCAGGGAGCGGCTCGGCTGGCGGCCGTCCCGCGCCGACCTGGCCGGAATCGTCTCCGACGCCTGGACGTTCGCCCGCCGAGAGGAGCCCACCGCCCCATGACCGACAACGCTGAGCTGGTCACCGCCTTCACCGAGCTGTACGGCACCGCCCCCGAAGGAGTCTGGGCGGCCCCCGGCCGGGTCAACCTGATCGGCGAGTACACCGACTTCAACGACGGCTTCGTGATGCCGCTCGCGCTGCCGCACACCGCGCGCGCGGCCGTCGCCCGCCGCACCGACGGCGAGCTGCGGCTGCACTCCACCGACGTGCCGGGCGGTGTCGTCCAGCTGCGGGTCGACGAGCTGGCGCCGCACGAGGGCCACGGCTGGGCGGCGTACCCGGCCGGTGTCGTCTGGGCCCTGCGCGAGGCGGGCCACCAGGTCACCGGCGCGGACATCCAGCTGACCTCGACCGTCCCGACCGGCGCCGGGCTTTCCTCGTCGGCCGCCCTCGAAGTGGTCACCGCGCTCGCGCTGAACGACCTCTTCGAACTCGGCCTGTCCGCTGCCGAGCTGGCGGTGCTGGCGCAGCGTGCCGAGAACGCATTCGTCGGCGTACCGTGCGGGGTCATGGACCAGATGGCGTCGGCGTGCTGCGCCGAGGGCCACGCGCTGCACCTCGACACCCGCGACCTCACCCAGCGCCAGGTCCCGTTCGACCTGGCCGCGCACGGTCTGCGGCTGCTGGTGGTCGACACCCGGGTCAAGCACGCGCTGGGCGACGGCGCGTACGCGGAGCGGCGGGCCGGCTGCGAGGAGGGTGCGCGGGTGCTGGGCGCAGGGACGCTCCGCGATCTTCCGTACGAGGGTCTGGATGCCGCGCTCGACACGCTCGCCGAGTCCGGCGCGGACGAGTCGGTCGTGCGGTACGTACGCCATGTGGTCAGCGACAACGCGCGGGTGGAGCAGGTCATCGCACTGCTCGACGCGGGCGAGGTGCGGGCGGCGGGACCGGTGCTCACCGCGGGCCATGTCTCGCTCCGCGACGATCTGCGGGTCTCCTGCCCGGAACTGGACCTGGTGGTCTCGACGGCGAACGCGTCCGGGGCGCTCGGTGCGCGGATGACCGGCGGCGGCTTCGGTGGTTCGGCGATCGTGCTGGTGGACGAGGCGGACGCGGACGCGGTCACCACGTCGGTGCTGGAGGCATTCACCTCGGCCGGGTACGCGACGCCCGGTGTCTTCCCGGCGGTCCCGTCGGCAGGGGCCCGTCGCATCGGGTGAAGGTCTTCTCAGGATGAACTCGGTGACTCCGGGCGGGTAGGTGCCGACCTGCCGGATCACCTCGTAGCCCCGCTTCCGGTAGAGGTCCGGAGCCTGGAAATCCCAGTCTCCAGCCGGGAGGGGAACAGCCCGTAGTGCTGTGGTGCAGCCGCTCGTCCAGCAGAAGGCGACGATCTTTGTCTACTTCTGTCTCAAGACGAAACATGAACCGCACCCTAAACACCGAGGTCCATCAGTTCTGCGAATTGCCTTCCGCTCCGGGCCCCCGGCCGTACGCTGATGCTCAGCACCGGTGGGGGCCGGTGCTGATTCAGGGGTACGAGACAGTCGGGCACGACGCCCGGGGCGGGGTGGCAGTCGGCACACGGCGGCGGCCGTGGAACTGCGGTTCACCCTCATCGCTCCGGGCGCCGTGCCCGCACCGGTCCGTCCCGTTCGGGGGGTCCTGGGGTGGCCCCGGAGCAGATGCAGTGTGGGGGGTGCCTGTGGTTCGTATCCGGGTTCTCGTGGTGGACGACCACCGCATTTTCGCCGAGTCGCTCGCGGCGGCACTCGCGGCGGAACCGGACGTCGAGGTGGCGGCGGCGGGCAGCGGCCCGGCCGCGCTTCGGAGTCTGGAGCGGGCGGCCGCCGAAGGCCGTAGTTACGACGTGATACTCGTCGATGCCGAACTGGGCACCCTGGCGACGGCCACGGGACGTACCGTCCCCGGCCCGGTCCCGGTCCCCGCCCCGCGCAGTGGCGAACCCGCCCCGGTCGACGGGATCTCGCTGGTCGCCGGGGTCCGCTCGGGCCAGCCGTCCGTCCGTACGGTGGTGCTCGCCGAGAAGGACGACCCGCGCCGGGCCGCGCTGGCGTTGCAGGCCGGGGCGTCCGGCTGGGTCGCCAAGGACTGCTCGCTGCAACGGCTGCTCACGGTCATCCGGGGGGTGCTCCGCGACGAGACGCATCTGCCTCCGGCGCTGCTCACCGGCGTCCTGCGCGAGCTGACGGCAGCCCGCAAGCACCGCACCGAGAGCGAGCAGCTGGTCGAGTCGCTGACCCCGCGCGAGCGCGAGGTGCTGCGCTGCATGGTGGCGGGGCTGGGTCGCAAGGCGGTGGCGGAGCGGCTGTACCTCTCCCCGCACACGGTGCGGACGCATATGCAGAACGTGCTGGGGAAGCTGGGCGTGCACTCGACGCTGGCCGCGGTGGCGCTGGCCCGACGCGCCGGTGTCGGACCGGCCGAGCTATCCGGGGATGTTGTCGAACGGGGCGGTCAACTGGCGTAGCAGCCCGGCCAGTTCGCCGCGTTGGTGGCGGGAGAGCTCGCCGAGGATGGCGCGCTCCTGGGTGAGCAGTCCGGCCAGCGACTGGTCGGCCTTGTCGCGCCCCTCCGCGGTGAGCCGGACCAGCACGCCGCGCCGGTCGCTGGGGTCGGGGAGCCGTTCGACGAGGTTCTTCTTGGTCAGCCGGTCGATGCGGTTGGTCATCGTGCCCGAGGTGACCAGCGTCTGGGTGAGCAGCTGACCGGGGGAGAGCTGGTACGGGGCCCCGGCGCGGCGCAGGGACGTGAGTACGTCGAACTCCCACGGCTCGAGATGGTGCTCGGAGAAGGCGATCCGGCGGGCCCGGTCGAGGTGACGGGCCAGGCGTGAGACGCGGCTGAGGACCTCAAGCGGTTCCACGTCGAGGTCGGGGCGCTCGCGACGCCATGCAGCGACCAGTCGGTCAACCTCGTCCTCCATGTGGATCAGTGTAAAGGGTCTGTCGACATGAAGTCTCTTGAATTCGAGTGTCTTGACATCAAGATATCTCTGCGGTGATCCTGGCTGCCATGACGACACCGACCTGGGATCCGCAGCAGTACCTGCGCCACGCGGACCACCGCACCCGCCCGTTCCAGGATCTCCTGTCCCGCATCCCGGAGCCCCCGGCCGCCCCCACGCTCCGCATCGCGGACCTGGGCTGCGGCGCGGGCAACGTCACGGCACTCCTCGCGGCCCGCTGGCCGACGGCCCGGATCACCGGGTACGACAACTCCCCCCAGATGCTGGAACAGGCCCGTGCCCACGCCACACCCCTCCTGGACTTCGCCGAGGCCGACGCGGCGACCTGGACGCCGGCGGAACCGTACGAACTGATCGTCTCCAACGCCCTGCTCCAGTGGGTCCCCGGCCACGCCGGCCGCTTTCCCGACTGGCTGGACGGCATCACCCCGGGCGGCACGTTCGCCTTCCAGGTCCCCGGCAACTTCGACCAGCCCACCCACACCCTGATGCGCGAACTGGCGGAGTCCCCACGCTGGCGCTCCCGCCTGACCGGCGTCCTGCGCCACGCCGACGCGGTCCTCAGCCCCACCGCCTATCTGGACGCCCTGACGGCCCCCGGCATCACGGCGGACGTCTGGGAGACCACGTACCTCCACCTCCTCCAGGGCGAGGACGCCGCCCTCGACTGGGTGAAGGGCACGGGCCTGCGCCCCGTCCTGACGGCGCTCGCGGACGACCCGGAGGCGCACGAGGCGTTCCTCGCCGCATACCGGGACCTGCTGCGCACCGCGTACCCGAAGGGTCCGCACGGCACGGTCTTCCCGTTCCGCCGCATTTTTGCCGTCGCCCACAAGGAGAAGTGAATGATCGCCGCAGTGGACCACGTTCAACTGGCCGCCCCGGCAGGCTCGGAGCCCGCCCTGCGCATGTACTACGTGGACGTCCTGGGAATGACCGAACTCCCCAAGCCCCCGGTCCTGGCGGCCCGCGGCGGCTGCTGGTTCCAGGCGGGACCGGTCCAGCTGCATCTGGGCATCGAGAAGGATTTCCGCCCGGCGAGGAAGGCCCATCCCGGTTTGCGCGTCACGGACATCGAGGCGTACGCGTCCCGGCTGGAGGCCCATGGCGCGGAGGTCCGCTGGGACACCGGCCTGCCGGGCCACCGGCGCTTCTACTCCCACGACCCGGTGGGCAACCGGCTGGAGTTCCTGGAGCCGGTGGGATGAGTACCGGCGCCGGCACGCAGGAGCGCCCTGCAGCCGGAAGTCCGGCCGCGGGGCGCTCTGTGTGGTGCGGGGTGCTCAGTACAGGTTGCGGTAGGTGTTCCAGCCGCCTCCGACCTTGACCTTCGCCGTGAACTTCCCGGTTCCGGTCGAGGTGTAGCGGTAGAGGTCGCCGGCGGAGTTGACGCCGACGATGTCGCCCTTGCCGTCCCCGTTGATGTCGCCGGGTGCGGCGAGCTTGTTGTACGTGTTCCAGCCGCCGCCGATGGCGACCCGCGACTTGAACGGGGCGGAGGCGTTGCCCGTGCCCGCGTACAGGTAGAGGGTGCCGCCGGTGGTGCGGGCCAGGAGGTCCGTGCGGCCGTCACCGGTGTAGTCGCCCGCACCGAGGAGCTTGTTGTACACACCCCAGCCCGACCCGACCTTGATCCGGGTGGCGAACGCGCTGCCCGTGCCGTTGCCGCGGTACAGATAGAGGTTGCCGGACCGGTCCCGCGCCAGCAGGTCGCCCTTGCCGTCGCCGCTCAGGTCGCCGGGGCCGACGAGGCTGTTGTAGATGCCCCAGCCCTTGCCGATCGTGTACTGGCCGTTGTAGAGCGTGCCGTCGAACACGATCGGCAGGTCCGCCTGGCCGTCCTTGTCGAAGGACGACGCCAGCGAGAGGTTGACGCCGGGCCAGAGCTCGTCGACGAGCACGCGGGGGCTGAGCTGGCCGTTGTTCTTCGAGTAGTACCAGTACAGCTTGTTGCTGCCGTCCAGCCCCATCAGCTCGTTCTTGCCGAAGTCGGGGTTTCCGCCCGCACCGAGGAACAGCGAGGCGGCGTTCCAGCCCGGGTCGCCACCGGTGCGGGCGAGGAAGGTGCCGCGCCCGGTCGACTCGTAGAAGTAGACCGTGCCGGACTGGGTGCGCACGAGGAGGTCGGCCAGGCCGTCGCCGGTCTGGTCGTCGACCCCGATGAGCTGGTTGTACGCGTTCCAGCCGTTGCCGACCTTCACCCGGCCCTTGAACGGCGTCGCGGCGGTGCCGGTGCCGGCGTAGAAGTACAGCTCGCCGCCGGTCGTACGGGCGAGCAGGTCGCCGATGCCGTCGCCGTTCATGTCGTTCGCGCCGACGAGCTGGTCGTACACGCCCCAGCCGTTGCCGACCTTGACCCGCGAGGCGAGCGGATTGCTGTCGACCGCGCCGTTGGTCGTGTAGAGGTACAGCTCGCCCGAGGGCGTGCGGGCCAGGAGATCGCCCCGTCCGTCCCCGTTCAGGTCGCCGGGTGCGAAGACCTTGTTGTAGATCTGCCAGCCCTTGCCGGACCAGGTGGCGTAGCCGGTGCTGTCCGAGCCCCAGCTCTGGAAGAGCGAGAGAGTGCCGGTCGCCGACAGGGTGAAGAACTCGGGACCGCCGCCGCCGTCGAGGTCGCCCGGCGCGATGATGTCCTTGTACTGCTCTTCGTAGTCGCCATTGATCGTGTAGACGTTGCCGGCAGCACCGGTCGACGGCTCGACGTACACCTGTCCGTCGATGGCGCGGTACATCAGATCGCTGTACCCGTCGCCGTCCACGTCCTGACGAGGCTTCGCCGGGACGACCGCGTCGGCCGCGCCCGCGGCACGCGCGGCCGCGGACTTCTTGGCGGTGCGCTTCGGCAGAGTGAGCGTCGGCAGCTGGTCGAGCCGGGGCTGCGCGGGCCGCTCGACGGCCGGGGCGTGCGGTGCGGGAGCGTCATCGGCCGAAGCCGGGGCGGCCAGCAGCATGCCGGCCGAAAGAACAAGAGCGGTACAGGCCGCGATCCGGCGCGCGCGCTTCGGGCGCGCGGGGACGGACCGGATGGGTTCCACAGAAGACAAAGCCCCCCCAGGGGTAAGTGGTGGAACTGGGTCGAACGAGTTCACGGATGCGTTACATGCATAGTGAACCGTTCCCGGGATGGTCACAGACTCTACAACTGTGACGCACGGGACTGAAGTGGTTCAACGATGAGCAATCAGCGGGGTTTCTGTTGCTCGGAGCGGCGGGGCGGCAGCACAGAAGCCGCAGCGGTGCGGGGTGCCGGGCGGGACCCCGCACCCGCCCGGCACCCCGAACCGCCCCCGCTCAGCTCTTCCGGTGACCTACCAGGCGCGGCTTCGACTCCAGGTTCTCCAGGCCGTGCCAGGCCAGGTTCACCAGATGCGCCGCCACCTCCGCCTTCTTCGGCTTGCGGGCGTTGACCCACCACTGGCCGGTCAGGGCGACCATGCCGACCAGCGCCTGCGCGTACAGCGGGGCGAGCTTCGGGTCGAAGCCGCGGGCCTTGAACTCCAGCCCCAGGATGTCCTCGACCTGCGTGGCGATGTCGCTGATCAGGGATGCGAACGTGCCGGTCGACTGGGCGACCGGGGAGTCGCGGACCAGGATGCGGAAGCCGTCCGTGTACGTCTCGATGTAGTCGAGCAGCGCGAACGCCGCCTGTTCCAGGAGTTCGCGCGGGTGGCCTGCGGTCAGGGCGCTGGTGACCATGTCGAGGAGCTGGCGCATCTCGCGGTCGACCACGACGGCGTACAGGCCCTCCTTGCCACCGAAGTGTTCGTAGACGACCGGCTTGGAGACGCCGGCGCGGGCCGCGATCTCCTCCACCGAGGTGCCTTCGAAGCCCTTGTCGGCGAAGAGGGTGCGGCCGATGTCCAGCAACTGTTCGCGGCGTTCCTTGCCGGTCATCCTCACGCGGCGGGTACGCCGGGTGGAGGGACGGTTCTTCTCGCTGCTCGTGCTGCCGTCGGTCGCCACGTCGTCAATCATGCCGCGTCGGCGTGCGCGGACTCGCGCCGGGAGTCGATCCGGCGGGACTCGATCCGGGCGGAGTCCGGCCAGCGCACGTCGTACGCCCAGCCGAGCTTCTCGAACCAGCGGATCAGCCGGGCACTGGAGTCGACCTGGCCCCTCATCACCCCGTGCCGGGCGCTCGTCGGATCCGCGTGGTGCAGGTTGTGCCACGACTCGCCGCAGGAGAGGACCGCCAGCCACCACACATTGCCGGACCGGTCACGGGACTTGAACGGGCGCTTGCCGACCGCGTGGCAGATGGAGTTGATCGACCAGGTGACGTGGTGCAGAAGCGCCACCCGTACGAGAGAGCCCCAGAAGAACGCCGTCGCCGCTCCCCACCACGACATCGTCACCAGACCGCCGACCAGCGGCGGGATCGCCAGCGACGCGATCGTGAGGGTGAGGAAGTGGCGGGAGATCCCGCGGATCGCCGGGTCCTTGATCAGGTCCGGGGCGTACTTCTGCTGCGGGGTCTGCTCCTCGTCGAACATCCAGCCGATGTGCGCCCACCACAGCCCCTTCAGCAGGGCAGGGAGCGTCTCGCCGAACCGCCACGGCGAGTGCGGGTCGCCCTCGGCGTCGGAGAAGCGGTGGTGCTTGCGGTGGTCGGCCACCCAGCGCACCAGCGGGCCTTCCACGGCCAGCGATCCGGCAACGGCCAGGGCGATGCGGAGCGGGCGCTTCGCCTTGAAGGAGCCATGGGTGAAGTAGCGGTGGAAGCCGATCGTGATGCCGTGGCAGCCGATGAAGTACATCGTGACCAGCAGACCGAGATCGAGCCAGCTCACACCGCGGCCCCAGGCCAGCGGCACCGCCGCGACCAGGGCCATGAACGGCACCACGATGAACAGCAGCAGGGCGATCTGCTCGATCGACCGCTTGTTGTCGCCGCCGAGCGTGGCGGAAGAGAGGACCGGACCGTCGGCCGCCGCTGCCGGGGCGTCGTCGATCACATCGGGGCTGGTGTTCATGGGGAGTCCCCTGGAGGGTGAGGAGTACGAGGACAACTCTGGCTACGCATCCGTAACCTACGGTTTCGTAAGTATGGCAGCGCGGAGGCCCGCAGCACGAGAGCTGAGCCGTCGGAGCTACCGCTCCACCGGGCCGCCGGGGGCTCCGGGCAACGCCGACGGCACGGACACCTATCCTGGAAGCGTCGGACAGCGCGGTCCGCACTCTGCTTTCCCGGGGCGGCGACAGCACCGCTGCAGCCGCGGACCCCGGACCCCCCTTGTGGGGAGACGCTTCGCGACGCACCTCCTCAATCACTGCAAGGAGCCGCACACTGTGAGCAGTGCCGACCAGACCCCCGCCGCCAGCCCCGAGCTGCGCGCCGACATCCGGCGCCTCGGCGATCTGCTGGGCGAGACCCTCGTACGTCAGGAGGGCCAGGAACTCCTCGACCTCGTCGAGCGGGTCCGCGCCCTGACCCGTACCGACGGCGAGGCAGCCGCCGAACTCCTCGGCGAAACGGACCTGGAGACCGCCGCGCAGCTGGTGCGGGCCTTCTCCACCTACTTCCACCTCGCCAACGTCACCGAGCAGGTCCACCGCGCCCACGAGATGCGCGACCGGCGCGCCGCCGAGGGCGGTCTGCTGGCCCGTACCGCCGACCGGCTGAAGGACGCGGACCCCGAGCACCTGCGCGCGACCGTCAAGAACCTCAACGTACGGCCCGTCTTCACCGCGCACCCCACCGAGGCCGCACGGCGCTCCGTGCTCAACAAGCTCCGCCGCATCGCCGAGCTGCTGGAGACCCCCGTCATCGAGGCCGACCGGCGCCGCCACGACCTGCGGCTCGCCGAGAACATCGACCTCATCTGGCAGACCGACGAGCTGCGCGTCGTCCGCCCGGAGCCGGCCGACGAGGCCCGTAACGCCATCTACTACCTCGACGAGCTGCACGCCAACGCCGTCGGGGACGTACTCGAGGACCTCGCAGCCGAGCTGGAGCGGGTCGGCGTCGAACTGCCTGCGGGCACCCGCCCGCTGACCTTCGGCACCTGGATCGGCGGCGACCGCGACGGCAACCCCAACGTGACGCCCGCCGTCACCCGCGAAGTGCTGATCCTCCAGCACGAGCACGGCATCACCGACGCCCTGGAACTCGTCGACCACCTGCGCGGACTGCTCTCCAACTCCATCCGCTACACGGGCGCCACCGACGAGCTGCTCACCTCCCTCCAGGCCGACCTGGAGCGGCTCCCCGAGATCAGCCCGCGTTACAAGCGGCTGAACTCCGAGGAGCCGTACCGCCTCAAGGCCACCTGCATCCGGCAGAAGCTCGTCAACACCCGCGAGCGCCTCGCCAACGGCACCCCGCACCGCCCCGGCTGCGACTACCTCGGCACCGCCGAGCTCATCGAGGACCTGGTGCTCATCCAGACCTCGCTGCGCGAGCACCGCGGCGGTCTCTTCGCCGACGGCCGGATGAACCGCACGATCCGCACGCTCTCCGCGTTCGGTCTGCAGCTCGCCACCATGGACGTGCGTGAGCACGCGGACGCCCACCACCACGCCCTCGGCCAGCTCTTCGACCGGCTCGGCGAGGAGTCCTGGCGGTACGCCGACATGCCGCGCGACTACCGGCAGAAGCTGCTCGCCAAGGAGCTCCGCTCGCGCCGCCCGCTCGCCCCGACCCCGGCCCCGCTGGACGCCGCGGGCGCGAAGACCCTCGGCGTCTTCCTCACCGTCAAGGAGGCGTTCGAGCGGTTCGGCCCCGAGGTCATCGAGTCGTACATCATCTCGATGTGCCAGGGCGCCGACGACGTCTTCGCCGCCACCGTCCTCGCCCGCGAGGCCGGTCTGATCGATCTGCACGGCGGCTGGGCCAAGATCGGCATCGTGCCGCTCCTGGAGACCACCGACGAGCTGCGCGCCGCCGATGTGATCCTCGACGAGATGCTCGCCGACCCGTCGTACCGGCGGCTCGTCTCGCTCCGTGGCGACGTCCAGGAGGTCATGCTCGGGTACTCCGACTCCTCCAAGTTCGGCGGCATCACCACCTCGCAGTGGGAGATCCACCGGGCGCAGCGCCGGCTGCGTGACGTCGCGCACCGCTACGGCGTTCGGCTGCGGCTCTTCCACGGCCGCGGCGGCACCGTCGGCCGTGGTGGCGGCCCCTCGCACGACGCGATCCTCGCGCAGCCGTGGGGCACGCTGGAGGGCGAGATCAAGGTGACCGAGCAGGGCGAGGTCATCTCCGACAAGTACCTCATCCCGGCGCTCGCCCGGGAGAACCTGGAACTGACCGTCGCGGCCACCCTCCAGGCCTCCGCGCTGCACACCGCGCCCCGCCAGTCCGACGAGGCACTGGCCCGCTGGGACGCGGCGATGGACACCGTCTCCGACGCCGCGCACGACGCCTACCGCAAGCTGGTCGAGGACCCGGACCTGCCCGCGTACTTCTTCGCGTCCACCCCGGTCGACCAGCTCGCCGAGCTGCACCTGGGTTCCCGTCCGTCGCGGCGCCCGGACTCCGGCGCCGGTCTCGACGGCCTGCGGGCCATCCCGTGGGTCTTCGGCTGGACCCAGTCGCGGCAGATCGTGCCGGGCTGGTACGGCGTCGGCTCGGGGCTCAAGGCGCTGCGCGACGCCGGTCTGGGCACCGTTCTGGACGAGATGCACGAGCACTGGCACTTCTTCCGGAACTTCATCTCGAACGTGGAGATGACGCTCGCCAAGACCGACCTGCGGATCGCCCGCCACTATGTCGACACGCTCGTCCCCGACGGGCTGAAGCACGTCTTCGCCGGCATCGAGGCCGAACATGCGCTCACCGTGAAGGAAGTCCTGAAGGTCACCGGCGGGACCGAGCTGCTCGGCACCAGCCCCGTGCTCCAGCAGACGTTCGCCATCCGGGACGCCTACCTGGACCCGATCTCGTACCTCCAGGTCTCGCTGCTGGCCCGCCAGCGCCGTGCCGCCGAACGCGGCGAGGAGGCCGACCCGCTGCTCGCCCGGGCCCTGCTGCTCACGGTGAACGGTGTCGCCGCGGGTCTGCGCAACACCGGCTGACCCTCTCGCCCGCAGTACGGCAGTACCCCCACCGGACGCATCCGGTGGGGGCACTGTGCTGCGCGGACGTCAGTGCTGCTGGGCCTTGCGGCGGCGCATCACCAGGAAGCCGCCGGCCGCGGCGAGCGCCGCGGCGACCGCCGCCATCGTGCCGACCGGGGCACTGCTTCCGGTCTCGGCGAGGTTGCCCGACGCACCGCCCTGGGTGGACGGGGCACCGGCCGGGGTGCTTTCCGAGGGGGACGGGGCACCGGACGGCTGCTCGCCGCCGGGAGCGGACGGGCTGGTGGACGGCGTGGCTGAGGGCTCCTCGCCGGGCTTCGTGGGCTCTTCGCCGGGCTTGGTGGGTTCCTCACCGGGCTTGGTGGGTTCCTCGCCGGGCTTGGTGGGTTCCTCGCCGGGCTTGGTGGGTTCCTCGCCGGGCTTGCCCGGCTCGCAGTCGGTCTTGAAGACCTTGTGCTTGGCCTTGCCGTTCTCGCCCTCGAAGTTCCAGAACAGCTTGTACTGGCCGTCGGGCAGGGTCATGTCGGTGGTACGGCCGTGGCCGGAACCGTCGAGCGCGAAGGCGCCCGTCTTGACCGTCTCGCCCTTGTCCAGGTCGTTGTTGGCCCAGGCCTCGATGTGCCACTGGACCTTCTGGGTGGCGTCGAAGCCGAAGGCGTCGAGGTAGAAGGAGCAGACCTTTGGTTCGTTCCTGCGGAGCTCCTCGCCGGTCTTGGCGTCGTGGATCTTCACCGTGCCGTTGTCGCCCTTGGGCGTCGCGAAGGCGGAAGGTGCCAGCAGCATCGAGGCGGTCACCGCGGTGACCAGAGCGCCGGCGGGAATGAGTATGCGCATGGGCAGTCCAACGTAGAGGATGAGGGATGCCGTGGGGGGTCGGTCAAGCCTCTTGTTCTTGCTTCCGCCGGTCAAGGTTGATGTGTCCACATCCGTCCCTTGTGTAGCGCTCTGCCTCAATGGTTCTGGATAACGATCGAACGAACACGCGGCTCCGGTGCGGGAGTCCACGACTCGGGGCGCCCTGGGGAAGGGCTCGGAGCGCGTGGCCCGGAAGCCGCTCAGGGCGAGGTTCAGAGGGCGAGGAACGTCGCCACCAGCAGGGCCGCGCCCGCGATCCCGGTTCCCCATGCGGTCCGGGTGAGCCGCAGGCCGCCGCCGATGATCAAGGAGGCGAGCAGCAGTGCGCCGCCGAGCGGCACCCAGGAGTGCAGGAAGCCCGGCATCCCCGTGCGTACGACCTCGTCGGTGCCGGGCTTCACGACGACCGGGAACCTGCCGCCCTTCTTCACCGCGACGGACCGCTCGATCGTCACACGCGAGCGCGCGGTGGCGTGCTCGGCGGGGGCGAACGGTCCCGTGCAGACATCGGCGCCGCAGCCGGTGACGGTCATCGTGCCGTGCTCACGGCCCTTGGCGAGGACGATGTGCTGCGTCGAGGACCAGGACGTCAGGACGCCCGCGACGAGCAGCAGCAGGACGACGCAGCCCAGGGCGGCGCTGCGGCCGTAGAGCAGTGCGCGGTGGGAGGTGCTCCGCTTCATGGGGAGCGATCCTTGGGCAGGCGAACGCTTTCGGTCAACTTCACGTCGGACCCCGGTCGGAAATGGTCCGGGATCGCCCTGCTATCTCATGAGTTGTACGCGCTCTGTGCGCGCTCAAGACCCTCCGCGAGCAGGCACTCCACCGAGTCCGCCGCCCGGTCCACGAAATAGCCGAGTTCCTTGCGCTCGGTGGACGAGAAGTCCTTCAGGACGAAGTCGGCGACCTGCATCCGGCCCGGCGGGCGGCCGATCCCGAACCGGATCCGGTGGTAGCCGGACCCCATCGACTTGGTCATCGACTTGAGTCCGTTGTGCCCGTTGTCGCCGCCGGCCAGCTTCAGCCGGAGCGTCCCGTAGTCGATGTCCAGCTCGTCGTGGATCGCCACGATGTGATCGGTCGGCACCTTGTAGAAGTCGCGGAGCGCGGTGACGGGGCCGCCGGAGAGGTTCATGTACGACATCGGCTTGGCCAGGATCACGCGGCGGTTGGCCGGTCCGGGCGGGCCCATGCGGCCCTCGACGACCTGCGCCTGCGCCTTCTGGGCCCGCTTGAACTTCCCGCCGATCCGCTCGGCGAGGAGGTCGGCGACCATGAAGCCGACGTTGTGCCGCTGCGCCGCGTGCTCGGGGCCGGGGTTGCCGAGGCCCACGATGAGCCAGGGGTCGGTGGCGTCGGACATCTGCGCTCGGTCTCCTTCGCGTACGGATGGTTCCGGATGACCCGGATACAGGCGGACGGGGCGGCGGGTCCCTGGGGAAGGAACCGCCGCCCCGTCAGTGAAGCAGGTGAAGCGGGGAGGACGAGGCTCAGGCCTCGGCACCCTCGGCCTCGGCCTCGGCGGTCGGCTCCTCGGCCTGCGCGGAGACGACCTGCAGCACGACGGCGTCCTCGTCGCCGGCCAGCACGGAGCCGGCGGGCAGCGGGATGTCCTTGGCGACGATGGAGTCACCGGCGTCGAGGCCCGCGATGGAGACCGTGACGGACTCGGGGATGTGGGTGGCCTCGGCCTCGACGAGCAGGGTGTTCTGCACGTACTCGAGGAGGTTGCCGCCCGGGGCCAGCTCGCCCTCGACGTGCACGGCGATCTCGACGTTGACCTTCTCGCCGCGCTTGACGGTCAGCAGGTCGACGTGCTCGATGTCGCCCTTGAGCGGGTTGCGCTGCACGGCCTTCGGGATGACCAGCGCGTCCTTGCCCTCGAGCTCGAGGCCGATCAGGACGTTGGCGGTGCGGAGCGCAAGGAGCAGCTCGTGGGCCGGCAGGGTGACGTGCATCGGCTCGGCACCGTGGCCGTAGACGACCGCGGGGACCTGGTTGTCACGACGGGCGCGGCGGGCGGCGCCCTTGCCGAACTCGGTACGGGGCTGGGCGGCGAGCTTGATCTCGGCCATGACTGCACTCCTCGTGGGGTGACGAAAACTGGATGGTCACCCGGCCCACGACAGGCCTGCTACGAAGAGCGCGTCGATAACGGACCGCCGTACCTATGAGTACGGCCTCCCTCGCCGAGCAACTCGCTGAGTCTACCCGGCGGGGAGGCCGCACCCAAAGTGGATCTTCTGGGTCAGGTGTTTCTACTGCTCCTCGAAGAGGCTCGTGACCGAGCCGTCCTCGAAGACCTCGCGCACCGCGCGCGCGATCGTCGGCGCGATCGAGAGCACCGTGATCTTGTCGAGCTCCAGCTCACCCGGGGTCGGCAGGGTGTCCGTGAAGACGAACTCGCTGACCTTGGAGTTCTTCAGCCGGTCCGCGGCCGGGCCGGAGAGCACGCCGTGCGTCGCCGTCACTATGACGTCCTCGGCGCCGTGCGCGAACAGGGCGTCGGCGGCGGCGCAGATGGTGCCACCGGTGTCGATCATGTCGTCGACCAGGACGCAGACCCGGCCCTTGACGTTGCCGACGACCTCGTGGACGGTCACCTGGTTGGCGACGTCCTTGTCGCGGCGCTTGTGGACGATCGCCAGGGGGGCGTCCAGGCGGTCGCACCAGCGGTCGGCGACGCGCACGCGGCCGGCGTCCGGGGAGACGATCGTCAGCTTCGAGCGGTCGACCTTGGCACCGACGTAGTCGGCGAGGATCGGCAGCGCGAAGAGGTGGTCGACCGGGCCGTCGAAGAAGCCCTGGATCTGGTCGGTGTGCAGGTCGATCGTGAGGATGCGGTCGGCGCCCGCGGTCTTCATCAGGTCGGCGACCAGGCGGGCCGAGATCGGCTCGCGGCCACGGTGCTTCTTGTCCTGGCGGGCGTAGCCGTAGAACGGCACGATCACCGTGATGGAGCGGGCCGACGCGCGCTTCAGCGCGTCCAGCATGATCAGCTGCTCCATGATCCACTTGTTGATCGGAGCCGTGTGGCTCTGCATCAGGAAGCAGTCGGCGCCGCGTGCGGACTCCTGGAAGCGGACGTAGATCTCACCGTTGGCGAAATCGAAGGCCTTCGTCGGCACGAGGCCGACACCCAGTTGATGCGCGACCTCCTCGGCCAGCTCGGGGTGGGCGCGGCCGGAGAAGAGCATCAGTTTCTTCTCGCCGGTCGTCTTGATCCCGGTCACAGCACAGTCTCCTCAGACGTGTTCCTGGCGCTGCACGCATGTGTCCCGATGTGCAACGAGCCAGCCGAAATGGGGTGAGCATCTATCACGGTACGCCGTGCGCGGCGTACCCGTTTCCGGTCAGCTTTCGCTGTCGGTCTCCTCCGTGGCGGCCTGAGCCGCCTGTGCGGCGGCGCTGCCCGGACGCTTACGTGCCACCCAACCCGCGATATTCCTTTGCTGGCCGCGGGCGACGGCGAGCGAACCGGCCGGTACGTCCTTCGTGATGACCGAGCCCGCGGCGGTGTACACGCCGTTCCCGACCGTGACAGGTGCCACAAACATATTGTCCGACCCGGTGCGGCAGTGTGACCCGATCGTCGTGTGGTGCTTCGACACCCCGTCGTAGTTCACGAAGACGCTGGCGGCGCCGATGTTGGTGTGATCGCCGATGGTCGCGTCGCCGACATAGCTCAGGTGCGGCACCTTCGTGCCCTCGCCGATCGTGGCGTTCTTCATCTCCACGTACGTACCGGCCTTGGCCTTCGGGCCGAGCGTGGTGCCGGGGCGCAGATACGCGTACGGGCCGACCGTCGCGCCCGGGCCGATCTCCGCCCCGACCGCGACCGTGTTGTCCACCCGGGCGCCCGCGTGGACGGTGGTGTCCGTCAGCCGGCTGTTCGGGCCGACCTCGGCGTCCTCGGCGAGGTGCGTGGTGCCGAGCAGCTGGGTGCCGGGGTGCACGATCGCGTCCTGCTCGTACGTCACCGTGGCGTCGATCAGCGTCGTCGCCGGGTCCACGACGGTCACGCCGGCGAGCATCGCCCGCTCCAGCAGCCGCTCGTTCAGCAGGGTGCGGGCCTGAGCGAGCTGGACGCGGTTGTTGATCCCGAGGATCTCGCGGTGGTCGGCGGCGACCGAGGCGCCGACGCGGTGCCCGGCCTCACGCAGGATGGACAGCACGTCGGTGAGGTACTCCTCGCCCTGGCTGTTGTCGGCGCGGACCTTGCCGAGGGCGTCCGTGAGCAGCCGTCCGTCGAACGCGAAGACGCCGGAATTGATCTCGCGGATGGCGCGCTGCGCGTCGGTGGCGTCCTTGTGCTCGACGATCTCGGTGACCGCGCCGCTTGCGGCGTCGCGGACGATCCTGCCGTAGCCGGTGGCGTCCGGGACCTCGGCGGTCAGCACGGTGACGGCGTTCGCGTCGGCGGTGTGGACGGCGGCGAGCGCGGTGAGCGTCGCGCCGGAGAGCAGCGGGGTGTCGCCGCAGACGACGATCACCGTGCCCTCGACGGTGCCGCCGAGTTCTTCGAGCGCGGTGCGCACGGCGTGGCCGGTCCCGCCCTGGACAGCCTGGTAGGCGGTCCGCACCTGGCTGTCGACGGTGGCGAGGTGTGCGGTGACCTGCTCGCTCGCATGGCCGACGACCACGACGAGGTGCTCGGGGTCGAGCTCGCGTGCGGCGGTGACGACATGCCCGACGAGTGAGCGCCCGGAGATCTCGTGCAGAACCTTCGGGGTCTTCGACTTCATGCGGGTGCCCTCACCCGCTGCGAGGACGATGACGGCTGCCATGGGGGCCTCCCCTGATCGAGCGGCGCCGGGGGCCTGAGGAGGTCCGGCGCACACGGATGTGCCCTTCGGCTTCGGATGGTGGACATCCGCAGGATACCGGGGGAGCTCCTGGCCGAAACGGGCGCGGGCCCCGACCGTCGTGGTCGGGGCCCGCCCGTACATGCTCCCCTGCCAGGATTCGAACCCGGACAAATGGCACCAAAAGCCACTGTGCTGCCGTTACACCACAGGGGACAGCAGAGCCGATCGACTGGATAGACCGTCAGGTCGTCGACCGGGCAGACAACACTATGCCGTACCACCGGCCTTCGACGCGACGGTTCAGTGCGCCCCGGCGAGGCGCGCTGTGATCCGCGTAGCCCGAAAATGAGGTGCGCCCGCCCGTAGGCTGGATGCCATGACAACGGGGGCATACCGGGAAGGCGCGGGAACAACTGCTCGCGGCTATGGGTGGTGGGAACGGCGGCGCAGTGTCGCCCTGGACGTGGGGCTGGCGCTCCTGTCGGCGCTGGAATGCGCACTGGAGGGTGTGGCGTTCGCGGGGGACACCGGGCTGCCGGTGCCCGTCGGGGTGGTGTTCGGCCTGCTCGCCGGGGCCGTTCTGGTGGTGCGGCGGCGCTGGCCGATCGCCGTGGTGCTGGTCGCGATCGCGACGACGCCCGCCGAGATGGGCTTCCTGATGGGCCTGGTCGGCCTCTACACGCTGGCCGCGTCCGACGTGCCGCGCCGGATCACCGCGGTGCTGATGGGGATGTCGCTGGTCGGGACGTTCATCGCCACGTACGTACGGATGCGGCAGAGCGTCTCCGTGCAGTCCGGGGACTTCGGGCCGGACGACTGGTACGTACCGCTGATGTCCCTCATCATGTCGCTGGGCCTCACGGCTCCGCCCGTGCTGTTCGGCCTCTACATAGGGGCGCGACGCCGGCTGATGGAGAGCTTGCGGGAGCGGGCGGACTCACTGGAACGGGAACTGTCGCTGCTCGCCGACCGGGCCGAGGAGCGGGCGGAGTGGGCGCGCACGGAGGAGCGGACCCGGATCGCGCGCGAGATGCACGACGTGGTCGCGCACCGGGTCAGCCTGATGGTGGTGCATGCGGCCGCCCTGCAGGCCGTCGCTCCGAAGGACCCGGCGAAGGCGGTACGGAACGCGGCGCTGGTCGGCGACATGGGTCGGCAGGCCCTGACCGAACTGCGGGAGATGCTCGGCGTGCTGCGGACGGGGGATCCGGCGGTGACCCGGGGCGCGAAGGTTCCGCTGGCCGCGGTGGGCGAGGCGGCAGCCGCTGCGGCCGCCGCCGCCACGGCGGACGGGCCGCGGCTGCACGAGGTGGAGACGCTGGTCGGGCAGTCACGGGCGGCCGGGATGACGGTGGAGCTGTCGGTGGACGGCGAGGCGTGCGCGTACGCCCCCGAGGTGGAACAGACGGCGTACCGGGTGGTGCAGGAGGCCCTGACGAACGTCCACAAGCACGCGGCGGGCGCGAAGACGTGGGTGCGGCTGGCGCACCGGGGCTCGGAAGTCGCGATGCAGGTGGAGAACGGTCCGTCGGACGGCGCCGCGACGGACGCGGGGCTGCCGAGCGGCGGCAACGGCCTGGTGGGGATGCGGGAGCGGGTACTGGGCCTGGGCGGCGTATTCGTCTCGGGCCCGACGGACGCGGGGGGCTTCCGGGTGTCGGCGGTGCTCCCGGCCCGCGGGGCCGCGTAACCCGCCTACGGCCCCGCCCCGTCCGGCGATGAGGACGCGGCGCTCACCCCGCGAGGGTTACGGGCTGTGCAGGCCGGCTTTTCGAGCCTGTCCGGCGATTGCGGTCGGCGCGTTCCGTTCGACACGGGTGCGGGCCGAGGGGGCCGGCAGGTGAAGCCCGTCCGGCGATTGAGGACAGAGCGGTCCCCGGACGCCCCCGGTCACCGCTCCGCCCCGGAACCCGCTCAGCCCGAAGTCAGACGCTCCGGCTGGAACCCGCCGACCAGCGTCGCCAGGGCCTGGTCGATGTCCGCGCCCAGGAACCAGTCCCCGGTGTGGTCGATGCTGTACACCCGCCCCTCGGCGTCGATCGCGAGGACCGCCTGCCCGTCTCCCTCCTCGCCCAGCGGGCTGACCTCGGTCTGCAGCGCCCGCCCGAGGTCACCGAGGGTGCGGGCCAGGTGCAGTCCGCTCAGCGGATCGATCCGCACCGACGCCGGTGCGATCTGCCGGCCCGGCGCGGGCGCCGCGATGTCCAGGCCGCCGAACTCCGCCCACGCCTCCACCGCCGCCGGGAACACTGCGTGCTGATGTCCGGCCGGCGATGTGTGGGCGCGCAGCGCGTCCGCCCACTCCTCCGCCTGCCGGATGTCCCAGCGGCCCGGCTGCCAGCCCGCGGTCCGCAGGGCGGCGTCGACGATGACGGGAAAGCGGGTGGCGGAGGCGCGGTCCGCATGGGTCGCGCGGCCGCTCTGCTGGGGTAGGTCGGTTCGGTCGTGCATCGGCGCGCGATCAGCCCTTCTCGGCGGTGGTCACCGCGCTGGTGGTGGTGAGGTCGACGGGACGGACGCCGAAATGGGCGAGCATCGCCGTACAGGAGCGGCACGGTGGCGCGTAACTGCCGTGCATCGGGTCGCCGTCCTCGCGGATCCGACGCGCGGTCAGCCGCGAGTGCTTCAGTGCGCGCCGCGCCTCCCCGCTGGTCAGCGGCTTGCGCTGGGCCCGCTTGGACCGGCCGGTCTCCGCGGCGGTGAGCTGCCGCGACACCAGGATCGCCTCGGGGCAGCGGCCGGTGAAGCGTTCGCGCTGCCCGCTGGTGAGCGTGTCGAGGAAGTCCTGGACCAACGGGTGCAGTACGGGCGGCTGGTCGCCCTTGCCCGCCGTGCAGGTCAGCGTCTCACCGCGGACGGACAGCGCCGCGGCCACGGCCGGCAGGATGCCGTCGCGGCGTTGGTGGAGACGAGGTGCGCTGCTCGTCCCGGTGCTGCTCCAGTTGAGGCGCGGATCCCCGGATGTGACTGATTGTGCTGTGTGCATGGTGCGAATGTCCCTCCCGTGCCCCGCAGCGGCAGCTGCACGATGTGCGCGCCCCCGAGTTGCGGTGACAGCCTGCCAAATGTGCCAGTCGGTGAGGAAGCTGGGGCGGTGAAACGTGTCTGCGTGTCGCGGACAGTGGCCTGACCGACGCTCGTCCGTCACCCAGTCGTGACGGTTCGTGACCGAAGGGAAGGGGGTGGCGGAAGAGAACCGGAAGGGAGGCGGAGGGGCGAGACCCCCTGTTGCGCCACCGCATAGGCTGTGCCCGGACCGTCCCCATGGGCAGGTCGGTCCTCACCAGACAGACGCAGCAGGGGGCAACCGCCATGACGACAGGTCGGCTCGGGCAGCAAGCCGCGCCACCGAACGCGGCCTACGCCGGGCAGGTCGTGCACTTCCCGGATCCGGTCCGGGCGTCCCGCCACCCCAGAGGTGTGCGCGTGGACGAGAACGGCTGCCCGGTATTCGCGCCCTACGCGCGCGCCGCCGCCGAGATCGCCGAGCCTCCGCAGGGTTTCGGCGTCGATGAACTGCGGCTCACCGACTACGTCTCGGCCAACGCGGCGCTGGCGGCGAGCGGCCACGAACTGTGGGACACGATTCCGGCGGTCGCCACCCCGCACGGCTGGACCTGGCACCACGTGCCGGGCGGCCGGCGGATGGAACTCGTCCCGGTCGAGGTCAAGGCACTGCTCCGGCACCACGGTGGTCTCGCGACCACCTCGGTCGACCAGAACAAGCGGGGCACGCGTCCGCTGCAGGAGACCCGGCCCGCGCACTTCCGGCTGCCGAAGGGCGCGGTCGCGGTCAGTGAGCAGCAGATCCAGGGTGTCGAGGAGGACCTCGGCTACCGGCTGCCCGGCGCGTACCGCTCGTTCCTGAAGGCGGCCGGCGGCTCGGCCCCGGTCGGTGCGGCGCTCGACCCGGAGCTCGGTCTCCTGGTCGATCAGCCGTTCTTCACGGTGCGTGACGAGGCCGCGGTGAACGACCTGGTGTACGTCAACAAGTGCCTGCGTGACCACCTCACCAAGGACTACCTGGGCGTCGGCTTCGTCCAGGGCGGCCTCCTCGCGCTGAAGGTCCGGGGCAACGGCGTCGGCTCGGTCTGGTTCTGCGCGTACGACGATGCCCGGGACCAGGACGGCTGGAGCGTGCAGGAGCGCGTGGACCGGCTGCTGCTGCCCTGTGGTGCGGACTTCGACGCCTTCCTGCAGCGCCTGGCGGGCAACCCGCCGGAGCTGGAGACCGTGGCGAACCTGATGGTGGACGGCGGCTTCGCGCGGGCCGTCCCGGTGGAGGGGTGAGCGCAATGGTGACCTTTGCGCAGGCGCAGGAGCGCGCGGACGAGTGGGTCAACACAGACGTGCCCGCGTACCAGCACCGCGAGGTGCGGGTCCGCGAGTTCGAGCTGGGCTTCGTGGTGTGGGCCGAGGACCGCGCGGAGGGCCCTGTCTCGGACGGCGGCCGGCAGCGGCTGGTGATCGCCCGCGACAGCGGTGAGGCGACGCTCTGGCCCGGACTGCCGGTGGGCGAGGTGATCCGGCGGTACGAGGAGGAGTACGCCACGGTCGCCGCGGCCCCGGCCCCGGCGCCGCCGGCGCGCGTCGACCTGAACCAGACGTCATTCCTGCTGAGCCCGCCGGAGTGGCTCCAGGAAGCGGCGGACAAGCTCGGGATACCGGACCGGCGGGCGGAGCGCGACGGGAACCCTCGCCCCGCGCCTCCCTCTTCTTCCGCTCCTTCGGCTCCTTCTGTTCCCGCGCAGGCGGCCCCCTCCGGGACGCCGTCCGGTGAGCGGCCCTGGCAGGGCGTCGGTGCGCAGGACGAGCATGAGCCCACCGCCCCCGACGGCGTTCCGGCCTCCTCGCCGAGCGTGCCCACCGGGGCCACCCCGTGGGCCGGGACCGACACCAACGCGGACTCCGACGACGGGGCGGTCGCGCTGCCGGCCACCGTGTTCGCGCCGCCGCTCTCGGGCGCCGATGACGACGGCACCCCGCCGCCGGTGGTCTCCGCGGAAGCACCGACCGCGCTGATGTCGGGCGGCAGCCGGCTGCCCCGGACGGCGATCGTCCCCGGCCTGAACCCGCAGGGTCCGGGTGCGCCCGGTCCCGGTGCTCCCGGGAGCGGTGACATCGCCGACGCCGCCACCAGTAAGGCCACGATGCCGCCGCGCGGTGCGCGCCGTGGCGGGTCGGCCACTCCGCCGCCGCCCGGGGCCCCCGGCACGCCGGGCGCCAGGCCGGGTGCGGCCGTGCCGCCGCCCTCGGGGCCGGGCGCGCCCGGCGCCCCGGCGGGCGGGTATCTGCCGACGCAGCTCGTCTCGCAGGTCGGCCCGCCCGGTGCACCTCAGCCCCCTGGGCCTCCTGGACCTCCCGGACAGCCCGGACCTCCCGCACCTCCCGGGCCTCCTGGGTCGACGCCGCCGCCCGGTGGCGGCTTCGACCACGCCGCGACCATGCTCGCCGACCCGGGCATGGGTGCCCCGAGCGCGCCCAGGCCCCCCGGCCCGCCCGGCGCCCCCGGCGTCCCGCAGCCTCCCGCCCCGCCCGGCGCCCCCGGTGTTCCGCAGCCTCCCGCCCCGCCCGGACCTCCCGGGTCTGCTCCGCTCCCGCCCGGTGGTGGCGCGCACCATGCCGCCACGATGCTCGCGGGACCTGCCCAGGTCGGCCCGCCCGGTCCGCCCGGGGCCCCCGGCATGCCGCCGGGGGGCGCCCCCGGTCCCGTACCGCCGAATCCGCACACCCCGCCGCCCCCGGCGTACGGCTATCCGCAGGCGCCGACGGGTCAGCCGACCGTCGGCCCCGGCTACCAGGCCGTGCTGCGCTTCCGTGCGCCCGACGGCAGCGAGCAGCAGCTGATCCGCCGCTCGGCACCCGGCACCCCGCACCCCGAGTGGCAGATGCTGCACGAGCTGCGGGCCATGAACGTGCCACCGCAGCAGGTCATCGAGCTCCACACCGAGCTGGAGTCCTGTGAGCTGCCAGGTGGCTACTGTGCGCGGATGATCCGGGAGACCTGGCCGCAGGTGCGGATCACCAGCGTCGCCCCGTACGGCACCGATCACGCCAGCCGTCAGCAGGGCATGCAGCATCTGCTCACCCATCAGGGTGAGTTGCACCAGGTCGCGGACGGTCCGGCGCGCCCTGCGCCGGTGCGGGCCCCGCTGCCGCAGATGCCGCCCGCGATGCCGATCCCGCCGGAGGCCATCGCGGAGGAGATGCTGCAGGCCTTCGGGCCGCAGGGCGTGCTCCGTTTCGACCAGCGCGCGGTGTCCCGCCAGGGCGTGCCCGAGATCGTGGCGCGGACGCTGGTGTGGGCGGGTCTGCCCGCCGACTTCGGGCCGTTCTTCTGGGCGCAGCCGGGTCAGCCGGTGGTGCCGACGCTGGCTGAGCTGGCCGCGCAGCGGCAGGTGCAGCCGGCCGCCGACGCGGGGTCGTACCTCGTCGTGGGGTCCGACTTCGGGCGGGCGATCTGTGTCCAGTACGGCACGGCGAACATCGTGGCCGTGCCGGTGGAGGCGGGTCCCGGCGGGCAGCCGGTGCCGCCGCAGTTCGTGAACACGGGCCTGCCGGAGTTCACGCGCTCGATGGCGCTCCTCGGCCGGATGTGGCGGCTCCGCTTCGGCCTCAACCCGGAGCAGGCGGGCCGCTGGACGGTCGACTTCCAGGCGCAGCTGGTGGCACTGGACCCGGCGGCGCTCGCGTCGCCGGAGAGCTGGTGGTCGGTGCTGCTGGAGCAGATGTGGGACGGCCTGATCTGACCTGATCCGACTCGACCTGCCGAGCACGAGGCGCCCGGACCCCGCCAGGGGATCCGGGCGCTCTGTTGTCTGTGACACCTGTCGCTTCCCTCCGGGAAACCACCGAATGGATTCGGACTTCTCTGCCAATTGCCGCATCCTTGGCGTATTGCTTGGTGGTCGGAGAGTCGGAGAGAGGCTTCAAGGATGAGTGCTGCACCGGTGTCCGCGTACGGCTTCGTCGTGGTGCGAGGACGTGGCTACCGCCCGGAGCAGGTGGACAGAAGAGTGGCCGATCTGTCGGCGGAGCGGACCGAGGCGTGGGAGAGAGCGTCCCGGCTGACCGCGCTGGCGGAGGAGCTGGAGGCCGAGTCGGCACGGCTGACCGAGGTCGTCGCCACGCTCGCCCCGCAGACGTACGCCTCCCTCGGCGACCGGGCCCAGGAGATCCTGGCGCTCGCCTACGAGGAGGCGCATGCCGTACGCAGCACTGCGCAGGAGGAGGGGCAGGCGCTGCGGGACGCGGCGGACGCGGCGGCCCGTAAGTTCCGCGACAACGCGCGCGCGGACTCCGACGCCCTCCGGTCGGCAGCCGGGGCGCACGCCGACGAGACGGTGGCCGCGGCGCAGCAGAGCGCCGACTCCGTGCTTGCCGCTGCCCGCGAGGAAGCCGAAGAGGAGCGCGACCAGGCGGAGGCCGCGATGGCGGAGACCCGCAGCCGTACCGCGAGCGTGCTGGCCAACCAGGAGCACGAGCAGACCGAGCGGTGGAAGACCACCGAACGTGAACTGGCGGATGCCGAAGCAGCCCAGGCCGCGCGGCACGACGAGCTGATCGACCGGGCGGAGGCCCGGCAGGCCGAGGAGCGCCGGGCTCTGGCGGAGGCCGAGGAGGCGGCGCGGCACGGCCAGGAGGACGCCGAGGCGCAGGCTGCCGAGCTGATCGCGGCGGCCAGGGTGCGCGAGGAGCGGGTGGTCCGCGAGACCGAGCGGATCCTGCGGGTGCACGAGGAGGGCCGCGAAGAGGTGCAGGCGCACATGGCGCATGTACGCAACTCGCTCGCGGCGCTCACCGGGCGTGTGGCGCCCGCGGGGAACTGATCCGTACGCCTCCGGAGGCGGTTCAGGCGGCCTGCCTGTCCTTCGCACTGCGCAGTGCCGCGCGCATGATGTCGATGGACTCGGCTCTCGTGCTCTCGTCACTGTCGGGTGAGCCGTCGCAGGCGTGGCACTCGCGGCAACTGCCGGGCCGGGCGGCGCGGAAGGCGCGCTCGCAGCCGCCCTCACAGGTCTGCCAGGCCAGGGCTTCCGGCCGGTCCGGTGGTGTGGCCGGACGAGACGCAGCGGGTACGGCGATGGGCTGTTCCCGGAGACGGTAGGCCAGAATGCGGGACGGGCGGGCCCGGAGCGGGTCGGGGAGATCAAGGGTGAGTGCCCGGGTGATCTCCTCGGCGCCGACGCCCCGTGCGAGCCACTCGGCGACGGCAGGGGCGAGCTCGGCCACTTCACTCCGGGACAGGATCAGCCTCGGGTTGACGATGCGCAGCGAGGCGAGGATGACGACGGCTTGCGGGTCGGCATCGTCGAGAGGGAGCGGGGGAGGGGCAACGGCACTGCCCGGGACGGCAGTTCCGCGTGCGGCCTCGACGGTCTCAGAAGCGCTGGACGCGGCAGCAGCGGCGGTGCTTGTACCGGTCCCAGGGGCAGACTCGTCCCCAGGGGCAGGTGCAGGGGCGGCTTGGGCGTCGCCCGTGGAGGCGGATCCGGTTTCGACGTCCAGGGCGGGGGCGCCCTCCGCGTCCGGCGCGGGCATCTCCTCCGCCGTCGAAGGCTTTCGGGGATGTGGCGGCGGGGTGGGCCGGTCTCCCTGGCCGGGCACGTCGTAGAAGTACGTCCGGGTGTGGATCAGGCCGTTGGCCCCGCGCACCCGGCGGCGTTCCAGATATCCGGCGTCCTCCAGCTCCCGGAGCGCCCGCGAGATCAGGATCTCGCCCTCGGTGAAGTGCGCACACAGCGCGGCGACGCTCACGCGGGCGCCGTCCGGCAACGAGAGGATGTATGCGGCGACGCCGACCGTGACCGCGCTTCCGGGGCGCTGCGCAAGGGCGTTGGCGATCACGGTGAAGTGGGCGGTGAGGCGCGTGCGTACATGAATCACGCCCGAGGTCGGAGCTCCGGCTTCGGCGCGCGGGCGCGCGTTAAACTGCGAATCAGCCATTGGGAAGGGTTTGCTTCCTGGGTGGTCAGGCCCTCGATCGGGATTGCCGTCCCGGCCGGGGGCCGTCTTCATGCGTGAGGTTGTCGCGGCGAACGTAACCGGCCCTGCCCCGCATATGCAACCAAGTCACCCGTGCGGGTGACGAGTTGGGAGGGGAGGGAGGGCGGGGGGTTCTTTCCCCAGGTCCTTTGGGGAGGTCCGTGACCCACCGGCCCCTCGGAGACGAGCCCCCGGTGGCACCGAAGCACTGCTCGCCACCGGTCCCCGGCCGGTCCGGACCCGGTGGCGTACCGGTACAGGCAGCCTTCACTGGCGCGGCCCGGACGGTGGAGTATCCGACGCGGGCACGCACGGCCTGGGCGAGGGCGAGGGGCACGGGCAGTTCCATGCGCCGCTCTCACCGGGCCGGAGCCCCGACGCGCGCTGAGATCCGCCGGTTCGTTGGCTGACCGGTCACCTTGCTGTGCGAGGGCCTTCGCTTCGGAAGCGAAGGCCCTCGTGGTGGGTCAGAAGGCGCCGTTCAGGAACCACCAGCTGGCGTTGTTCTTCTCGGCCGCCCGCAGTCCGCCCGTGCCGAGTCCCTGGTACTGGACCAGCCAGTCGCCGCTCGTCGCGAGAAGGTCCAGCCGGCCGTCGCCCGACCAGTCGCCGACACCAAGGAGGGAGCCCATGGCGTTCCAGCCGCCGCTGCCGACCAGCACGCGCGAACCGAGGTAGCCGGCCCTGCCCGGGTAGAGCCAGAGCTTGCCGGTGGCGGCCTCGCGGGCGTACAGGTCGGCCCGGCCGTCGCCGTTCATGTCGCCGACGCCCACCAGGGCGTTCATGCCGTTCCAGCCGCCGCTGCCGATCAGCTTCCGCGCGCCGAGACCGCCGGATGCAGTGCCGGGGTACAGCCACAACTTGCCGGTGGACTTCTCCACCGCCAGCAGGTCCGCGCGGGCGTCGCCGGACAGGTCCCCGAAGGCGACGATCCGGCTCATGGCGTTCCAGCCGCCGCTGCCGATCAGCTTTCGTGCGCCGAGGCCGCCGGTCCCGGTGCCGGGGTAGAGCCAGAGCTTGCCGGTGGCCGCCTCGCGGGCGATCACGTCCTCCCGGCCGTCGCGGCTGAAGTCGCCGTGGCGGGTGAGGGCGTTGAAGGCGTTCCAGCCGCCGCTGCCGACCAGGCGTCCGGTGTCGTCGCCGGGCAGGAACCACAGGCGCCCGGCCGTGTCGCGGACGAGGATGTCCGACCTCCGGTCGGCGTTCATGTCGCCGAACCCGGACAGCTTGGGCGCGGTCTCCGCGTACCAGCTGGGGTAGGGGTCCGACTCGCACTCCCGGAGAGTGCGGACGAGCTTCACCGAGCTGACGGACTGAGGGCTGAGGTGGTTGGCGTAGCCATCGTTCTCGTACCACGAGTAACCGTGCGTGACACCGTAGTTCGGGTCGTCGTAGACGCAGGCGATCAGCGAGGTGCGGTTCATGACCACCCTGATCTGGCCGTCCCAGGTGCCCAGCGTCGCCTTGCTCGTGTTCGTCTTGAGCATCGAGCCCGTGGCGCTGGAGTCCTTCCAGGCACAGAAGTACCCCGAAGGGCAGTCGCTGACCGCGGCCTGCGCGGGCGCCGCACCCGCGCTGACCAGGCCAAGCGAGGCAAGCCCCAGCGCCGCGGCCCCAGAGGCCAGGCGCCGAAGCAGTGATGTACGCATTCTTTCCCCTCCCTGTGACGGCGCGCACAGGCCTTCGAGCCGCGCCGCGAGGAGGACCGTACCCGCGGCCACTGTCACCCTGCCGCGCGGGTCACCGTTTCGTGCACCAGGCCCCGGTCCACCTACGTGGCCGAGCAGAAGGCATGCGGCAAGGTGCACCACGGCTCGGCACAGAAGCCCGAACCAGTGCCGGCTACCGGCCGGGGCGGAAGCGGCGGTTCGTCTTCAACTCGCTTATGAACGCGGTCCAGGTGGCCACCGGGAACGCCAGGGCAGGACCGGTCACGTTCTTGCTGTCACGGACGGGGACGACGCCGGGGAACCCGTCCGCCACTTCTACGCAGTTGCCCCCCTCCTGATTGCTGTAGCTGCTCTTGCGCCAGTCGGCGCCGGTCAGATCGAGACGGGACACTCGCTCCACGGTGGTTGCCCTCCATCACGGATCGGATCATGTCGAGTGACATGAGCGGGGGCAGGGCTACTGCCCGCAGCCGATCGTAGGTCACCGCGAAGCGGCTGACCTCCTTCGGATCCTCGATCAACTGGCCGTAGTGAGCACCCTCCGTGTAGCCGACTTCAGTGCCGTTCGGCAGCGTCAGAACGGTAAGGGAGCCGCCCATGGCGGCGTGTTCGCCCTGATCGAAAGGCAGTACCTGAAGAGTGATGTGGGGTTCGGCTGCGACTTCCAAGAGCCGGATCAACTGGTTTTGCATGACAGCCCAGCCGCCGACGGGACGTCGCAATACGGCTTCGTCAAGAACGACCCACAAATCGGGGCGGTCGGGAGCACCGAGGCGTTCTTGACGTTCCAGCCGGGCCGACAGGCGTTCCTCCAAGTGCTCCTCGTTCTTGAGTGATCGGCCAACGCTCAGGACGGCCCGTGCGTATGCCTCGGTCTGTAACAGCCCTGGCACCACGTGGGATGCGTACTCACGGATCGACACCGCCCGCGCCGAGTGCGTCATGAACGCCCGCGACCAGTCCGGGAATGCCTCCCGGTACACGTACGGCCACAGGTCGATCAGCAGGTTGTCCGCTACGAGTGCGGTGTCGAGGGCCCGAGCCAGTTCCAGCGTCGGTCTGGCTCCGGACGCGCGCTCGATCTGGGTGATCCGGGAGCTGACGACGTGCGTCTTCTCGGGAAGACGGTGTGGGCGGAGTGTCGCGCTTCACCAACTGGCGCCGTAGAGACCTGACGTACTGATAACCACCCGCCGTTGTATCCACCTCTGGCAGGCGGAGCAGCGCTGGGAGGTGCCGGGGACGGGGACCTTGTGCAGGGTGCCGCCGTGTCGGGCGGTCGAAGCAGTCGCCGACGACACCGGCGCCGCGGTGGCTCGTACATGACGGCGGCGGCGGGACGGACGTGGCCGATGGCGGCGGTGTTCAGCGGCGGGAAACCGGCGGCGCGCCCGCGAGGATCCACGGCTCCTCCACCTCGTACCGCCGGCACGCCTCGGCGGAGGTCCGCCGGGGCAGCACCGTGCCCAGCCAGCCCGCCAGGAATCCGGCCGGGATCGAGACGAGGCCGGTCGTGGTGAACGGGAACCAGTTGAAGTCGTGTCCGGGGAAGACCGACCCGGGCGAACCCGACACCAGATTCGTTCCGGTGATCAGCACGAGGGCCGCGACGGTGCCGCCGATGAGGGTGCAGAGCAGTCCGGTACGGGTGAAGCGCCGCCAGAACATGCTGTAGACGAGCGCCGGGGCCAGCGCCGACGCCCCGATGCAGAAGGAGAGCGTCACCAGCGCCTGGAGGTTCCAGTGCCGGGCCGCCACGGCGAGGACGATGGCGAGCAGCCCGACGCCGACCGCCGCGGCCTGCGCGGCGCCCATCTCGGTCCGGTCCGCGACCGGCCGCCTGCTCCCGTCGCGCATCCCGTGGACGAACAGGTCGTGGGCCAGAGAGTTCGCACAGGCCAGGATCATTCCGGCGACCGAGGCGAGCAGGGTCAGGAAGATCGCCGTCGTCATCGCCGTGAGCACCAGTGCACCGATCTTCCCGCTGCCCGCGACCACACCGCTGACCTGGAGGACCGAACCGTTGCCCTGTGCCCCGGCGGCGACGATGAGGTCGTGGCCGACCAACGCGGCCGCACCGAAACCGATCACGGTGAGCAGCAGAGAGATGACGACGGTCACGGAGACCGCCCAGGACATCGAGCGGCGTACGGCCCGCGCGCTGCGGGCGCCCGTCATCCGCATGGTGACGTGCGGCAGCGCGGCGATGCCGAGCACCAGGGTCAGTTCGGAGCTGACCATGTCGAGGCCGCTGCCGCCGAACTGGAGCCCCGACTGCAGATAGGCGGCCCCGGCACCGCTGCCCCGCTGGGCGGCCGCGAGCAGCGCGGCGACGGACCAGTCGAAGTGGTCCATGACCAGTGCGGAGATGGTGAGACAGGCGACGACGAGAAAAACCGTCTTGATGATCTGGATCAGGGCGGTCCCCTTCATCCCGCCGATCGCCGCGTAACTGATCATCATGATCCCGAGCGCGATGATCGAACCGGTACGGAAGCCGGAACTGTCGAATCCCAGGATGAAGGCCATCAGATCGCCGCTGCTGGCGAGCTGGACGACCATCAGTGGCAGCAGGGCGGCGAGGGTGACGCCGCAGGAGGCGATCCGGATCGCGCGGCCGGGGGCGCGTCGGGCGAACACGTCGCCCATGGTGAACCGGCCGGCGTTGCGCAGCGGTTCGGCGAGCAGGAACATCAGAAGGACGAGCGAGAGCGAGGTGCTCAGGCCGACCACGAGCCCGTCGTAGCCGGTGAGGGCGACGAGTCCGCTGGCGCCGAAGACGGTCGCCGCGGAGAGGTAGTCCCCCGCGATGGCGAGGCCGTTGCGGACGGGGGAGAGCGAGTGGTAGCCGGTGTAGAACTCCGCGAGGTCGTCGTGGTCGGGGCCGGTCATCACGCAGAGCAGCAGAGTGACGGAGGCGACCGCGAGGAACGCCACGAGGGACATCGCCTGCGCCGACTCGTCGATCCAGTTCATCGGGCCGCTCCTGTTCTTCGGAGTGCGGTGGCGAGCGGGTCGACCGTGCGCCGTGCGGTCCGCTCGTACAGGGCGATCGCGAGCAGGGTCACCGGAAGCTGGCAGAGGCCGAGCGCCAGGCCGACGTTGAGTCCGCCGCCGACCGGACGGGACATCAGCCCGGGGGCGAAGCCGGACAGCACCAGGAAGAGCGTGAAGTAGCCGAGCGCGGTCAGGGTCGCGACCCGCCGCAGCACCCGGTACGCGGTGCGCAGCAGGCGCAGATCGCTGTGCCGTCCGGGAGCCGGCGTGGGCGTGCGTATCGGCGTCGGACGGCGGGGCGGGGGCGCCGGCGGCGAACTCTGCCAGGGAAGAAGGAGATCGGGGTCGTACGGGGGGCGGCGCGACGGCTCGACGTGCGGGTGCTCGTACGACATCTGGGTGCTGCTCCTTGCATGGCTCGGGTCCCGGGGCGGACTGCAAGGGAGAGCGCGTGAGCGCTGCTGGGAGCGGGAACACTACTCGCGAGTAGGGCGGTAGAGCAGTAGTTGGCCTGAACTTCCCTCTGTGAAAAAGAAGTTGGCTAATTCTGTGATGCTTCGGTGGTGCTTCCAGGGCTGGTTGCGGAGCCGGTTCCGGCGTCCTCGGTGAGGATCGGGAAGCGGCGCGGTGCCACGAAGACCAGCACCAGCAGCGCCACCGCCGCGGCCGCCGCGGCCCCGACGTACACCTGGTCGACAGCGGCGTCGACGGCCCGCCGCAGATAGTCCGTCGCGGCGGCTGAGAGCGCGCCCGGGTCGTCCAGTGCGTGGGAGATCGCGTCCAGGTCGCCCGGCAGCCCGGGGACGGGCGCGTCGGCGAGCCGGGAGGCGAGGACCCCGTTGGCGACGGCACCGAAGAGCGCGGCGCCCAGACTCTGGCCGACCTGGCGGCAGAACAGTACGGAAGCCGTCGTCGTACCGCGTTCGGACCAGCCGACCGTCGACTGGACCCCGACGATCAGCGGCAGTTGGAACAGCCCCAGCGCCGCGCCCAGCAGCAGCATGATCAGGGCCGGCTGCCAGGGCTCGCCGGGGTACGGCAGCAGCGGGAACGAGAGCAGGATCAACAGGGCGCAGCCCATGCCGATGATCGAGGTGCGACGGAAGCCGATGCGGCTGTAGACCCGGTTGGAGAGGGCCGCCGACACCGGCCAGCTCAGCGTCATCACGGAGAGCACGAAACCGGCGGCGATCGGGCCGAGGCCGAGCACCGACTGGGCGTACGTCGGCAGGAAGACCGTCGGGGCGACCATCAGCAGCCCCAGTGCGCCCAGGGCCAGATTGACCGAGGCGATGGTCCGCCGACGCCACACCCAGCCCGGGATGATCGGGTCGGCGGCGCGCCGCTCGATGACGACGGTCAGCACGGCGAGGACCGCGCTCGCGGCCAGCAGGCCGAGCGACGGCGCGGAGAGCCAGGGCCAGGCGACCCCGCCCTGGACGAGCGCGGTCAGCAACAGGGCGCCGGTCGCGAAGACGGCGAGGGCGCCCGCCCAGTCGATCCGTGACCGGGGCGTACCGGCCACGCGGGCGCGGGACGGCTCGTGGAGGTGGCGCACGACCAGCCAGAGCGCGAGCGCCCCGACCGGCAGATTGATCAGGAAGATCCACCGCCAGTCGGCGTACCCGGCGAGCAGCCCGCCGATCACCGGTCCGGCGACGGCGGACGTGGCCCAGACGGTGGACAACTTGGCCTGGATCCTGGGGCGTTCCTTGAGCGGATAGAGGTCGGCGGCGATCGTCTGCACCGTGCCCTGCAGCGCCCCGCCGCCGAGTCCCTGGACGACCCGGAAGGCGATGAGCGCGGCCATGTTCCAGGCGGCGGCGCAGAGGACCGAGCCGACCAGGAAGAGGATGATGCCGGCGATCAGGACCGGTTTGCGGCCGAACGTGTCGGAGAGCTTCCCGTAGACCGGCAGAGTGACGGTGACGGCCAGCAGATAGCCGGAGAAGAGCCAGGAGAAGACGGCGAAGCCGCCGAGATCACCGACGATCTGCGGGACAGCGGTGGAGACGATGGTGCCGTCCATGGCCGACAGCGTCATGCAGAGCATCAGCGCGGCCACGACGGGGCCGCGGCCCCGGGGCGCGGACGGGGAGGGGACGGAGTCCACTCCGGACCCCGATTTCCCTTCGGTGCCGCCGTCCGAGCCGCTCATAAAGATCCCTTCCCCATGCACGTATCTTCCGGTGACACTGTCTCACCCGCTGCCGGGCAGGGCCCTGGGGCCGGTCCGTAGCCACCCGGGGTTGAGCCCCTGAGATCCGGCTCCACCCAGGGGCTGAGACCCCTAGGGGTAGCTCCTTACTTCTGTCCAGGGGCGGTTCCTCCCGGCGGAGGACGTGGGGCCGGGGGCCCGTTCCTTAACGTGTTCTTACAACGCGAATGCGGGTGACCGCAGGGGGCGGGGTGGGGAAAACCCCACCTCAAGACTGCGCTGGGCACCAGCGCGCCGGACCACGTCCGGACACGAGACTTGAGTACGAACACGGCGCCGCCCGTTCAGCGGGCGGCGCCCATCGCGAATCGACGTCCTGACCCAGGACGTCTTCACCGACTTAGGAGAATCACCGTGACAACGGCTGTAACCATTCCCAGGCACGAGGGCACTGGAGGGCGTACGGCCGTCGCTGCGCGGGCGCGGCAGGTCGTCAAGGCGTACGGCGCCGGGGAGACCCGGGTCGTCGCGCTCGACCATGTCGATGTGGACATCGCCCGCGGGCAGTTCACCGCGATCATGGGCCCGTCCGGTTCCGGCAAGTCGACCCTGATGCACTGCCTGGCCGGTCTGGACACCGTGAGCTCGGGCGAGATCTACCTCGACGAAACCGAGATCACCCAGCTCAAGGACAAGAAGCTCACTCAGCTTCGCCGGGACCGGATCGGCTTCATCTTCCAGGCGTTCAACCTGCTCCCGACGCTCAACGCGCTGGAGAACATCACGCTGCCGATGGACATCGCGGGCCGCAAGCCCGACGCCGGCTGGCTGCGCCAGGTCGTGGAGACGGTCGGTCTCGCCGAGCGGCTGAAGCACCGGCCCACCGAGCTCTCCGGCGGCCAGCAGCAGCGCGTCGCGGTCGCCAGGGCGCTCGCAGCCCGGCCGGAGATCATCTTCGGTGACGAACCCACCGGCAACCTGGACTCGCGGGCCGGCGCCGAGGTGCTGAGCTTCCTGCGCAAGTCCGTCGACGAGCTGGGACAGACCATCGTCATGGTCACCCACGACCCGGTCGCCGCCTCCTACGCGGACCGGGTGCTGTACCTCGCGGACGGACGCATCGTCGACGAGATGCACAACCCGACGGCCGACCAGGTCCTCGACCGCATGAAGGACTTCGACGCGCGCGGGCGGACGTCATGACTGTGTGGAAGACATCGAGGCGCAACTTCTTCGCGCACAAGGGACGAATGGCGCTCTCCGCCGTCGCGGTCCTGCTGTCGGTGGCGTTCGTGTGCGGCACGCTCGTCTTCACCGACACCATGAACACCACGTTCGACAAGCTCTTCGCGGCCACCTCCGCCGACGTCACCGTCAGCCCCAAGGCCGCGGGAGAGGTCGACGAACTGCCGGAGAACGGCAAGCCCGTCACGCTCCCCGCCGCCGCCGTCGAGCAGGCCGGGAAGGCGGACGGGGCGAAGACCGCCGAGGGCACGGTCAGCAGCATGTCCGTCACCGTCGTCGACAGCCACAACAAGAACATGGGCTCCTCGGCCGGCGCCCCGACGATCGCGGGCAACTGGACGCAGAACGACCTGCGTTCCATGGAGATCACCTCCGGACACGCACCGCGCGGTCCGACCGAGGTCATGGTCGACGCCGACACCGCGGACAAGCACCACCTGAAGATCGGTGACGAACTGCGCACCATCGCCGTCACCGGCGACATCAGGGCGCGGATCAGCGGTATCGCCTCCTTCAAGGTCACCAACCCGGGCGCGGCCGTCGTCTACCTCGACACCGCAACCGCGCAGGTCAAGCTCCTCGGCAAGCCCGATGTCTTCACCCAGATCTCCGTCACCGCCAAGCCCGGTGTCAGTGATACGCAGTTGAAGAAGAACGTCGCCACCGCCCTCGGTGACAGCGCCGCGTACAAGCTCCAGACCCAGCAGGAGGCCGCGGACGCCAACAAGGACTCCATGGGCTCATCCCTCGACGTGATGAAGTACGCGATGCTCGGCTTCGCCGGGATCGCCTTCCTCGTCGGCATCTTCCTCATCGTCAACACCTTCTCGATGCTGGTGGCCCAGCGCACCCGCGAGATCGGCCTGATGCGGGCCATCGGCTCCAGCCGCAAGCAGGTCAACCGGTCGGTCCTGATCGAAGCGCTGTTCCTCGGCTTCGTCGGTTCCCTCCTCGGTGTCGGCGCCGGCATCGGTGTCGCGGTCGGACTGATGAAGCTCATGAACTCCATGGGCATGAACCTGTCCACCGAGGACCTCACGATCGCCTGGACGACTCCGGTGCTCGGGCTGGCGCTCGGCGTCATCGTCACGGTCGTCGCCGCGTACGTCCCGGCCCGCCGGGCCGGGAAGATCTCCCCGATGGCCGCCCTGCGCGACGCCGGAACCCCGGCGGACGGCCGCGCGGGCCGGGTCCGGGCCGCGATCGGCCTGGTCCTCACCCTTGCCGGTGGCGCCGCGCTCCTCGCTGCGACGCGGGCCGACAAGTCGAGCGAAGGCTCGCTCTTCCTCGGTGTGGGCGTGGTCTTCACCCTGATCGGCTTCATCGTGATCGGCCCGCTGCTGGCCGGCTTCGTGGTCCGGGTGCTCAGCACGGTGGTGCTGCGGATGTTCGGCCCGGTCGGACGGATGGCCGAGCGCAACGCGCTGCGCAACCCGCGGCGTACCGGAGCGACCGGAGCGGCCCTGATGATCGGCCTCGCGCTGGTCGCCTGCCTCTCGGTCGTCGGTTCGTCGATGGTCGCCTCGGCGACCGAGGAGCTCGACAAGTCGGTCGGCGCGGACTTCATCGTCCAGCCGAGCGGCAACCGGCAGCCGATCGTGCCGCAGGCCGCGAAGGCCCTGGAGGCCGCCCCGGGCATCGAGCACATCACCGACTACAAAGTCGTCAGCGCCAAGCTCACCGCACCGGACGGCTCGACCGAGGACAAGGTCCTGGCCGCCGTCGACCCCACGTACCGGGACGACGTCCGTCGCGAGACGGTCTCCGGCAACCTGGCCGACGCCTACGGCAAGGACGCCATGTCGGTCGGCGACGCGTACGCCACCCGGCACAAGATCAAGGTCGGCGACCGGATCACCGTCGCGTTCAAGGACGGCGAGACGGCGAAGCTGAAGGTCGCCGCGATCACCTCGGACGACACGAACATCGACAAGCACGCGATGTACACCAACATCACGACCGCGGAGAAGTACGTCCCCGCCGACAAGATGCCGAAGAACATGCTCATGTTCGCCAAGGCGCAGGACGGCAAGGAGAAGGAGGCGTACGCCGCCCTCAAGGACGCCCTTGCCCCGTACCCGCAGTACACCGTGCAGAACCAGGCCGACTTCAAGCAGCAGCTGAAGGACCAGATCGGCCAGCTGCTGAACATCGTCTACGGTCTGCTGGCGCTCGCGATCATCGTCGCGGTGCTCGGTGTGGTGAACACCCTGGCCCTGTCGGTGGTCGAGCGGACCCGTGAGATCGGCCTGATGCGCGCCATCGGCCTCTCCCGCCGCCAGCTGCGCCGCATGATCCGCCTGGAGTCGGTGGTCATCGCCCTCTTCGGCGCCCTGCTCGGCCTCGGCCTGGGCATGGGCTGGGGCACGGCGGCCCAGAAGCTGCTGGCCCTGGAGGGCCTCGGCGTTCTGGAGATCCCGTGGCCGACGATCCTCACGGTCTTCGTCGGCTCGGCCTTCGTCGGCCTGTTCGCCGCCCTGGTCCCGGCGTTCCGGGCGGGCCGGATGAACGTGCTGAACGCGATCGCGACCGAATAGTGGTCGCGGAGATCCACGTAGGATGACTGGTCCGGCTCCGGGGTGTTCCTCCAAACACCCCGGAGCCGGACGCGTACCCGCTCCCGCCCGGTGCAACTCCCGTGCGCTGCCCGAACCCCGCACCGCGAGGCGCCGGACCCGGCGCCGCAGATCCGCGACCGGCTGGAGGCCCGCGGCTTCGAACGGCGATGGCTGACCGCGCCGGACGCCGGCTTCGGGGCCGGGGCGCACCGCTTCACGCGGAGCCCACAGCCGCTTTCGCCCTGGGAGCGCATGTTCACCTTCGTCGGGTGCGACGCGCCGGCGGCCACCGGCGGTCAGCGGCCGGATCCGACCCGCTGAGCCGGATTGCGGGCGCGGCTGTCGGAGGGGAGTCGTACGCTGGAACCCCCGGCCCGTAAGACGTGTCGGGCCCTTCGCGTTGCCCCCTGGCAGCAGCCGGCTGCCGGAATCCCCCTCGTTACCCGGACGGAAGCCCTTCATGAGCCTGCACGGTCTGCTGGATGTCGTCGTACGTGACCCGGCGCTCGCCGAAGCGGTGAAGGCCGCCACCGACGGTCACCGGATGCATGTGGACCTCGTCGGCCCGGCGGCCGCCCGCCCCTTCGCCGTGGCCGCACTGGCCCGCGAGGCCGGGCGGACCGTGCTCGCCGTGACCGCGACCGGACGGGAGGCCGAGGACCTGGCCGCCGCCCTGCGGACGCTGCTGCCCCCGGACACCATCGCCGAGTTCCCGTCCTGGGAGACCCTGCCGCACGAGCGGCTCTCGCCGCGTTCGGACACGGTCGGCCGCCGCCTCGCCGTGCTGCGCCGCCTCACGCACCCGAGGGCCGACGACCCGGAGACCGGGCCGGTCAGTGTGATCGTCGCGCCGGTGCGTTCCGTGCTGCAGCCGCAGGTCAAGGGGCTCGGGGACCTGGAGCCCGTGGCACTGCGCATCGGTCAGAGCGCCGATCTCGGCCAGACCGTGGAGGCGCTCTCGGCGGCCGCGTACTCCCGGGTCGAACTGGTCGAGAAGCGCGGCGAGTTCGCCGTCCGCGGTGGAATTCTGGACGTCTTTCCGCCGACCGAGGAGCATCCCCTCCGGGTGGAGTTCTGGGGCGACGACGTCGAGGAGATCCGGTACTTCAAGATCGCCGACCAGCGGTCGCTGGAGATCGCCGAGCACGGCCTCTGGGCGCCGCCCTGCCGCGAGCTCCTGCTCACCGACCAGGTGCGCGAACGGGCCGCCGCCCTCGCCGAACAGCACCCGGAGCTGGGCGAGCTGCTCGGCAAGATCGCCGAGGGGATCGCGGTGGAGGGCATGGAGTCCCTTGCCCCGGTCCTCGTCGACGACATGGAACTGCTGCTCGACGTGTTGCCGAAGGGCTCGATGGCGCTGGTCTGCGACCCGGAGCGGGTCCGCACCAGGGCGGCGGACCTGGTCGCCACCAGCCAGGAGTTCCTCCAGGCGTCGTGGGCGGCGACCGCCGGTGGTGGAGAGGCACCGATCGATGTCGGCGCCGCCTCCCTGTGGGGCATCGCGGACGTCCGCGACCGGGCCCGTGAGCTGGACATGATGTGGTGGTCGGTCTCCCCGTTCGCCGCCGACGCCGAGCTCGACGAAGACACCCTGAAGCTCACGATGCACGCCCCGGAATCCTACCGCGGCGACACCGCCCGTGCGCTCGCCGACACCAAGGGCTGGCTCGCCGACGGCTGGCGCACGGTGTACGTCACCGAGGGGCAGGGGCTCGCCACCCGTACCGTCGAGGTGCTCGCCGGCGAAGGCATCCCGGCCCGCCTCGACCCGGACCTGGCGGAGATCTCGCCGTCCGTCGTCCATGTGTCGTGCGGCGCGATCGACTACGGCTTCGTCGACCCGGCGCTGAAACTCGCCGTACTCACCGAGACGGACCTGACCGGTCAGCGCACCGCGACCAAGGACCTGGGCCGGATGCCGGCCCGCCGCCGCAAGACCATCGACCCGCTGACGCTGGAGACGGGCGACTACATCGTCCACGAGCAGCACGGTGTGGGCCGCTACATCGAGATGGTGCAGCGCACGGTGCAGGGCGCCACCCGCGAGTACCTCCTCGTCGAGTACGCCCCCGCCAAGCGCGGCCAGCCCGGCGACCGCCTCTACATCCCGACCGACCAGCTGGAGCAGGTCACCAAGTACGTCGGCGGCGAGGCGCCCACCCTGCACCGGCTCGGCGGCGCCGACTGGACGAAGACCAAGGCGCGCGCCAAGAAGGCCGTCAAGGAGATCGCCGCCGACCTGATCAAGCTGTACTCGGCGCGGATGGCGGCGCCGGGCCATGTCTTCGGCCCCGACACCCCGTGGCAGCGCGAGCTGGAGGACGCCTTCCCGTACGCGGAGACGCCGGACCAGCTCACCACGATCGCCGAGGTCAAGGAGGACATGGAGAAGTCCGTCCCGATGGACCGGCTGATCTGCGGCGACGTCGGCTACGGCAAGACGGAGATCGCGGTGCGGGCAGCCTTCAAGGCGGTCCAGGACGGCAAGCAGGTCGCCGTCCTCGTCCCCACCACGCTCCTCGTCCAGCAGCACCACGGCACGTTCACCGAGCGCTACTCCCAATTCCCGGTCAACGTGAGGGCGCTGAGCCGCTTCCAGTCCGACACCGAGTCGAAGGCGACTCTGGAGGGGCTGCGCGAGGGCTCCGTCGACCTGGTCATCGGCACGCACCGCCTGTTCTCGTCCGAGACGAAGTTCAAGGACCTGGGCCTGGTCATCGTCGACGAGGAGCAGCGCTTCGGCGTCGAGCACAAGGAGCAGCTGAAGAAGCTCCGGGCCAACGTCGACGTCCTCACCATGTCCGCGACGCCGATCCCCCGTACGCTCGAGATGGCCGTCACCGGCATCCGTGAGATGTCGACGATCACCACGCCCCCCGAGGAGCGCCACCCGGTCCTGACCTTCGTCGGCCCGTACGAGGAGAAGCAGATCGGCGCGGCCATCCGGCGTGAACTGCTGCGTGAGGGGCAGGCGTTCTACATCCACAACCGTGTCGAGTCCATCGACCGAGCGGCCGCGCGCCTGCGCGAGATCATCCCCGAGGCGCGGATCGCGACCGCCCACGGCCAGATGTCCGAACAGGCGCTGGAGCAGGTGGTCGTGGACTTCTGGGAGAAGAAGTTCGACGTCCTGGTCTCCACGACGATCGTCGAGTCCGGCATCGACATCTCCAACGCCAACACGCTGATCGTGGAGCGCGGCGACAACTTCGGCCTCTCCCAGCTCCACCAGCTGCGCGGCCGTGTCGGCCGTGGCCGCGAGCGCGGTTACGCGTACTTCCTGTACCCGCCGGAGAAGCCCCTCACCGAGACGGCCCACGAGCGCCTCGCCACGATCGCCCAGCACACCGAGATGGGCGCGGGCATGTACGTGGCGATGAAGGACCTCGAGATCCGCGGCGCCGGAAACCTTCTGGGCGGCGAACAGTCCGGCCATATCGCGGGCGTCGGCTTCGACCTGTACGTACGCATGGTCGGTGAGGCCGTCGCCGACTACCGGGCCTCGCTCGAAGGCGGCGTGGAGGAGGAGCCGCCGCTGGAGGTCAAGATCGAGCTCCCGGTCGACGCACACGTGCCGCACGACTACGCCCCCGGCGAGCGGCTGCGCCTCCAGGCGTACCGCGCGATCGCGTCCGCCACCACGGAGGACGACATCAAGGCGGTCCGCGAGGAACTCACCGACCGCTACGGCAAGCTCCCGGAGCCGGTCGAGAACCTCCTCCTCGTCGCGGGCCTGCGCATGCTGGCCCGTGCCTGCGGCGTCGGCGACATCGTGCTCCAGGGCCCGAACATCCGGTTCGCCCCGGTGGAACTGCGCGAGTCGCAGGAGCTGCGCCTGAAGCGCCTCTACCCGAAGACGGTGATCAAGCCGGCTCTCCACCAGATCCTGGTCCCGCGCCCGACCACCGGCAGGATCGGCGGCAAGCCGGTCGTCGGCCGCGAACTCCTCGCCTGGACCGGGGAGTTCCTCACGACGATTCTGGGGTCCTGAACAACGGCCCGGTGAGCGACCAGCTCCGGGCTGCTGCTGGGTCGGCGCTGGGGTGCGGGCGGCCGCCATACCACGTGGGTGCGGCGGCCGTGGGTGGGATCGGCTCGTGGTTCGAGTCAGTCAGCCCGGAGCAGGGCGTGCAGCTCGGTGGTGTCGATGATGTGGGCCCGTGAGGGGAAGACTCGGTGGAGCAGGACGTTGTGGACTTCGGTGTCTGGGTCGGCAACGCCGTCGGACAGGACATAGAGCTGGTAGTCGCGGTCGGCCGCGTCCATGACAGTGGACAGGACGGCGCCGCTGGTACTGATGCCGGAGACGACCAGAGTGGTGATGCCGCGCTCGCGCAGCTGCTGGTCGAGGTCGGTGGTGGACATGCCGCCGTGGCGGGTCTTGCGCACGATGATGTCGCCGTCCTGGGGAGCCAGGCGCTCGTGGATGGCAGTGGCAGGGTCCTCATGGTGCATGACGCGGTGTTGGGCCAGCGGGGCGAAGGACTTGTTGCCGGCCGGGATCGTGTCCCAGTCGGCCTCGGTGAAGCCGACGCGTACGTAGGCGACGGTGCCGCCGTTTGCGCGAACGTCGGCGATGGCCCCTTCCATGCGGCCGAGCAGGGCCTCGCGGTCCCCGCCTTCGGCCAGCGCGGCCAGGATCGCGGGCTGGTAGTCCATGACGAGAAGAGCGGTGTGCGCGGGGTCGAGGGCGGGGGCAGTGCTCACGCGAGTGGTCTCCTTGTTGGTGGTGTGCCTGGTTGACGCGGACGCGCATCGGTGGACCGGCTGCAGCCTGCGCGCTTCAGCGGCGAATCGCGGTGTGTCATGAGTGGCTAGGTAGCCGGTTCCGGCTCGTGCTGCGGCGTGTGGTCGCGTCGGGGAAGCAGGAGCGGGGTGGTCAGGATGAGCAGTCCCGCGACCGTGAGAGCGGTGCGTGGGCTGGTGACGTCGGCGAGCAGCCCGCCCAGCGCGGTCAAGATGGCGATGGACGCCTGCTGGCCGATTGACCAGGCCGACAGGGTGCGGGCGACGAGATGCTTGGGGGTGTGTTCGAGCCGGTAGGTGGCGAGCACCGGGGTGTACAGGCTCATGTTGATGATGATCGCCAGCTCGACGGCCATTACGGTGACGAGGCCGACGACGCCGGGACGGACGAAGGCCAGGCCGATCAGCCAGATGGCGCGCAGGGTGCCGACGGTCCGGAAGACCCGGTGCCGGCCGAAGCGGGCCACGACACGGCGGGCCAGCCGGGAGCCGATGAGCCCGCCGAGGCAGGGGGCGGCGAAGGCGAGGCCGTACTGCCAGGGTGGGAACCCGAGCTGGCGAAGCAGGAGCACGGCCAGCAGCGGCTCGGTGGCCATGATCAGACCGGAGACGAGCATGTTGTTGAGGTAGAGCGCCCGCAGACCGGGGTGACCCATGATGTGTCGCCAGCCGTCGAGCAATGCGCCCGCCCGGACCGGGCTCTTGTCGGTCGCTCGCGGCGCTTCTTCCTGGCCGCGGATCGCGGTGATGCCCAGCGCGGAGAGCAGGTAGCTGAGCGCGTCGGCCACCACGGTGGTGACCGGCCCGAACAGGCCGATCGCCGCCCCGCCCAGCGGTGGCCCGACCGCGATGGAACTCCAGTTCGTGGACTCGAATCGCGCGTTGGCCACGAGCAGATCATCCGGCCGGACGAGGGCCTTGAGGTAGGCGCCGCTGGCCGCGTTGAACGCGATCTTGGCCGCGGCGACCACGGCCGAGATCACGAGCAGCTGGACGAAACTGAGCCGACCGAAGGCGTAGGCGACCGGGATCGTCGCCATGGCCGCAAACCGGGCCAGGTCCATCATGATCATGACCGGGCGCTTGAGCCGGAACTCCACCCACGGCGCGAGCGGCACCGCGATCAGCGCACCCACCGCCGGCCCCACCGCGGACAGCGTGGACACCTCGGCGGGGCCGGCATGCAACACCAGTACAGCGATCAGCGGCAATGCCCCGAACCCCAGCCCGGACCCATACGCGCTCACCGCATACGCCGCCCACAGCCAGCCGAACTGCTGGCCCAACGGTCTCCTGCCCACCATGCTCAGCGCGCTCCCCGTGAAGTCCCACCCGAACAAACTGACGTTGACCAATGAGAGCTAAGTGGGCAGGACATCAGCAGGTCAAACAACTGCCCTGCCAGCTATTCACAACCATCCGTTGTTCACTAAGGTGGATCGGCGTGGATCTCGAAGCAGTACGTACCTTTGTCACCGTCGCGGAAGCGGGCCAGTTCCAGAAAGCCGCCGCCGACCTGTCGATCACCCAGCAGGCCGTGTCCAAACGCATCGCCACGCTGGAGCGCACCCTCGGCGTGCGGTTGTTCACCCGTGCCCCACGCGGCGCTGAGCTCACCATCGATGGGCAGGCGTTCCTGCCCCACGCACGCGAGCTGCTGCGCGTCGCCGAGCGCGCGGTCGCGTCCGTGCGCCCCGGCCGCCGTCCACTGCGCGTCGACGTGCTCGCCTCGCGCAGCGCGCAGTCGGGCCTGATGCGCGGCTTCCACCGCGCACACCCCGAGATCGACCTCGACGTGGTGATGCTGTTCGACATCGAGACGGCCGTCGCCGCCATCCGGTCCGGTGCGATCGACGCGTCCTTCCGCGCCGTCGCTGCTCCCGGCCGGCCTCTTCCCGAGGACATCGAGTCCGTCCGGGTGCTCGACGAGCAGCTCCAGCTCCTCACCGGCCCCGCCCACGCGCTGGCGGGCGCCGGGTCGGTGACCGTCGCTCAGCTCGCCGGGCACCGGATCTGGATGCCCGGCGTCGTCCCCGGCACCGAGTGGGCCGCCTACTACGACGACCTCGTCGCCGAGTTCGGCCTCACCATCGAGGCGACCGGCCCCAACTTCGGCTCCGACGCGCTCCTCGACACCGTCGCCGACACCCCAGCCCTGGCCACCTTCATGGGCGAGCAGACCCGCCTCGTCTGGCCCGCCGGCCACGGCCTGCGCCGCATCCCGGTGACCGACCCGACGCCCGTCTACCCGCACTCGCTCCTCTGGCACCGCGACAACCCCCATCCGGCGCTGGCCACCCTCCGCGCCCACCTCGCCGCCACAGCGGCCGGCCACGACGCCGCCGGGACCTGGCGGCCGGGCTGGGTGATTCCGCGCTGAACGCCGCCGCGTCCTCGGTCATCCTGGCCGGACCGACGGACGGTGACTCGGGGGCAGACGTGGCCATCGGCACACTTCCACTCTCCCCCGCCGCGAGCTACATGTTCCTCAACCCCAACACCTCGTTGGGGTTCCGGTCGCCCACCAGGCCGTTCGGACACACCCCGGCGGGTGCTCGGCGCGGCGGAGCGGGAGCAGCTCGTGGAACTGCTGAGGCCGTTGTGGGTGACGACGCTCGGCATCGGAAAGGTGTGAGGCGCGGTGCGGTGTGATTCGGGCCGCATCCGGCTCCTGTGGCGGTCTTGAGTACCCGTCAGCGGGAAGACGTCCGTAGGATCACGGGGTTCGGCTTTCTCCCCGTCAGGACGGTTTCGAGTGATATCTTCCCGCGCGTACCGAGTGATGCTGCCCGCCCTGAGCGCGGCGACCGTGCTGTCCCTGGCGGGCTGCGACCCCGAGGGCGTGACCGCCGAGGGCAGCAGGAGTGGGCGGCAGGGCAGCGGTTCCGCGGGCGGCTTCGGCGCCAGCCCGCTGAACAACCCCGACGGCACGAAGCCGGGCCTCGCACCCCTCACCACCGAGGCGGACCGGGCCGCCGCCCGGAAGGTCATCGAGAAGGTGAGCACCAAGGGGCGCGGACCGAAGACCGGTTACGCGCGAGACGAGTTCGGCTACGCTTGGAAGGACTCGGTCGACGGTGTCCCGCTGTCCCGCAACGGCTGTGACACCCGTAACGACCTCCTCGCCAGGGACGGCAAGGACGTGAAGTTCCGGTCCGGTTCGGACTGTGTGGTCGTGTCGATGACTCTGAAGGATCCGTACACCGGCTCGACCATCGACTGGAGCAAGCAGCAGGCGACCAAGGTCCAGATCGACCATGTCATGCCGCTCTCGTACGACTGGCAGATGGGCGCCGCGCGCTGGAACGACGCCAAGCGGCAGCAGATCGCCAACGACCCGCTCAACCTCATTCCGGTGGACGGTCCGGCCAACAACGCCAAGCGGGACTCCGGTCCCGCCTCCTGGCTGCCGCCGTACAAGCAGATCCGCTGCTCCTACGCGGTGCGGTTCGCGCAGGTGTCGCTGAAGTACGAACTGCCGGTGACGACCGCCGACAAGCAGGCCATGCTGGAGCAGTGCGGGGGCTGACAGGGCCGGGCGGCTGAGAAGCCGTCGCGGACGAGGCCCCCGCGTGGACGCTCTGCCGGGAGGACGGGGCGCCGGGTGCGGGTCGGCCGGTCGGCCCCCTCCATGCCGCACCGCAGAATTCGGTGGCCGACAGGAATACCGCTGCCTGGCGTGGGGCGGATGGAGCCGACCATCACCACGCTTGCCGCGCGCCCCGAGCTTGCCCGGCCCATGGGCGAGATGCCCGAAACCTGGCAGGAGTTCGTCCTTGAGGACTTGGTGGGCCGGGCGAACCATCCCAGATCGCCGTCGGGGGCGCTGGTACCGGTGCAGTGCTCGGTGGCTCATGGGTACGCGGTGTATGTGGAGCCCAACGTATGGGTCCGACACCGCGTGTAGACGCCGGCTGTGGGCGCCGGGCGTAGACGCCTGGAAGGCAGCCGCCCGTGACGGCGCAGCCCTCCGGGCGTCAGAGCGTACGGGTGGGGGTCAGCCGGCAGGCTTGTCCGGGTCGACGATGTCCTTGGCGGCCGGCTCCTTCACCACGACGGGCTTGTCGAACTCGGAGAGCTTCATCGTCATCGGCTCCTTGCCGCCCTTCGCGTCGACCTTGAGCACGTACGGGGCGCCCTCGGTGGCCACCAGCATCGTGTAGGTGCCTTCGCTGTCCTTCTCGGTGAGGCGCAGCGCCCGCCGGCCGTCGACGGTGGTCTCGCCGCTCTTGCGCGCCGCATTGTCGTTCGTCTCGAAGTCCTTCAGCAGCGTGTCCAGGTCGCAGAATTCGAGCAGGTCCTTGTTGTCGGCGTCCGAGGCCTTCGACTTCATCCAGTGGCCGGCAAGCATGTCGACCGCGGCGTCGACGTCCGCGGCGGGCTCGCCCTTGGACTGCTCGCGCAGCATCGCCTCGTCGAACTTCGTGTAGAGCGTGTCACCGGTCTTGCGGATCTCCATGGTGCCTGCCGGGCCGATGGACATCGTTCCGGTGCAGGTGCCGGAGGTGCTCATGGCGAAGTGGGCGGAGATCGGTCCGTCGGCCGTCGTCATGTCGACGGCGATCTTCATGGACTTCGCCTTCTTCGTGGTTCTGAGCGCCTTGTTGGCGACTTCGGGGCCCGACATGTCCGCGAAGGGGCCGGCGGTCTTGCCGGGCGATGTGTCGGCGCCGCAGGCGGTCAGGCCGAGGACGGTGAGGGCGCAGAGGGTGTTGACGGCGGTACGGGCGAGAAGACGCACGGGAGAGAGCTCCGTGAGGTGAGGAGGGGGCGGGGGACGCGTGGGGAAAGTGGTGGGCGGGCTTCGCGGGTGCGTCAGCGATGGGCTGGGCGCGGATCGGCGGAGGGATACGAAGCGGTGACCTGCGCCGGTGTGGTGTCGGCGGCGGACGTCTTGGTCACGAGCACCGCGCCGACGCCTGAGAGGGTCAGCGCGATCACGCCGAGCACGGCTCCGAAGGTCGTCGTCCCACGATTGGTGGCCTCGCCGCGGCTGGTGCGGCCCCGGCCGGCCAGGCCGAGGGCGAGAGCGAGCAGACCCAGCGCCGCCGCGAGCCAGAAGAGCACCCAGACCAGGCCCACGACACTGCCGGTGATACCGAGGACGAGCGCCGTGGTGCCCAGCCCGTTGTGCACCGGACGCTCGCCCGGTGCGTGAGCGGGGGCGTACGCCCGCTGTTTCTGCGGCGGCGCTGGTTCGGGGTACCCGGACATGACTGGGCCCTTCGGTGAATTTCGACAAGGGGTGTGAACGGTCCGCCGCATCCCTGGAGATGTGGCGACAGATCAATAAGACCAGGACTTGTGAACCGAGTCAACACGGTTCACGCATTGCGGTCTTTGTCGTGCTGTGAACCGATGTGATCGAGCGGAGATCGGTATGCTCACCCACACAGCGCCGACGGATCAGGGAGACAGTCAGTGCCGGAGAACTCGACAGAGGTGACCGCGGCCGGCATCGCCCGGCTCGCGGGCGTGGGACGCGCCGCCGTCAGCAACTGGCGCCGTCGGCACGCCGACTTCCCCAAGCCCGTCGGCGGCACCGAGACGAGCCCGTCCTTCGCGCTGTGCGAGGTCGAGCAGTGGCTGCGCGACCAGGGCAAGCTCGCGGAGGTCCCGCTCCGTGAACGGGTCTGGCAGCAGCTCGCGGGACACCCCGCCGGCCCGGTCCCCGCCCTGGTCCACACGGGCTGCGCCCTGTTGTTCCTGCGGAACAGCCCCACCGCCTGGCGGGAGATCGTCGCCGTGTCGGACGAGGCGATGGCCGGTGTCCTGTCCCTCGCCCTCGATGATCTGCTCGCCGCCCGCTTCGGACCGGCCGCCGAACCCGGGCGGGCTGTTCACACCCCCGGCCGCGCGGAGCTGCTCCTGTCCATTCCGCTGCTCCGGGGCGCCGCGGAGCTCGCCACGGAGAACGGTGTCCGGGAGACCTTCGAGTTCCTGCTCGGCCGCCAACTGGCCGCCAACCCACGCCAGTACACACTCACCCCGCCCGAGCTCGCCGAACTGATGGCCGCCCTGGTGGGGACCGGGAAGCAGCCCGCCCGCACGGTCCTCGACCCGGCCTCGGGCACCGGCGCCCTGCTGCGCGCTGTCGGCCACCCGACCGCCCTGTACGCGCAGGAGACCGACCCCGACCTCGCCGCGCTCACCGCGCTGCGGCTCGCCCTGCACACCGGCTCCGGCAACGGCTGCGCCCTCGCGGTGCGGACCGGTGACACCCTGCGCGCCGACGCCTTCCCGCAGCTCGCCGCCGACGCCGTGCTCTGCCACCCGCCGTTCAACGAGCGCAACTGGGGTCACGACGAGCTCGCCTACGACCCGCGCTGGGAGTACGGCTTCCCGGCCCGTACCGAGTCCGAACTCGCCTGGGTCCAGCACGCCCTGGCCCATCTGCGCGAGGGCGGCACCGCCGTACTCCTGATGCCCCCGGCTGCCGCTTCGCGCCGTTCCGGCCGCCGGATCCGCGCCGATCTGCTGCGCCGCGGCGCCCTGCGCGCCGTCATCGCGCTCCCCGCCGGCGCCGCACCCCCGTACGGCATCCCGCTCCACCTCTGGGTGCTGCGCAAGCCCGGCAGTGGCCTGCACCCCTCGCCCGAACTGCTGCTCGTGGACACTGCCGAACCCGCCGAGTCCCCCTCGGCGGGTCCCGTGGCAGCCGCCCCGTCCGGCGGACGCGACCGGCTCGACTGGCATGCGGTGCACCGCGCCGTGCTCGACGCCTGGCAGTCGTTCGAGGGCGCGGGTGCGGGTGCGGGCGACCGTGTGGACGCGGACCGGACCGGCCGTGCGGACCGGACCGATCCCGGACGCCCGCGCGGGGCCCGGCCGCGCGCCAGCCGCGCCGTGCCCGTCATCGAACTCCTCGACGACGACGTGGACCTGGCTCCGGCCCGCCACCTGCCGCCTCCGGCAGCCGCGGGCGGGCCGGCCGAACTGATCCGCGTACGGGAACGGCTCACCGAGACACTCGGCCTCACCCGCGCCCTCACCCCGCCGGCCGTGGCCCTCTCCGACCCGGCCCACTGGCCGCTCACCACCGTCGGTGAACTCGCCCGCGCCGGGGCCCTCCAACTGCGCACCGGAGGCTCCGGCACCGGCCCGGTGCCCGTCCTCACGGAACACGATGTCCTCGGCTCCACGGCACCTTCGGGAAGCCTCCCTGCCGACGGCCCCCCCGAGGAGCCGGTCATCGTCGAACCGGGCGATGTCGTCGTCCCCGTGCTCGGCGGCGGCTCCGCCGCGCGCGTCATCGACGACGCCACCGCGGGTGCCGCACTGGGGCGCAACCTCCAGCTGCTGCGCCCCGATCGGGCCGCCCTCGATCCCTGGTTCCTCGCCGGATTCCTGCGCGGCACCGCCAACAACCGCCAGGCCAGCAGCTACGCCTCCACCGCCACCCGGCTGGACGCCCGCCGTCTCCAACTGCCCCGGCTGCCGCTCGCGGAGCAGCAGAGGTACGGGGAACGGTTCCGTGTCCTGGCCGAGTTCGAGGACGCGCTCCGGCTGGCCGGCCGGCTCGGCGGACAACTGGTCCAGGGGATGTACGACGGGCTGACGGACGGCACGGTCGCGGCGCAGTGAGTCGATCCACAACGGTTCCGTACAACCCGGGGTCCGTTGTCGGTGTCGCCCTTTACGCTCGGATCTGCGTACACGCAGCGTGTGCGCGGACGTTCAACGACCAGGTCTCCAGGAGCAGCCATGTACGCCCCGGGTCATCCGCCGACTCCGCCGCGCCGGGTTCCCAGCCGGGCCTGGATCGTCTCGATGCGTGTGCTGTTCTTCGCACTCTCGGTGTGCTCGCTCGGACTGCTGCTGTGGAGCCCGCTGCTCCGTCTCGCGTTCGTGCGCCGCCGGACGTCCGACTGGTGGCTGACCGGGGCCGGTTTCGTGTTCGTCTTTGTGCTCCTGTCGATCCTCGGCAGGGACGGCAGCGACGACCCCACCGGCATCGACAACGTCCTCATACCGCTGCTGCTGGTGATGATGGTGGCTGCTCCCGCGTATTACCTGGTCGCGGACATCCGTCACTACGAACAGCTCACGAAGCGGAACTTCCCGGGCGGGTACGGTCCCTCGGTGCCGGGGTACGGATACGCGCCCACTGTGCCGATGCACGTGCAGGCCCCCGCTCCCGTCCCCGCGCCCATGCCCGTACAACAACAGCCGCCGCTGCGTCAGCCGATGGATCCGGTGCAGCCGCCCGCCGCATCGCCGCAGCAGTATCAGCAGCCGCAGCCTCCCCCCACGGCTCACCCCCAGCAGTACCCGCACCCCCGGCCCCAGCGCATCGACCAGGTCCGCGCCGAGCTCGACGAGTTGAGCGACTACCTCCGTAAGGAGGAAGGCCGGTGAGCGGCCGCCTCATCGGTGGGCGATACCAGTTGGCGACCATTCTCGGCCAGGGCGGCATGGGCCAGGTCTGGACGGCCTACGACCAGCGCCTGGACCGCCGGGTCGCGGTGAAGCTGCTCCGCCCCGACCGGGTCACCGGCCCCATCGGCAGCGAGGCCGCGGGTGAGCTGCGCCGCCGCTTCGTCCGCGAGTGCCGGGTCACCGCCCAGGTCGACCACCCGGGCCTGGTCACCGTCCATGACGCGGGCAGCGACGGCGACGACCTGTACCTCGTCATGCAGTACGTCGAGGGCGCCGACCTCGCCGACCATCTCGCCGAGCACGACCCGTACCCCTGGCAGTGGTCTGTCGCGGTCGCCGCCCAGCTCTGCGCCGTCCTCTGTGCCGTGCACGCGGTGCCGATCGTCCACCGCGACCTCAAGCCCCGCAATGTGATGGTGCGTCCGGACGGCACCGTCACCGTCCTCGACCTCGGCGTCGCCTCCGTCCTGGACACCGACACCACCCGTCTCACCCACACCGGTTCGCCGATCGGCTCCCCGGCCTACATGGCCCCTGAGCAGGCGATGGGCGGCGTCGTCGGCCCGTACACCGATCTGTACGCACTCGGTGCGCTCCTCCACGAACTCCTCAGCGGCGACGTGCCGTTCGCGGGATCGACCGCCCTCGGAGTGCTGCACCGCCACCTCTACGAGCCACCGCTCCCGGTCCGCCGGATCCGCCCCGACATCCCTGAGCCGCTCGAAGCGCTGGTGCTGCGGCTGCTGGCCAAGGACCCCCAGCACCGCCCGTCCGGTGCTCAGGAGGTGTACGAAGACCTCGCCCCGCTGCTCCCCACCCGGGGCGCCGGGCTCCCGGCAGGACCGCTCGACCCGACCCGCCCCTTCCTGCGCCCGCACGCCCCGTGGCCCGACCGCGCCACCACCACCGCGCCCCCGCCCCCGGCCGCGCCCGCCCCGGCGGCCGCCCGGCCCGATGTCGCAGCCGCCGTCGACGACGTCAAGAAACTGCTCGGAGAGGGCCGCATCACCCAGGCCGTGGACATCCTCGGCTCGATCCTCCCGGTCGCGGCCGAACAGCACGGCGAGGACTCCACCGTGGTCCGCATCCTGCGCAAGCAGTACGCGGCGACGCTGATGGACGACGGCCAGTACCGCCGAGCCCTGCCCGAACTGCGCCGCCTCGCCGACGACCGCGCCGCGGAGGCCGGCCCGGCCGACGCCCAGACACTCCAGTTCCGCTACGACGCGGCCCAGTGCCTGGAACAGCTCGGCGAACCGGCCGCCGCGCTCGCGGAGTACCGCGCGGTTCTCCCGTACTACGAGAACCACCACGCCACGGGCAACGACCCGGCCCGCTCCTTCGAGATCCGCAACCGCATCGGGCAGCTGCTGCTCGCGGTCGGCGACCATGTGGCGGCACGCGTCCAGCTGCAGGGGCTGCTGTACGACACGGAACGGGCGTACGGACCGCACCATCCGCTGCCGGTGGAGCTGCGTCGCCGCCTCGACCGCCAGGTGGAGGTGCACGGCGGCTGACGGGGACCTACCAGGGACGCGGTGGCAGGGCCGATCGCTGTAGCGCCGGCGTAGGAACCGGAGAGCCGAGGTCTGGCGCTCGCCTGGAGAGGGCCGACGGGCCCCGGCGTAGGCGGTGAAAGCAATGAGCACGCCAAATTTCTGTAATGGCTGTACGGAATGCCTCATTCGTCGGCGAACCGCCGACCGCGGCATGAGACCGTGATCTGCCGCCGGGGCGGCTGACGACTCGCCTGCCCCGTCGGCCTCTCACTTTTTCGAGCCTTCTTCCGAGCACTGTCGAGGTCTTTGTGCCTTCTCACCGCATATCCAAGAAGCGTCGCCGTATCTCCCTGGCCGTGGCCGGCGTCGCCGTTCTCGCCGGTGGCGCGTTCGCCGCCGAGGCCGCCACCGCCACCACCGTCACCAGGCCCGCGCCGAAGATCTACACCGGGCATGTCTTCGACACCTGCACCGCGCCGTCGCTGACCACCATGAAGGGCTGGTACAGCTCCTCCGTGTACCACGGTGCCGCCGTGTACGTCGGCGGGAAGAACCGCGGCTGCGCACAGCCCAACCTCACCGCGTCCTGGGTGAAGTCCGTCAGCGCCACCGGGTGGAAGCTGGTCCCGCTGTACGTCGGCGCGCAGCCGCCGTGCCAGACGAGCGCCAACCCCGAGAAGATGACCGCCGCCAACGCCGCCTCACTGGCCGTCACCGACGCCAACGACGCCGTGGCGAAGGAGGCCGCGCTCGGTATGAAGCCGGGCAGCCCCGTCTACCTGGACATGGAGTACTTCGACCCGAAGAACACCTCCTGCGTGAACACGGTGCTCACCTACATCCGGTCGTTCGACAAGACGGTCAAGGCGAAGGGGTACTGGTCCGGCTTCTACGGCTTCAGCAACTCCAGCGCCGCCGTCGTGGCCAACGCCACGAACCGTACGGACCTGCCGGAGATCCTCTGGTACGCCCGTTACGACGACGTGTACTCCACCACCACGGGCTTCCCGTACGCGTCGACGCTGTACACCGGGCACCGCCGCGGCCACCAGTACGCCGTCAACAAGAAGGTGACGCACACCGGCGGCACGCTCACGATCGACCGGAACGCCTGGGACGCCCCGGTCGCGATCGTGGGCTAGTTCCCGGAGGCCGGGTCCCGTCGTCGTCGCCGCGCTCCCCACACTCCCGTCGCCGGCAGGGCGAGCACCGCGCCCAGCCGACGGAGGTGGCGCGGGTGGGGACCGGGGTGGCGACCAGGCCCAGGCAGCTGTTGGCGGGGCGGCCCTGGCGGCTCCAGCCGGCGATGCGGGGTGCTTCATGGGATCGCAGGCGCCACCGCCGTCCCGCTGCGGCGTGCGGGCAGCGCAGCGCTGCGGATTCATATAGATTTTTGTATAATCACTACCGTGAGTGGTCCCTGGCAGATCGAGATCGAGCCGGAAGTCCGGCGTTGGCTGGAACTGCTTTCGGACGCCCAGTACGACAAGGCCGAACGGGCGGCCGACATGCTCGCCGCCCAGCCGACCACTCTGGGGGAGCCGTACTCGCGCCACCTCGGCGGCAAAGTACGCGAGCTGCGTTTCACCATGGACGCCAACGCCGTGCGCATCACCTACTGGCTGGCTCCTGACCGGCGCATCGTGCTGCTGACAGTGTTCCGTAAGACCAGGCAGCGCGAGACGAGCGAGGTCGAGCGTGCGCAGCAGGCACAGAAGTCGTGCGAGGCGGACCACGGTTCCGCGGAGCACAGCTACGACCGGATCGAGGAGGAGAATCCGTGAACCACTCCCAGTGGAAGACCCGCCGGACAAGGAAGCTCCTGGGAGAGTCGGTCGAGGAGTCCCCGGCCTACCGGGAAGCCGGGTATGCGTTCGCACTTGGCCAGGCCGTCTACGACCGCCGTATCGAACTCGGTCTGTCGCAGACCGAACTTGCGCGGCACGCAGGCATGACCCAGCCGCAGATCTCTCACATCGAGGGCGGCGACTCCGTGCCGACCCTGCAACTGCTCACTCGCCTCGCCAAGGCCCTGGACGCGTCGCTGACCATCGACCTCGACGGCGATACCTCGACTTTTGTGTTCACCCCGCACGACGGCCGAGGACGATCGCGTCCGTGACCGGGTTGTCGAGGCTCTGCACGGCCCGGCCGCCCGACGTCCACCCGCCGCCCAGCGCACGCAGGGTGCGGGTCAGCACGGCCGGCGTATGGCTGCTGTAGTACGCGGCGCCCTGCCCGCCCACCAGCAGCGGATCGTTCACGGTGGTCTGCTCACGGCCGGCGTCGGTGCGATAGCGCGGCCAGCCGTCGGCGCCCGCGACGGCGGCCGCCTGTATCCGCTGCCGCTCGCCCCAGGGCGCGTAGTGGTCGAGCCGGTTCAGCTTCTGCCCGTCGGCGAACGCAGTGGTCGCGGCGGCCTGCCCGGCCTGTGCGCCGATCAGCAGCACGGCGGCGAGCACCGCGAACCTGCGGCCGCGGCCGACCAGCAGCAGTGCGCCCACTGCCGCCACCAGACCGGCCGCGAACAGCGGATATGTCCACCGCGTGACCAGGTCGCTGAAGCCGGCCCCGGCCGCGATCAGCACCAGCACCGTGCCCCCGCCGAGCAGCGCCCGCCACCCCGGCCGGTCGTACGAGACCGAGATCCATGCTGCGATCACGACCAGCCCGGCCAGCACGAACGTCTGCCGGTACGGACTGCCGTTGGGCGTGGCGAACGCATGCCAGAGCAGATGGGTCGGCCCCCACTGCAACGACAGCGCGACCCCTGCCACCAGCCCTGCCCATGCCCACCGCTCGCGCCGCGGCACGGACCGCTGGAATGCCAGCGCACAGGCCAGGAGCAGGGTGCCCGTACCGAGGAAGAGCGCCGGAGTGAAGAAGCTGTACGTGGCGGGCAGCAGCCGGGCGAACACATCGGGCCAGGCGGCGGGCGCGAACGTACGGTCCCAGCCGGGGTAGGCGTGCTTCGTGCCAAGATAGACGGGAATCAGGATCGGCGCCGCGAGACCGATCCCCACCCCGACCGTGCGGACCGCCCGCACCAGCCCCCGGCCCACCGCCCGCCGGTCGTCCCGCTCCGTGAAGAACCGCACCGCGAGCACCAGCGCGGCCCCGAGCGTGGCCATGTAGGCCGTATAGAAGTTGGCCACCCACACCACCGCGACGAGCAACGGCGCGGCGATGCGGTGGCGTCCCGTCCGGGCCCACTCCCCGGCCAGGCAGAGCAGCGGCAGGGCGACCAGACCGTCCAGCCACATCGGGTTGTACGACGCCTCGACGACCGACCAGCCGCACAGCGCGTACGAACCACCGAGCATCCCCGCCACCCACCAGCGTCCGCCGCGCAGCGTCAGCAGCAGCAGGGCCATGAGCGCCGCGGCCGACGCCATTTTCAGGACCGTCAGCACGTACGCCGCGAGGTCGATGCGGTCTCGCGGAAAGACCCCGACGAGCAGCGCGAACGGGCTGGTCAGATAGGTGCCGAGGTCCGGCAGGAAGCTGGTCCCGTATCCGGACGACCAATTCAGGAACAGCCCGCCGTCAGCGTTTCCGTGCAGCAGGTCCCAGAGCCGGGTGTGGAACGGAACGAACTGGTTTCCGAGGTCATTGACGCTCCTGGTATGCGGCCCGAACGGAAAGCCGCGGGCCGCCGCATCGCCCGCGCACACGGTGACGGCGGTGATCAGTGCGGCGAGCCCGGCCGCGGCCGGGCGGGGGCGAAAGATCGGCATACGGAGGAATATGGCAGCCACGGGCGAGTGAACAGTGTCGAATTGTTTCCTCCGTAGTTCAATTCACGTAATGGATGCTCACTAGCCATGTGAAGCATGTTTATCTGACTGACCGACAGGGTGAGGTACTCCCTTGCTGATCTCGCTGGTGGTGCCTTGTTTCAACGAGGAGGAGATCCTCGGACGCTTCCATGCGCGTGTGACGGAGCAGATGACGCGGCTGGGGCATGATTTCCAGCTGGTCTACGTCGATGACGGCAGCGCGGACCGCACGCTTCCGGTTCTGGAGGAACTGGCCGCCGCCGACCCGCGGATCCGCTACCTCTCCTTCAGCCGGAACTTCGGCAAGGAGGCCGCCATGCTCGCAGGCCTCCAGCACGCCGACGGCGACGCGGTCGTCATCATGGACGCCGACCTCCAGCACCCGCCGGAGCTCATCGGCCGCATGCTGGACGAGCACGCCCACGGCTACGACCAGGTCATCGCCCGCCGCACCCGCAAGGGCGACCGTCTCACCCGCACCCTCGGCGCCCGCGCCTACTACTGGCTGATCAATCGCCTGGTGGACGTGGAACTGGTCGACGGCGTCGGCGACTTCCGGCTGCTGTCCCGGCGTACCGTCGACGCCGTCCTCGAACTCACCGAGTGCAACCGGTTCTCCAAGGGACTGTTCGCCTGGGTCGGATTCCCGACGACGACCTTCGGTTACGAGAATGCCGTCCGCGAGCAGGGCAGCTCCACCTGGACCTTCGGGAAGCTCCTCAACTACGGACTCGACGGGCTGCTCTCGTTCAACAACAAGCCACTGCGCGCAGCGTTGTACCTGGGCATGGTGCTGATGTCCGTCGCGCTCGCCTATGCCGCCTGGATCGTCGGATTCGCCCTGGTGAAAGGCGTGGACACGCCCGGCTATGTCACGCTCATCGTCGTGGTCACGGCTCTTGCCGGGGTGCAGATGGTGATAGTGGGTGTGGTCGGTGAGTACGTCGGCCGCATCTACTACGAGGTGAAGCGGCGCCCGCACTTCCTGGTGAAGGCCGACAATACCGCCGTACCGAATCAGCAGGCCCGGGAGTTCGTACGCCGATGACGGTCCGGGCGCAGATGATCCGCTTCGCACTCGTCGGCGTCGCGAATACCGGTACGTATTACGGCTCCTATCTGGCCCTGCTGACCAGGCTGCCGTATCTGGCCGCGCATGCGATCGCGTTCGCATCGAGCATGACCGGCTCGTTCCTGCTGAACTCGTACTTCACCTACCGGACCCGCCCCACCTGGCGGAAGTTCCTGCTCTTCCCGCTGACCAACGCCGCCAGTTTCACCGTCACGACCGGGGGTGTCTGGCTGCTGGTCGACCTCGCCGGATTCAGCAGCCGTTACGCACCGCTGGTCGCGGCGGTGGCGGCCATCCCGATCACGTTCGTGGTCTCCCGCACGATCATGCTGCGGCCGGAAACGGCCGTGGAGGGGCAGTGAACGGGCCCACATCCCCAACTCCTCCCGAATCGTTGGTCGAATCGGTGGCCGGGATCACGTCCACTGCCTAACATCGATCACCGCAAGGTCTTGTGCACCGCCGCACAATCTCCCCGGGAGGCTCCTTTGCACCGCCGCCGTCGCACCGCGCTCGTCGTCTCCGCCGCCATGCTCGTCGCGGCGCCGCTTCTCTCCGCCTGCGGCAGCCAGGCCCACCCAGGTGCCGCAGCCGTGGTCGGCGGAGACCGCATCGAGGTGTCCACCGTGCAGGCCCAGGTGGCGGACGTACGCACCGCGCAGAACAAGTCCGACCAGTCCGTCCAGCTCATCAACAGGTCCGGGCAGCTCAGCCGGGCCAAGCTGCACGGGATGATCTTCGACCGGATCCTGGACAAGGCCGCCGCGGACGCGGGAGTCACGGTCAGCCGCAAGGAGGTCCAGGAGATGCGGCAGTCGGCGGTCTCCCAGTCCGGGGGAGAGGCACAGCTGCGGGCGATGATGCTGCAGCAGAGCTGGGTCGCCCCGAACCAGATCGATGCTGTCCTGCGCGAGCAGGTCCAGCTGTCGAAGATCGCCCAGGCGTTCGGTGCCGACCTGCAGCAGCCCGCCGGGCAGAAGGCCGTCGGCGATGCGCTCAGCGCGGCGTCGAAGTCGCTGCACATCGACGTCAACCCGCGCTTCGGTACCTGGGACAACAAGCAGACCCAGCTCGCCGAGTACAAGGCCCCGTGGATCACCCAGGTCACCAAGCCGGCCCAGCAGGAAGCCCCGGCCGGCGCCTAGGGTCTTCCGTTCGGATCGTGCCGGACCCCGCGAGCCCGGCATGATCCGAACGAGAGGTGTCCGGCCGGTCGGGCCGGTCGCCCAGCCCCTGGCGCACCTCCCGGCAAAACAGTGCCGGTCACGGCACGAGTAGGTTGGTGGGGTGAACGCTGAAGACCCCGGTCGTATCGTCCTGCTCACCGCCAGCCACCGGGTCGCGCCCGGACTGCTGTCCTGGCCCGCCTGGCAGACGCTGCACGCCGCCGACCGGGTGCTCTGCGCCGAGTCCGACCACCCGCAGCTGCCGTACCTGTGCGAGGCGGGCGTCACCGTCGAGCACACCGCGCCCACCGCGCAGGAACTCGTCGACGCCTGCGCGGGCGGCCGGACCGTCGTGGTCGTGACCAGCGGTGAGGGCAATCAGCCGCTGACGGACGGGCTGGCCCGGCTGGCCGGCTCGGGCCGGGTGCAGATGCCGAACCTGGAGCTGCTGCCCGGTTCGTACGATCTGCCCGGCGCCCGCCTTCTCGACCTCGTCCAGGTCATGGACCGGATCAGGGCCGAATGCCCGTGGACCTCGCAGAAGACCCATGAGGGGCTTGCCAAGTACGCCATCGAGGAGGCGTACGAACTCGTCGAGGCGATCGAGGACGGCGACCGCGACGAACTGCGCGAGGAACTCGGTGACGTCCTTCTCCAGGTCGTCTTCCACGCCCGGATCGCGGAGGAGGACACGGACGAGCCGTTCTCCGTCGACGATGTCGCCGCGACCCTCGTCGAGAAGCTGATCCACCGCCATCCGCATGTCTTCGGTGACGAGACCGCCGAGACCCCGGAGGACGTCCACGCGCACTGGCTGCGTACCAAGGCCATCGAGAAGCAGCGCGACTCGGTCACGGACGGCGTCCCGCTCGGGCAGCCCGGACTGGCGCTGGCCGCGAAGCTGGCGAGCCGGGTCCGTGCCGCCGGACTCGATGTGCCGCTCCCGACGGGCGACAGCATCGGCTACGAACTCCTCGCCCTGGCCGTACGCGCGGAACAGGACGGCACGGACCCCGAGGCCGCCCTGCGCGCCGCGGGCCGCGCCTACCGGGACGCGATCCTCGCCGCCGAGGCCAACGGATAACGTCAGGGGGTGAACGACAGCCCCGCCGACGCCCCCGAACTCTTCACCTGGGAGTTCGCCACCGACCCGTACCCGGCCTACGCCTGGCTGCGCGAGCACAGCCCCGTGCACCGCACCGCGCTGCCCAGCGGGGTCGAGGCATGGCTCGTGACGCGGTACGAGGACGCCCGGCAGGCCCTCGCCGACGCCCGGCTCTCCAAGAACCCTGCGCACCACGACGAGCCGGCGCACGCCAAGGGGAAGACCGGCATCCCGGGCGAGCGCAAGGCGGAGCTGATGACGCATCTGCTGAACATCGACCCGCCCGACCACACCAGGCTGCGCCGGCTGGTCTCGAAGGCGTTCACGCCGCGCCGGGTCGCCGAGTTCGCCCCGCGCGTCCAGGAGCTGACGGACCGCCTCATCGACAACTTCATCGAGGAGGGATCCGCGGACCTCATCCACGACTTCGCGTTCCCGCTCCCCATCTATGCGATCTGCGACCTGCTCGGCGTCCCGCGCGAGGACCAGGACGACTTCCGGGACTGGGCGGGGATGATGATCCGCCACGGCGGCGGTCCCCGCGGCGGGGTGGCCCGGTCGGTGAAGAAGATGCGCGGCTATCTCGCGGAGCTCATCCACCGGAAGCGGGAGAACCCGGGGGAGGACCTGATCTCGGGGCTGATCCGGGCCAGTGACCACGGCGAGCACCTCACCGAGAACGAGGCCGCCGCCATGGCCTTCATCCTCCTCTTCGCGGGATTCGAGACGACGGTCAACCTCATCGGCAACGGGGTGTACGCCCTGCTGCGCAATCCGGAGCAGCGGGAGCGGCTGCAGCGCTCGCTCGACGCGGGGGAGACAGAGCTGCTGGAGACCGGTATCGAGGAACTGCTGCGGTACGACGGTCCGGTGGAGCTGGCGACCTGGCGGTTCGCCACCGAGCCGCTGACCCTCGGCGGGCAGCGGATCGCGGCGGGTGACCCCGTACTGGTGGTGCTCGCCGCCGCCGACCGGGACCCGGAACGGTTTGCGAACCCGGACACGCTGGACCTCGCGCGGCGTGACAATCAGCACCTGGGATACGGGCACGGCATCCATTACTGCCTGGGAGCACCACTGGCCCGACTGGAGGGGCAGGCTGCCCTGGCCACGCTGTTGAGGCGCCTCCCGGACCTGCGGCTTGCGGTGGAACCTACCGATGTGCGGTGGCGTGGCGGACTCATCATGCGTGGACTGCGCACGCTTCCGGTGGAGTTCGGTCCCGGCCGGCGTTCCGACGACAGTGACACCCTGTCAACCCTGTGACTTTCACGTGATCTGCGCTGCATCGACTTGTGACAAGCGTTCGAGTGCCGCTACGTTCACCGTTCGACTCACCAGTCACTTGTCAGTCACACGGAAGGCAATCCCATGGGCTCCGCGAACGGCAGACACCGTCGCCCTCGCCAGGCACCCGCGATCGTCGTCGCCGCAGGCGTGACCGGTTCGGCCATCGCTATTCCCCTGCTCGGCGCGGCCGGTGCGCACGCGGCCGACGCCACGACCTGGGACCGGGTCGCGGAGTGCGAGAGCGGCGGCATGTGGAGCGCCGACCTCGGCAACGGCTTCTATGGCGGTCTTCAGTTCTCGCAGGACGCCTGGAAGGCGTACGGCGGTGAGGCGTACGCCGCGCGCGCGGACCTCGCCAGCCGCGCGCAGCAGATAGCGGTCGCCGAGAAGGTCCTGGAGGACCAGGGGCCGAAGGCGTGGCCCAGCTGTTCGGGCATCTCCGGGCTCACGGAGGACGGGGTGTTGCCGGGGGTGGACCCGGGAATCGTGCCGTCGGCCGAACCGGCGAAGGGCGGGGACGCGTCCGAGGCGCCGTCCGCCAAGGCGCCCGCCAAGGCGTCGCACAAGGCGTCGGGCAAGGCGTCGGGCAATGCGTCGGGCAAGGCGTCGCACAAGCCGTCGGCAGAGCCGTCAGCCACATCACCGTCCAAGAAGTCCGATTCGTCCGACTCGCCCCAGAAGTCCGACTCCCCCGGAAATGAGGCGGGCGGCAAGCATCGCGGCGCGCCGGCCTCCGAGGTGAGTCAGGGCGCGGGCAGGGGTGGTGGCCGGGACTCGGGCCGACATGCTTCCCGCGGTAACAGTGAGGGGCGCGACACGCGCGCGGTGGCGGCCGACAGTGATTACACCGTCCGGCCGGGCGACAACCTCTCGGCGATTGCTGACGCACAGAAGGTTCCCGGCGGATGGCCCGCTCTCTACGAGGCGAACAAGGGTGCGGTCGGCGGCGACCCGGACCTCATCCTGCCTGGCCAGAGCCTCGATCTCAGCGTGAAGTCGGAGTGAGAGCAGTCTGATAAACGGCTATAAGTACCCCAAAAACCGGGGTAGTTCAGGGGCCTATGTCCGCTTATGCGTAAGTGAGACATGGGTCTCTTTGCGTCAATTGGCGTGTCGCGCCTGCCGGGTCTGTCCGTATCGCCCCTCACCTGCGAAAACGCTGCGCATTCGGATGCAGGTAAGGACTGATTGTCCGTTATGCCCATCTTTGAATGTCGAGGTTGCATACGTTTACGGTCGGAACCGCTCGCACCGCGGGCCCCGTCGACCGTCACGCCGAATCCTGCCGTCGGTCGAAGGGAACAGACGCGTAAAGCGCCGTAGGCAGGAGCGGGGGACCCAGGTAAGCCGCCGGGCCCGATGGTCGAAAGACCGTCAGGACCGGCTCGGGGTGAAGTCGCGTGCTAGGACATGCGACCGGGCAACTCACTTGGCCCGAACCCGACAGCTCACCTCGTAGGCGTCGGTGAGGAGAAGTTCCATGCTGCTGAACAGCAAGGGCAAGCACCGTCGCCCGTCCAAGGCCGTCCGTGTCGCCACGCTCGCCGGTGTCGCCGGTGCCGCCATCGCCGCTCCCCTGATGGGTGCGACCGGTGCCTCCGCCGCCTCCGTCGCCACGTGGGACGCCGTCGCCCAGTGCGAGTCCGGTGGCAACTGGTCCATCAACACCGGCAACGGCTACTACGGCGGCCTGCAGTTCTCGCAGTCCAGCTGGGCCGCCGCCGGTGGTACGCAGTACGCCCCGCGTGCCGACCTCGCCACCAAGGCTCAGCAGATCGCCACCGCCGAGAAGCTCCTCGCCATGCAGGGCCCGGGTGCCTGGGGCTGTGCCGGCGCGGGTCGCCTCACCAACGACGGTGTCGACCCGGGTGTCGACACCGGCTCCACCGCGCAGCAGAGCGCCCCGGCGCAGCAGTCGAAGCAGGCCGCGCCGAAGCAGGCCGCGCCGAAGCCGGCCGAGCGCACCGAGGCCCCCGCCGCCTCCCGCGCGGACCGCGGCACCGCCCCCAAGAAGACCGTCACCACGCCGACCGGCGAGAAGGTCGCCAAGGGCGACGGCGAGTACAAGGTGAAGTCCGGCGACTCGCTCAGCGAGATCGCCGCGCAGCACAAGGTGAAGGGCGGCTGGCAGCAGCTCTTCAAGCTGAACAAGGACATCGTCGCGGACGCCGACCTGATCTACCCGGGTCAGCAGCTCCACCTGACGAAGTAGGGCGAGCGCTCCGTGGACACGGGCTCCCCGTGGACACGGGCTCTCTCCTCCCCAAGCACCCCGACCCGGCGCGGATTCCCCCGTACGCGCCGGGTCGGGGTTTCTCGTATTCACCGTTCAACTGTTGTCGTTACCGTCCAGTAGAAATCTGGACCTTTGCCCCGCTATGAGTGCCCTCGGGTCCTTTTTCGTCCCAGGAGGCGGGCGGTCGGCGGACCGAGGCGGCCCAGCCGGTTAGGCTCTTGTCGCAAGGCCAAAGCGACCCTGCACAACCAGCGTCATATCCCAGAAGGAGATGCCTCGTGCCGTCCATCGACGTCGTCGTAGCCCGGGAAATCCTCGACTCCCGCGGAAACCCCACGGTCGAGGTCGAGGTTGGCCTCGACGACGGCAGCACGGGCCGTGCTGCTGTGCCGTCCGGCGCCTCCACCGGTGCGTTCGAGGCCATTGAGCTTCGCGACGGTGACCCCAACCGCTACCAGGGCAAGGGCGTCGAGAAGGCCGTCCTCGCCGTGATCGAGCAGATCGGCCCGGAGCTCGTCGGCTACGACGCCACCGAGCAGCGGCTGATCGACCAGGCCATGTTCGACCTGGACGCCACCGAGAACAAGGGCTCGCTCGGCGCCAACGCCATCCTCGGCGTCTCGCTGGCCGTCGCGCACGCCGCGTCCGAGGCCTCGGACCTGCCGCTGTTCCGCTACCTCGGTGGCCCGAACGCGCACCTGCTGCCCGTCCCGATGATGAACATCCTCAACGGTGGGTCGCACGCCGACTCCAACGTGGACATCCAGGAGTTCATGATCGCGCCGATCGGTGCGGAGTCCTTCTCCGAGGCCCTGCGCTGGGGCGCCGAGGTCTACCACACGCTGAAGAAGGTCCTGAAGACCAAGGGCCTGTCGACCGGCCTCGGCGACGAGGGCGGCTTCGCGCCGAACCTGGAGTCGAACCGCGCCGCCCTGGACCTCATCCTCGAGGCCATCAAGGAAGCCGGTTACGTCCCGGGCAAGGACATCGCGCTCGCGCTCGACGTCGCCGCCTCGGAGTTCTACAAGGACGGCAAGTACGAGTTCGAGGGCAAGTCCCGCTCGGCCGCCGAGATGACCGAGTACTACGAGGAGCTCGTCTCCGCGTACCCGCTGGTCTCCATCGAGGACCCGCTGTACGAGGACGACTGGGCCGGCTGGAACGTCATCACCCAGAAGCTCGGCGCCAAGGTGCAGATCGTCGGCGACGACCTGTTCGTCACCAACCCGGAGCGCCTGGCCCGCGGCATCGAGGAGGGCTCCGCCAACGCCCTGCTCGTCAAGGTCAACCAGATCGGTTCGCTGACCGAGACCCTGGACGCCGTCGAGCTGGCCCAGCGCAACGGCTTCAAGTGCATGATGTCCCACCGCTCCGGCGAGACCGAGGACGTCACCATCGCCGACCTCGCCGTCGCGGTGAACTGCGGCCAGATCAAGACCGGCGCCCCGGCCCGCTCGGACCGCGTCGCCAAGTACAACCAGCTGCTGCGCATCGAGGAGATCCTCGACGACGCGGCGGTGTACGCGGGCCGCTCCGCGTTCCCGCGGTTTCGCTCTGCGAACTGATCAGCACAGCGCTCTGCGAACTGATCAGCTCAGCGCTCCGCGAACTGATCAGCTCAGCGCTCCGCGAACTGATCAGCTCAGCGCTCCGCGAACTGATCAGCACGGTAAGGGCTGATGGCAGGCCCGGTACCGGGCAAAGGCCCTGGCCTCCGTCCGTCCCCGCACTCGGTCCCGTACCGTGTGCGGGGACGGACGTGCGTAGTGGGGAGGCGGAGACATGGCCGCGAAGGACCGGGACCGGTTCTCCACCGCGACCCGGCTGCGACTGCTCGGTGAGCAGACCGCCGCCCGCGTCTACCGGTCCCAGAACCGCCGCCAGGCCCGCCGCTCACGGCTCACCGGCCGGGCCGCGTTCCTCGCCCTGGTCGTCTGCTCCCTGGTGGTGGCGCTCGCGTACCCGATGCGGCAGTACGTGTCGCAGCGCGACGACATCGCCGACCAGGAGCGGCTGGCGCAGGAGGCCGAGAAGCACACCGAGGAGCTGCGCGACGAGAAGGCGCGGCTCCAGGACGAGGCGTACATCCGGCGGCTGGCCCGGGAGCACCTGCACTACGTGCGTCCCGGGGAGACCAGCTACACGGTGACCGACCCCGACGCGGCGAAGGAACGCAGCGGAGGGGCGAAGGAAGCCGACCGGCCGTGGCACTCCAACCTGTGGGACGGCGTGGACAGCGCCGACCGCAACTGACTTCTCATTTCCCTGTTCACCTCGTCTCCGCAGCACCGTGCGGAGCCGTAGTTCACGCATCCGAGTAGATCCAAGGCAGGCATGGAAACGCCCCCTCCCCACACCGAGTCCACCACACCCACCGAGGCGGACATCGCCGCGTTCCAGCAGCAGCTCGGCCGCCCGCCGCGCGGGCTGCGCGCGATCGCGCACCGCTGCCCGTGCGGCAACCCGGACGTGGTCGAGACGTCCCCGCGGCTGGAGGACGGTACGCCGTTCCCGACGACGTACTACCTGACGTGCCCGCGCGCGGCTTCCGCGATCGGCACGCTGGAGGCGAACGGCGTCATGAAGGAGATGACGGAGCGTCTGGCCACGGACCCGGAGCTGGCGGCTGCCTACCGTGCCGCGCACGAGGACTACATCGCCCGGCGCGACGCGATCGAGGTGCTGGAGGGCTTTCCCAGCGCGGGCGGCATGCCGGACCGGGTGAAGTGCCTGCACGTGCTGGTGGGGCACTCGCTGGCGGCGGGGCCGGGCGTGAACCCGCTGGGCGACGAGGCGATCGCCATGCTGCCGGAGTGGTGGCGCAAGGGGCCCTGCGTGACGCCGTGCGGCGCGCCGGACGAGGGCTGACCGTTCCCCCCGGGGGCTCCGCCCCCGGACCCCCGCTCCTCAATCGCCGGAGGGGCTTGATTTCTAGGAGCACCCATGACCCGCGTGGCCGCCATCGACTGCGGTACCAACTCCATCCGTCTGCTCGTCGCCGACGCGGACCCGTCCACCGGTGAGCTCACCGAGCTCGACCGGCGGATGGAGATCGTCCGGCTCGGCCAGGGCGTGGACCGCACCGGCCGGCTCGCCCCCGAGGCGCTGGAGCGGACCTTCGCCGCCTGCCGCCAGTACGCGGCCGTCATCAAGGAGTACGGCGCGGAGAAGATCCGCTTCGTCGCCACCTCCGCCTCCCGCGACGCGGAGAACAGGGACGAGTTCGTACGCGGCGTACTGGACATCCTCGGCGTCGAGCCCGAGGTGATCAGCGGCGACCAGGAGGCCGAGTTCTCCTTCGACGGCGCCACCAAGGAGCTCGCGGGCAGCGAACACCTGCCGAAGCCCTACCTGGTGGTGGACATCGGCGGCGGTTCCACCGAGTTCGTCGTCGGCGACGACCGGGTCCTGGCCGCGCGGTCGGTGGACATCGGCTGCGTACGGATGACCGAGCGCCACCTCGTACGCGACGGTGTCGTCACCGACCCTCCCACACTGGGTCAGATCACCGCGATCCGCGCGGACATCGACGCCGCTCTCGATCTGGCCGAGGAGACCGTCCCGCTCACCGAAGCCGCCACGCTCGTCGGCCTCGCCGGCACCGTCACCACCGTGGCCGCGATCGCGCTGGGACTGGAGGAGTACGACTCCGAGGCGATCCACCACTCCCGGATCTCCTTCGAGCAGGTCCAGGAGATCACCGGTCGGCTCGTCACCTCGACCCACGCCGAGCGAGCCGCGATCCCCGCGATGCATCCGGGGCGGGTCGACGTGATCACCGCCGGGGCGCTCGTCCTGCTGGGTGTGATGAAGCGGACCGGGGCCCGCGAGATCGTCGTCAGCGAGCACGACATTCTCGACGGGATCGCCTGGTCCATCGCGTAGGGCAGGACCTAGCCGGGAGGCCGTCGGCAGTTCGCTCGAAAGGGCGCCCGAAAGGCTGTTCGCGGGGGTGCGGCAAGAGGCGCCGAAAAGGCGCTCATGCGCACTCTCGCCTGCACCTTTGAGTCGACGGGAGCCTCTCCGGGACCTCTTCGGGAGACACTTCGCGACGAAGTTCGTGAACTTCTTCACAAGGAATTCGTTCCCTTGACGCGCACTTCTGCTCCGTACGGGCCCCGTGACCGTCCGCGGACCGGCTCGCTGCGCGTGCGGGATGGTTCCGGACGTGTTGCCGCGGTGTCGATCGAAGGGGTGCTTCGCCCCGCTCGCGGGGCTCAAGGGCCAGCTCACAAGCGGTGAACAACGTTCGCCGCTGCGCCGTGGTTCCCCTGTGGCGCCATGACCTCGCTCACGGGGGCGGCGAAGTGTAGCAGAGGGTGGGCGATATCTTGTGAAGGGGCTCACGAGCATGCCCCCCGAGGGGGGTGGATACTCGATGGCATGAGCACCACGGAGCGTCCCAGGATCCTCGTAGTAGGCGGTGGGTACGTAGGCCTGTACGCAGCTCGGCGCATTCTGAAGAAGATGCGCTACGGAGAGGCGACCGTCACGGTCGTCGACCCCCGGTCGTACATGACCTACCAGCCCTTCCTCCCCGAAGCCGCCGCAGGCAGCATCTCGCCTCGGCATGTCGTCGTCCCGCTGCGACGCGTGCTGCCGAAGGCCGAGGTTCTCACCGGCCGCGTCACGACCATCGACCAGGACCGCAAGGTCGCCACGGTCGCGCCGCTGGTCGGCGAGGCCTACGAGCTGCCCTTCGACTACCTCGTCATCGCGATGGGCGCCGTCTCCCGTACCTTCCCGATCCCCGGCCTGGCCGAACAGGGCATCGGCATGAAGGGCATCGAGGAGGCCATCGGCCTGCGCAACCACGTTCTCGAGCAGCTGGACAAGGCCGACTCGACGACCGACGAGGACGTCCGCCGCAAGGCGTTGACGTTCGTCTTCGTGGGCGGCGGCTTCGCCGGTGCGGAGACCATCGGCGAGGTCGAGGACATGGCCCGCGACGCGGCGAAGTACTACACGAACGTGAAGCGCGAGGACATGCGCTTCATCCTCGTCGACGCCGCAGACAAGATCCTTCCCGAGGTCGGCCCGAAGCTGGGCACCTGGGGCCGGGAGCACCTGGAGTCCCGTGGTGTCGAGGTCTTCCTCTCGACCTCCATGGACTCCTGCGTCGACGGTCACGTCGTCCTGAAGAACGGCCTCGAGGTCGACTCCAACACCATCGTGTGGACGGCCGGCGTGAAGCCGAACCCGGCGCTGGCCCGCTTCGGCCTGCCGCTCGGTCCGCGCGGTCACGTGGACACGTCCGAGAAGCTCCAGGTGCAGGGCACCGACTACATCTGGGCCGCGGGCGACAACGCCCAGGTTCCGGACATGGTCGGCCGCAAGGCCGGTAACCCGAACGCCTGGTGCCCGCCGAACGCCCAGCACGCGCTGCGTCAGGCCAAGGTCCTCGGCGACAACGTCATCTCCGGGATGCGCGGCTTCCCGCAGAAGGAATACAGCCACGCCAACAAGGGTGCGGTCGCCGGTCTCGGCCTGCACAAGGGCGTCGCGATGATCGTCATGGGCAAGATGAAGATCAAGCTCAAGGGCCGTCTCGCCTGGTACATGCACCGTGGCTACCACGGCATGGCGATGCCGACCTGGAACCGTAAGATCCGGATCTTCGCCGACTGGACCCTTGCGATGTTCCTCAAGCGCGAGGTCGTCTCTCTCGGCGCCATGGAGACGCCGCGCGAGGAGTTCTACGAGGCCGCCAAGCCGGCCCCGGCTCCGGCCGCCGCCAAGACCGAGGGCGAGAAGGCCAAGGCCTCCTGACCCGGGCTCCGGTCCGCCGGATCCTCTCCGTACGACGCCCGAAGGGGCCGCCCGCCATCCGTGGTGCGGGCGGCCCCTTCGTCGTGTCCGGAGCCCGGGAGCGACCCCCCGGCACATATGTGTGGTGTGCAGGCATTTTGCCGTTCCGTTGCGCCACTGCGGGATGGCGTTGGCGCCGGAGAGTGTTCACGGGGGTGTACCTCGTCGTGGCACCACGGGTACATGGCGTGGTTCGAGGCATGTTTGGGCATGTTTGGGCTCGTTGGGAAACACCATCACGGAGGTGTACGCCATGGCAGACGCCGCGTTGCGGCTGAACGCTCTCGCCGAGGAGTTGCTGGGAGAACCTTTGCCGGTCCGGATCCGGGCCTGGGACGGCAGCGAATCCGGACCGCCCGGCGCCCCCGTTCTCGTCATCCGGAACCGCCGCGCGTTGCGCCGACTGCTCTGGAAGCCGGGCGAACTGGGCCTGGCCCGCGCCTGGGTGGCCGGCGAACTCGACATCGACGGCGATCTCTACGAGACGCTGGATCTGATGGCCGGACTGCTCTGGGAGCGTGGCGTGGACGCGAAGGACACCGTCCACCCGATCCGGAACCCAAAGCTCCGGGCCGCCGCCCGGAGCCTGCTGAACCTGGCGGGACCCTGGCCGCCGCCGCCCCCGCCCGCCGAGGAGGTCCGCCGCCGCACCGGCCCCCTCCACACCAAGCGCCGCGACAAGGAGGCCATCAGCCACCACTACGACGTGGGCAATGACTTCTACGAACTGGTCCTCGGCCCGTCCATGGTCTACTCCTGCGCCTACTGGGAGGACGGCGGAAGCCTGGAGGACGCCCAGCGCGACAAGCTCGACCTGGTCTGCCGCAAGCTCGCGCTGAAGGAGGGCGACCGCCTCCTCGACGTCGGCTGCGGCTGGGGCTCCATGGCCATCCACGCGGCCCGCGAGTACGGCGCCCAGGTCACCGGGGTGACCCTCTCCGTCGAACAGGCCGCATACGCCCGCAAGCGCATCGCCGAGGAAGGTCTGACCGACCGGATCGAGATCCGGGTCCAGGACTACCGGGACGTCAGGGACGGCCCGTACGACGCCATCTCGTCGATCGGCATGGCCGAGCACGTCGGCTCGGTCCGCTACCGCGAGTACGCCGACGACCTCTACGCCCTTCTCAAGCCGGGCGGCCGGCTGCTCAACCACCAGATCGCCCGCCGCCCCGAACGGGACGAGTCCGCGTACCACGTGGACGAGTTCATCGACGCGTACGTCTTCCCCGACGGCGAACTCGCCCCGTTGGGCCGGACCGTCGCCACCCTCGAGGAGGCCGGCTTCGAGGCCCGTGACGTCGAGTCGATCCGTGAGCACTACGCACTGACCCTGCGCCGCTGGGTCGCCAATCTGGAGAAGCACTGGGACCGGGCGGTCACGATGACCTCGCCCGGCCGGGCCAGGGTCTGGCGCCTCTACATGGCCGCCTCCGCCCTGTCCTTCGACCACAACAGGATCGGGGTCAACCAGATCCTCGCGGTGCGCCCGGCGGAGGGCGGGGCCTCCCGCATGCCACTGCGGGCCCGCGAATGGAAGGCGTCCGCGACCGGCTGACACCGGGACGGACCGAGGGCCGGTACGCGCAGCTCCAGACTGCGCGTACCGGCCCTCGGCCGTGGTGTCCCGGTGCCGGCCGACCGCTACTCGGTCTTGATGGCCGTCAGCATGTTCAGCTTCGCGGCGCTGCGGGCCGGCCAGAGCGCGGCCAGCACACCCACCAGTCCTGCCAGCGCCAGGAAGAGCGCGATCCGGTCCCACGGGATGACCAGGGCGTAGCCCGGGATCGAGGTGGCCAGCGTCTTGCCGATCGCCCAGCCGAGGAACATACCGAGAGCGACACCGATCATCGCTCCGAAGAGCGAGATGACCACGGCCTCCAGCCGGATCATGCGCTTCACCCTGCGCCGGTCCAGACCGATCGCTCGCAGCATGCCGATCTCCTGCTGACGCTCGAAGACCGACATCGCCAGGGTGTTGACGACCCCGAGCACCGCGATGATCAAGGCCATCGCCAGCAGCCCGTACATGATGTTCATGGCGAGGTTGATGGAGCCGCCGAACATGTTCCGGATGTCCTGGCGGTCCATGATGCTCATCGCCGGGTTGTCACCCAGCGCGTCCACCAGCGCCTGCTCGTTGGCCTTGCTGGTGCCCCCGTCCATCTTCAGCCAGACCCCGGGGATGTGCGGATGGGCCTCGTGCGGCGCCGCCAGCGTCGTCGAGATCAGGATCTGCGAGAGGAACCCGTTGTCCTCGAAGACCGCGCCGACCTTCAGATCGTCCGTCTTCCCGTCGTCGTAGGTCACCGGGAGGGTGTCGCCGGTCTTCCAGCCGTTGTGCTTCGCGGCCTTCTCGGAGACCGCGATCTCGCCGTTGCCGAGCGAGTCCACCGAGCCGGAGACCGTCTTCAGCGTGAAGATCCTCTCGACATCGCCGGGGGTGACCGCGGTGGCGGAGTGGAATGTGCCCTTGACCCGGAGCGAGGCGTCCTGCTGCGGCGAGACGGCGGAGACCCCGTCGGCCTTCTGCAGGGCGGTGAGCGCCGACTTGTCGAGTGTGTCGTGGCTGGCCATCGACACCATGTAGTCGGCCTTGACGTCGTCCGTCGTCATCCGGTCGATCGCCTGGCCGAGGGTGACGCCGAGCACCGAGATACCGGTGACCAGGGTGAGACCGATCGCCAGCGCGGAGGCGGTGGCGCCGGTACGCCGCGGGTTGCGGACCGCGTTCTGCGAGGCGAGCTTGCCGGAGACGCCGAACAGCCGCTCGAGCAGTGGGCGGACCAGTGCGATGACCGGCCGCGACAGCAGCGGGATCAGCACGATGACACCGATCAGCGTGAGGAAGGCGCCGAGGCCGATGACGGACTGGCCGGCCGACCCGGACATCGCCGCACCGCCCACGATCGCCGCGCCACCGAGCAGGGTCAGCACCGCGCCGATCGAGTTGCGCAGCACGAGGGACTTGACGGTCGCCACCGCGTGCACACTGCTCATCGCCGCCACCGGCGGGATCTTCGCGGCCCGGCGGGCCGGCAGCCAGGCGGCCAGCACGGTGATCAGGACACCGACGCCGAACGAGGCGACGACGGCGGTGGGCGAGACCACCAGCGGTCCGGCCGGGATCTTCCCGCCGATCAGGGTCATCGCGGAGCGCAGCCCGGTGGCGAGACCGATACCGAGCAGGAAGCCGATGACGGATGCGATCACGCCGACCACGGCGGCTTCGACGAGCACGGAACGCTTGACCTGGCGGCGGGACGCGCCGACGGCGCGCAGCAGCGCCAGCTCCTTGGTGCGCTGGGCGACCAGCATGGTGAAGGTATTGGCGATCAGGAAGATGCCGACGAAGAGGGCGATGCCCGCGAAGCCGAGCAGCATCGTGTTGAGGCTGCTCAGGCCGGTCTCGATCTGCTTGGCCTGCTTGTCGGCGAGGCCCTTGCCCGTCTGGGCAGTGGCGTCCTTCGGCAGCAGCGGCTCCACCGCGTCCAGCAGCTTCCGGTCGGAGACGCCGGCTGCGGCAGAGACGGTGACGTCCTGGAACCAGCCGGGCCTGAGGTAGAGCCGCTGGGCGACCGGGGTGTCGAAGAGGACCAGGCTGCCGCCCGCGTTGACCGCGCCGTCCTCGGTGGTGAAGACACCGGAGAGGGTGTACTCCTTCACCGGCCCGTTCGTGGCGACCCGTACTTTGTCACCGACGTGGTACTTGCCCTTCTTCGCGGTCTCCTTGTCGAGCGCGATCCGGTCGGCCGCGTCCGGGCCCGTGCCGTCGGTGAACGTGTACGCGGCGTCCTTGCCGTTCTTTCCCGGGGAGTAGTTCCCGCCGGTGTTCGACCAGCCGTTGCCGATCAGTTTGCCGTCGGGGTCGGCGACCCCGGCGAAGCCGGAGACCCGGCCGGTGGCGGTGTCCACACCGTCCAGGCCCTGGATCTTCTTCAGCGTGGCGGCGTTGACGCCGGACGCCTTCGGGTCGCGCTGGTCGGCGTGGGTGGTGACGGCGACGGCGACGTTGTCGTAGCTCTTCGCCGACTGGTTGCGGAGGGCGTTGCCGAGGGTGTCGGTGAAGACCAGGGTGCCGGAGACGAAGGCCACGCCGAGCATCACGGCGAGGACGGTCATCAGCAGCCTGGCCTTGTGCGCGAGCACATTGCGCAGGGCAGTACGGAACATGTCTGTCAGTCCTGGGAGGGGGAGGGGTTCCGGAAGGGGGCGCGGGGGCGGTCCGTACTCAGCTGGTACGGCCCTTGGCGTCGAACGCCTTCATCCGGTCGAGAACCCCGTCCGCGGTGGGGCGCATCATCTGGTCGACGATCGCCCCGTCCGCCAGGAAGATCACCCGGTCCGCGTAGGAGGCGGCCACCGGGTCGTGGGTCACCATCACCACGGTCTGCCCCAGCTCGCGCACGGAGTTGCGCAGGAAGCCCAGCACCTCGGCGCCGGAGCGGGAGTCCAGGTTGCCGGTGGGCTCGTCACCGAAGATGATCTCCGGCTGCGAGGCGAGGGCGCGGGCCACCGCGACACGCTGCTGCTGGCCGCCGGAGAGCTCGGTGGGCCGGTGCTTCAGCCGGTCGGAGAGCCCCACCATCTCGATGACCTTGCGCAGCCACTCGGCGTCGGGCTTGCGGCCCGCGATGTCCATCGGCAGCGTGATGTTCTCCGCCGCGGTCAGCGTGGGCAGCAGGTTGAACGCCTGGAAGATGAAACCGATCTTGTCCCGGCGGAGCTGGGTGAGCTGCTTGTCCTTGAGGGAACCGAGCTCCGTCTCGCCGATCCGTACCGAACCGCTGCTGAAGCTGTCGAGACCGGCCACGCAGTGCATGAGGGTGGACTTGCCGGAGCCGGACGGGCCCATGATCGCGGTGAACTCGCCCTGCGGGAAGTCCACGGTGACCCGGTCCAGGGCCTTCACCTGGGTCTCGCCCTGTCCGTAGACCTTGGACAGATCCGTGGCGCGGGCAGCCACCGCGGTGGCGCGGTGAGCGGTGGAGGTGATGGTCACGGGGACACTCCTGTTCAGGGCTTCGGTTCGGGGGTCCGGAAGCGGACTACTCCATCGTCGGCGCTGATCAGCTGCCGGTCGTCAGCCCCCGTGCCCGTTCCGGAGGGCCACTTGAGTCGCACCGGAGGGGCGATTCGTCCTCCTCGGGTATGACACCGCCCCTGAGCCGGTCGTACGTCGAACCGATTCCTCCGCGGCGCGCACACCCGGATCCGAAGATCACACAGAGTGAGGGTCGGGCTGACCGGACGCGGCGCCCCACTCACCCCTCGCACGACTGTGCCGACGCATGACCGCGTCGCTCGATCGGCTGATTCCGCCCGACGGGGCGGACGATTCAGGATGTGCGTCGCAGACCCGGGGTCGGCGCTGTGATCCAGGTGACACGTGTGTGTCCGCGGCCCCGCGGGTGCCGGAGATCGCTCCGGGAGCGAGAAGCGCCGGTGAGGCCGTTGCCCGGCGGGTGGCGGGCCCATGGCGCGCAGGGCCGTCCCGGGGAGGCGAGTTTCCGTCATTCCCGATTGCGGGTCCGGGTGCCCACCGCCCCGCCCAGGTATGTGAGTATGCCTTCCACGCTGTGCTGACGGCCCCTCAAGCGGTCAATAAAATAAGACAACATCGCGCCACCGTTCCGCTGATCGGGGGACACCCCCGGATAGGGTCAGGTGCCGACGTGGAGCCGCGCGCCAAGCCCGGATGGTGGAATGCAGACACGGCGAGCTTAAACCTCGCTGCCCCTCGGGGGCGTGCCGGTTCGAGTCCGGCTCCGGGCACCACTGCGTCGTTCAGCGACGGTGCCGATTCACCCGACGTTACTTCAGTGGTCAACCTTCATAAAGATCCTCCTCTGGCACGAGGGTGATCCTTTTGCCTACCCATTACTCTTGTGGCAAGGCCACGCAGGGTGGCCATGAAGGAGTGAGATGAGGAGCAGCAACCCGGTCTTCTCGCGACGGGGGTTCAGCCGCGACAACGGCTACGCGGGCTTCAACGCGGCGCCGCAGGCCGGGGCCGCTACCGCGAGCGCCAACCCGTACGCGCAGGGCACCGCCGCCAACCCGTACGCCACCAATCCCTACGCCCAGCCGGACGCCCAGTACGGCGCCCCGCAGGCGCCCGCGCGCACCGGCGCGATGACGATCGACGATGTCGTCTCGCGTACGGCGCTGACGCTGGGCACCGTCGTTCTCACCGCGGCGCTCGCCTGGGCGCTGCTGCCGGTCGACCCCGCCAACATCGGCAAGTCGTACGGCATCGCGATCGGCGCCGCCCTGGTGGCCTTCGTCCTGTCGCTGGTCCAGTCCTTCAAGCGCCGGCCCGTTCCGGCGCTGATCATCGCGTACGCGGCCTTCGAGGGCATCTTCCTCGGGGTGATCTCCAGCGCGGTCAACGCCGCCCTGGGCATGGACGTCGTGGTGCAGGCGGTGCTGGGCACCATGTGTGTCTTCGCCGGCGTGCTCGTCGCGTACAAGATGCGCTGGATCCGCGTCACCCGTCGTTTCTACGGCTTCGTGATGGCCGCCGCCGTGGGCTTCATGCTCCTGATGGTGGTCAACCTGCTGTTCTCCGTCTTCGGCGGAGGTGACGGCCTGGGCTTCCGCACCGGCGGTCTCGGCATCCTCTTCGGCGTCATCGGGATCATCCTCGGCGCATGCTTCCTGGCCCTGGACTTCAAGCAGGTCGAGGACGGCATCGCGTTCGGCGCCCCGCGCGAGGAGTCGTGGCTGGCGGCCTTCGGCCTCACCATGACCCTGGTGTGGATCTACCTGGAGATGCTGCGCCTGTTCTCCATCCTGAGCGGCGACGACTGACCGTACGCACGCTCCGCCCGACGGAAACGGCCCGCAGGCTCACCGCCTGCGGGCCGTTTCCGTCGGTCCGGGTGCCGCTCGCCTAGAGCAGCTTCCGCGCCGCCCGCCTCAGAGCCTGTCGGGTGGCCGGTCATGCGTGAAGCGTGACGGTCGCGATCTGCCTTCCGGGCATGGCGACGGCCCCGGAATGATCACGTGGTGTGTGCCAGTGCGAAAACTCCGAGGCCGTCAGCGGCCCATGCTATCCGTCCAGCCTGA
>NZ_JBICXB010000015.1:0-124030 GCF_043200055.1 Streptomyces sp. NPDC048496 | reverse complement strand
TCTGGCGTTGACTTTTGGCACGCTGTTGAGTTCTCAAGGAACGGACGCTTCCTTTGTACTCACCCTCTCGGGCTTTCCTCCGGGCTTTCCCTTCGATCTTGCGTTTCCGACTCTATCAGACTCTTTCGTGTCCGATTCCCGGTCGAAGCGGGCCCTCTGTGAAGCAGAAGATTTGTTGCTGCGCTTTCCAGTTCTACGCTTTCGCGTTTCCCTTTCCGGCGAGTCCGACTCTATCAGGCCTTTTCCTTTTCCTTGACCAGCTGTCTGCAGGCATGCAGGTGCCGAATCCGGTTAAGGTCTGGGCTTGATATTCGCTGCAGACCCCCGACTCAACGTCGTGTTGGGGCCAGGCAGGAGTACGACAGTACAGGCCGCAGGTAGTCGAGGCAAATCGTTTCCGGAGCACCCCTAGGTCCGCGAAGCCGCAGGACTCGGGCAGAACCAGGACTTCTTATGACTTACGCTGCTGAACAGTACGCCGTCCCCTACAGGCCGCGGCGGCGCCGAGCGAAGCTTCACCCTGGGAGGCTCCCCATGACCACTGTGACGTCCCCTGTTGCCGGACGCGCCATCGGACTCGCGGCGGCACCCGACCCGGTCTTCTCCGGCGCGATGGTGGGGCCCGGAACTGCCATTGATCCTGTGCGCGAGCCGTCGGAGGCCGTTTCGCCGGTGGACGGAATCCTTGTCTCTCTGCACCCGCACGCGTTCGTCGTCGTGGACGAGCATGGGCACGGGGTGCTGACCCACCTGGGCATCGACACCGTGCAGCTCAATGGCGAGGGCTTCGAGCTGCTCGTCAACAAGGGCGACACCGTCACGCGCGGTCAGGACATCGTGCGCTGGAACCCGGTCGCGGTGGAAGAGGCCGGCAAGTCCCCGATCTGCCCGATCGTGGCGCTGGAGGCCACCGTCGAGTCGCTCTCCGACGTCCGTGGGGACGGGGATGTGAAGGTCGGCGACGTGCTGTTCGGTTGGCAGTGACGCACTCGGCGCGGTAACAGGCAGTCGGTACACATGGCGGTGGCGCGGGATCGCCGCACTATCGGAGACGGTGAAATGGAGACAACGCTGCGAGGCGTCGGCGTGAGCCACGGTGTGGCGATCGGCGAGGTTCGGCACATGGGTACGGCTGTGCTGGAGCCGCCGGCCAAACAGATCCCGGCGGAGGAGGCCGAGCGCGAGCAGGGACGTGCTCACCAGGCTGTGGACGCTGTTGCGGCCGACCTGAATGCGCGCGGCAATCTGGCCGGCGGCGAGGCGCAGGCCGTGCTCGAGGCACAGGCCCTGATGGCGCAGGACCCCGAGCTGATGGCCGATGTGGACCGGCGGATCGCCGTCGGGAGCAGTGCCGAGCGTGCGGTGTACGACGCCTTCGCCGCGTATCGGGCTCTGCTCGCCGCTGCCGGGGAGTACCTGGCGGGGCGGGTCGCGGACCTCGACGACGTGCGCAACCGGATCGTGGCGCGGTTGCTCGGTGTGCCGATGCCGGGTGTACCGGACAGCGACGAGCCGTACGTACTGATCGCACGGGACCTGGCGCCTGCCGATACTGCGCTGCTCGACCCGACGCTGGTGCTCGGCTTCGTCACCGAGGAGGGCGGACCGACCAGTCACAGTGCGATTCTCGCGCGGGCGCTCGGGGTGCCGGCCGTAGTGGCTCTCCCCGGGGCCTGTGAGCTGGCCGAGGGCACCGTGATCGCGGTGGACGGCAGCACCGGCGAGATCTTCGTCGAGCCGAGCGACGAGAAGCGTGCCGAGATGGAGAGCGCTGCGGCGGCGCGCAAGGCTGCGCTGTCCTCGTGGACCGGTCCGGGTGCGACGTCCGATGGTCACAAGGTGCCGCTGCTCGCCAATGTGGGCGGGCCCGGCGATGTGCCGACGGCGGTGGAGGCAGGTGCCGAGGGTGTGGGGCTGTTCCGTACGGAGTTCCTGTTCCTGGACGACAGCAAGCAGGTGCCGTCCGAGGAGAAGCAGGTCGCGGCGTACCGGGCGGTGCTGGAGGCGTTCCCCGAGGGGCGTGTCGTGGTGCGGGTGCTGGATGCCGGCGCGGACAAGCCGCTCGACTTCCTGACGCCCGCGGACGAGCCGAACCCGGCGCTGGGTGTGCGGGGGCTCCGCACTCTGCTGGAACACCCGGAGGTGTTGCGGAGCCAGCTGACCTCGCTGGCGAAGGCCGCCGAGGGGCTTCCCGTCCATCTGGAGGTCATGGCGCCCATGGTGGCGGACCGCACGGATGCGAAGGCGTTCGCCGACGCGTGCCGGGCGGCCGGGCTGCCGGCGAAGTTCGGCGCGATGGTGGAGATTCCGTCCGCCGCTCTCCGGGCCCGCTCGATCCTGCAGGAGGTGGAGTTCCTGTCGCTGGGCACCAATGACCTGGCGCAGTACACCTTCGCCGCCGACCGTCAGGTGGGTGCGGTGTCACGGCTGCAGGATCCGTGGCAGCCCGCGCTGCTGGACCTCGTGGCACTGTCGGCCGATGCGGCCAAGGCCGAGGGCAAGAGCTGCGGTGTCTGTGGTGAGGCCGCCGCCGATCCGCTGCTCGCCTGCGTGCTGACCGGCCTGGGTGTCACCTCCCTGTCGATGGGCGCCGCGTCCATTCCTTATGTCCGGGCCACGCTGGCGAAGCACACGCTCGCGCAGTGCGAGCGTGCCGCTGCTGCCGCGCGCGCCGCGGATTCCGCCGATGAGGCGCGGCTGGCGGCTCAGACGGTGCTGTCGGGCGAGTAGGTCCGCGCAGCCGGTCGTGAAGGGGCTCCCCGCCACAGGCGGGGAGCCCCTTCTTCTGTCAGTGGTGGGTCTCCGGTGCGTCGGCACCGATGTCGAAGCCGGCGCAGTACTCCACGCCCGACTCCGGCGAGACCGGGTCTCCGGTGTCCGCGTCGGTGCAGTAGGCGCTGAAGACCTCTCCGGCGGTGAGCGGCACGAGGCTGCCGCGGGTCAGTCGCCAGCCGTGGACCCGGTCCGGGGTGCCGGGGTTGCTCGTACGCAGGACGAGTCCTCCGTGGCTTTCGAGGGCGACACCGACGGCGAGGACGGTGACGAACTCTGCTCCTTCTCCGGATTCGATTCGGGCCGGCCCCGTCGCGTCGCGCTCGGTGTGGAGGACGGCGAGCAGCTGCTCGTTCTCCGTGGGGGTGCTGCAGACGAGGTGGTGGGTGCCCGGGCCCGCCGTTTCCAGGGTGCGCATCAGGAGGTGGGAGGCCCGGTCGAAGGCGGCGCGGCCGATGTCCTGGCCGCAGTCGGCGCATTCACCGAGGTCGGCCAGTAGCACCGTGGCGTACTCCCAGGTGGCCTGGCGGACCGCTCGGGAGACGAGGAGCGGGATCAGGGTGTCGATGGGTTGTCCGGTGTAGGCGACGGTGGCTCCGGCAGCCGCGACTTCGGCGGTGAAACGGCTGCGGCTGGCCGGGGCGTCGGGCGCGAGCCCGGATTCCGCGCAGTATTCCGCGTACTCCTCGGGGTCGAAGAGGGCGATCGTGGTGTGCATGCCCTGGGCCGCGAGGATTTTCAGCAGGCCCTCGACCTGCTGCAGATAGATGGTGTGGTCGTCGAAGGTGAACGTGCGGTAGCGCCGCATGGCCGCGAAGTCCTGCTCGTCGGCCAGGAGGCCGATGGTGCTCGGTGCTTCGCGGCGCAGCGTGCGTCGCATGGACGTGGTGTTCCTGGTCTTCCTGGTGTGCGCCATGACTCCCCCAGTGCGCTGCAGAACATTGCTCACTCAGAGTAATCACGGGCACTGACAGTGCGGACCGTCAGTGGCGCTTGCGGGCCAGGTCCTCGTAGAAGTGGAGCAGTTCGAGGTTGTCGATCGAGCCGGGGTTGACGGCCTTGGCCAGCTCCGTTCCCTGGAGGAGGCGCTTGACCGGAACCTCGATGCGCTTGCCGGTGAGGGTGTGCGGAATGCCGGGTACCTCGATGACCTCGTCCGGGACGTGGCGCGGCGAGAGGTTGTCGCGGATGGTCTGCTTGATCCGGTCGCGCAGGCCGTCGTCGAGGGCGGAACCGTCGGCGAGGTGGACGAAGAGCGGCATCCAGTACCCCCCGTCGGACTCCTCGAGGCCGATGACCAGGGATTCGCGGATCTCGGGGAGGCGTTCGACCGCTTCGTAGATGTCGGCCGATCCCATCCGTACCCCCTGTCGGTTGAGGGTGGAGTCGGAGCGGCCGTGGATGATGACCGAGCCATGGTCGGTGAGGGTGATCCAGTCGCCGTGGCGCCAGACGCCGGGGTACATCTCGAAGTAGCTGTCGCGGTAGCGGCTGCCGTCCGGGTCGTTCCAGAAGTGGACGGGCATGGAGGGCAGCGGGTTGGTGACGACCAGTTCGCCGACCTCGCCGATGAGCGGTTTGCCTGCAGGGTCCCATGACTGGAGGTCCGTACCGAGGCAGGGTGCCTGGAGCTCGCCGATGTGTACGGGCAGGGTGGGGACCGCGCCGGCGAAGCAGCTGCAGACGTCCGTGCCGCCGCTGACGGAGGCGATCCAGAGGTTGTCCACGACCTCGTCGTGGAGCCAGCGGAAGCCGTCGGGCGGGAGCGGGGACCCGGTGGTGGCCACGCACTGGATGCGTGAGAGGTCGAAGTCGCGGCCCGGGTGGAGGTCGGCCTTGCGGCACGCCATGACGTAGGCGGCGGAGGTACCGAAGAAGGTGGCGCCGGTCTGTTCGGCGACGCGCCACTGGGCGCTGACGTCCGGGTAGCCGGGGCTTCCGTCGTACAGCACGACTGTGGTGCCGGTGAGCAGGCCGGAGACGAGGAAGTTCCACATCATCCAGCCGGTGGAGGTGTACCAGAAGAAGCGGTCGTCGGGCCCGAGGTCGCAGTGCAGTCCGAGCTGCTTGAAGTGCTCGATGAGGATGCCGCCCTGGGACTGGACGATCGCCTTGGGGAGCCCGGTGGTGCCGGAGGAGTACAGCACCCACAGTGGGTGGTCGAAGGGAACCTGCTCGAAGACGGGTTCGGTGTCCGCGGAGGTGAGTGCGGACCATTCGAGGGCGCCTTCGGGGGCGGCGGTGCCCAGCAGCGGGATGTGGACGACGGCGCGCAGGGTGGGGAGTTCGCGGCGCAGTTCGGCGACCGTCTCGGAGCGGTCGTGTTCCTTGCCGCCGTACCGGTAACCGTCGACGGTGAAGAGGACGACGGGTTCGACCTGCTGGAACCGGTCGAGGACGCTTCGGGCACCGAAATCCGGGGCGCACGAGGTCCAGACGCCGCCGACGGCCGCGGTGGCGAGCAGCGCGACCACCGACTGCGGAATGTTGGGGAGGTAGCCGCTGACGCGGTCGCCGGGACGGACCCCCAGGGCCCGGAGTTCGGCCGCGAGGGAGCCGACCTGACGACGGAGTTCGGACCAGCTGACGGGGACCTGGGTGTGGGTCTCGTCGACATGGAGGAGGGCTGGTGCGTCGGCGCGCAGGGGGTCCTCGGCGGTGCGCAGGGCGTGTTCCGCGTAGTTGAGGGTGGCGCCGGGGAACCACTGGGCGCCGGGCATGGTGCGGTCGCCGATGACGGTCTCGTACGGGGTGGAGAACCGGATGTCGAACCAGTCGGCGACGGCCTGCCAGAAGGTGTCCAGTTCGTCGACGGACCAGCGGTGCAGCTCTGGGTAGCCGCCTCCGGCCGGTGCTCCGTACCGCTCGGCCGCCCAGCTCTGGAAGCGGGTGACCGCCGCGGCGGCGATGCGCTCGGGGGCAGGCTGCCAGAGGGGGGCGTCGTTCGCTGCTGAGGTCATGGGGCGGCTCCCTGGCTGTACGGGTACGCGGGGTGGGCGTGGTTCGCGCGCACACGTGCTGGGGTGTGCGCGTGAGGCGGCTGTCACGGACGATGCCATGTGATCGTCTTCCGCACCAGGGTTCCCCGCCCATGGTTGTCTGTCCGGCTATGTGGCCCGGCCACGGGTGAACGGAAGTTGAACGGAGCCCGCTGCCGCCTCGTCGGGTGGCAGGGTGATCTGCATGAACGGTCGTGACCTGGTGCGCTTGGTGAAGTTGGTGGGTTCGGTGCGGGGGCTGCGCACGGTGCGCTCGGCCTGGCGGCGGCAGCGCGCGGATGCGCGGGCGCTGCCGCCCCGTGGTGCGGAGCGGGCGAGGGTGCCGGGTCTGCTGGTGGGGGCGGAGCCCGGGCCCGGTGGTGGTGTGGTCAGGTTCGCCCGTTCGGAGCTGGGTATCCGGGTTTCGGCGGGCGGTGCGGTGTTCTGGGCGTGGGACGGGGCGGAGCCGCTGCCGTCGTACGCGTTGTCCGGTCCGGTGCCGGAGCCGGATCCGCGTGCCGTGCTGGAGCCGGACAAGGACGGCGGCTGGCAGGTGGTGTCGGAGCGGCTGACCGTGGTGGTGTCGCGGCACGGGGCGGTGGAACTGCGCACGCCCGGCGGTGTGGTTCTCCGGCGGGAGCTGCCGCCGCGGTGGTGGGAGCCGGTGGCGGGGGGTTCCGCCCGGTGGGTGCAGCGGTCCGAGCTGCCGGCGGACGCCCGGTTCTTCGGGCTGGGCGGGCGGGGGGCGGGGCCGCGGCTGCGGGACGGTTCGTACGCGCTGTGGAACACCGATCCGGGCGGGCGCTTCGGGCCCGGTGACGATCCGCTGTATCTGACGATGCCGGTGCAGATGGTGGTCTCGGACGCGGGGACGCATCTGGCGTTCCACGACAACACCTGGGCGGGGCGGGTGACGCTCAGCGAGGGCGAGGAGGGCGCGGGGTCCGGGCATGACCGTCCGGGGATGTGCGAGGTGCGGATGGACGGGGGTCCGCTGCGCTGCTGGGTGGTGGCGGGCACGCCGGCCCGGGTGCTTCAGGGCTGGACGGCTCTGACGGGTGGGCCGGCGCTGCCGCCGTCCTGGGCGCTGGGTCCGCAGCACTCCCGGTGGGGGTTCGGGAGTGAGCGGGAGGTGCGGCGGGTGGTCGCCGGGTACCGGGAGCGGGGGCTGCCGCTGTCCGTGCTGCATCTGGACATCGACCATTACGACGGCCATCGGGTGTTCACCGTCGACCGTGAGCGGTTCCCCGATCTGGCGGGGCTGGCGAAGGAACTGCGGGAGGAGGACGGGGTGCGGCTGGTGTCGATCGTCGATCCGGCGGTGAAGGCGGAGCCGGGGAACGCGGTGTTCGATGCCGGTTCGGCGGTCGGAAGCGCCGGGGCGTTCGTGCGGGACGCGCGGGGGCGGGCGGTGCGCGGGGAGGTGTGGCCCGGGGAGTGCGTGTACCCGGACTTCACCGATCCGCGGGTGCGGGAGTGGTGGGGTGGTCTGTACGAGGAGCGGTTGGCGCAGGGGTTCTCCGGGGTGTGGCACGACATGAACGAGCCGGTGTCGTTCACGGCATTCGGTGAGCCGACGCTGCCGCGGTCGGCGCGGCACTGTCTGGAGGGCCTCGGGGGTGATCACCGGGAGGCCCACAATGTGTACGGGCTGGCGATGGCGCAGGCCGGGTACGAGGGGCTCCGCCGACTGCGTCCGAACGAGCGGCCGTTCCTGTTCTCGCGTTCCGGCTGGGCGGGGATGCAGCGGTACGGGGGCACCTGGTCCGGTGATGTGGAGTCGGGCTGGCCGGGCTTGCGTGCCTCGCTGGCGCTGGTGCTGGGGCTCGGCCTGTGCGGGGTGCCGTATTCGGGTCCTGATGTCGGGGGGTTCGACGGGTCACCGTCCCCCGAGCTGTATCTGCGGTGGTTCCAGCTGGGTGCCTTTCTGCCGTTGTTCCGTACGCACTCGGCGATCGACGCGGGGCGACGGGAGCCGTGGGAGTTCGGGCCGGAGGTGCTGCAGCACGCAAGGGCGGCGCTGGAGGAGCGGGAGCGGCTGCGTCCGTACTTTGTGACGCTGGCTCAGCTGGCCCGGCTGACGGGTGCGCCGTATGTGCGGCCGCTGTGGTGGGGGGAGCCCGGGGACCGGGCGCTGCGGGACTGCGAGGACGCGTTTCTGCTCGGCGACGCGCTGCTGGTGGCGCCGGTGCTGCAGCTGGGCACGGATCGGCGGGCGGTGCGGCTGCCGCGGGGGCGGTGGTACGACACGATGACCGGCGAGGTGTACGAGGGGCCGGGGCAGGTCCTGATCGATGCGCCGTTGTCGCGGATACCGGTGCTGGCGCGGGCGGGCGCGGTGATTCCGGTGCGGAGCGCGGACGGGGGGCTGGAACTGGAGGTGTGGGCTCCGGCTCCTGGGCGTACCGGGGGCGGACTGGTGGTCCAGGACGCGGGTGACGGATGGGAGCAGGCGAAGGTCGAGCGGTACACGTCGCGGCTGTCGGGCGGGCAGGTCGTGGTGGAACGGGACGGTGAGGAGGGTGAGGTGACCTGCCCGGTGCGGGTGCGTGGAGTGTGATGCCGTCAGCGGTAGCGGTAGCGTCCTTCGAACCAGGCGCGGGCAGCCCGGGTGTGCAGGGGGAAGGCCAGTTCGGCGGGGGCCCTGAGCAGGCTGTGGCCGGCTGTCTCGTCGGTGGGGACGGACGGCGGGAGCTCGGCGGCCGGGCGTTGCGGGAGGAGGCCGAAGAGGAGCAGGTGGCCGTCCGGGGCGCTGAGGGCGTCGGCGAGGCGGACGTCCTGCTGGTCGGCCTCGATGCCGGTCTCCTCGCGGAGTTCACGGACGACGGCGTGTTGCCAGTCCTCGCCGTGGTCGATGAAGCCGCCGGGCAGGGCGAGGCCGCCGAGCCGGGGCTCGATGGTGCGGGTGATGACGACGAGCGCGGTGCCCTGCCGGTCGGTGACGGGTAGCAGGGCGATGGCGACCGGGAGGGGGTTGCGGTAGGCGATGTCGCCGCAGGCAGTGCAGGTGCGCGGCCAGGTCGCGGATCCCGGCGAGGGGTACGGCGCTCCGCAGCTGCCGCAGTGGGAGTCCTTCATCGGTTGCTCCACCTGTTTCCTCCGCTCGGTTTCCTTTTCGGGCGTGGACACGCGCGGACTGTATCCGATCGTGCTTCCGGGACCCCCATGATTCATGGATGATGCGCTCATGACAGGTATCGCTTTTGCTTTCCGTGTCCTGGCAGCCACTGCCGCCACCCTGCTTGCCGTCACCGCCGCCACCCCCGCGGCGCAGGCGAAGACCGAGCCGAAGGCGCCCGAGGAGTTCGTCGCACTGCGTTCGGTGGACCCCACGATCATCCAGGAGATGCGTTATCCCACCGGCCACAACTTCCTGGGCGAGCCGGTCGACGGGTACCGGCAGCCGCTCTGCATCCTGACCCGGCCCACGGCCCAGGCCCTGCACCGGGCACAGACGCGGCTGCTGCGCCAGGGTTACTCGCTGAAGGTCTACGACTGCTACCGGCCGCAACGGGCCGTCGATCACTTCGTACGCTGGGCCGAGGATCTCGACGACGAGGCGATAAAGGGCGAGTTCTACCCCCGGGTCGACAAGACGCGACTGTTCGCGGACGGCTACATCGCCGAGAAGTCCGGACACAGCCGCGGCAGCACGGTGGACCTGACGCTGGTGAGGCTGCCCGCCGCGCCGACGAGGCCGTACCGGCCGGGCGAGCAGCTGATGCCCTGTTACGCGCCGCAGGCCGAGCGGTTCCCGGACAACTCGGTCGACATGGGCACGGGATTCGACTGCTTCGACACGCTGTCACACACCGACGACCCGCGGATCCAGGGTGTGCAGCGAGCCAACCGGCAGTTCCTGAAGACCACGCTCACGGATGCCGGCTTCGTGAATCTGGCCGAGGAGTGGTGGCACTACACCTTCAAGCCGGAGCTGTTCCCGGACACCTACTTCGACTTCCCGGTGGCCCGGCGGTCCGTCGCAGGGCACTGAGACCGACCGGCAATTGGGGGGTGGGTGAAGGAGCGGGGCTGGGGTGCGTGCATCGCAAGGCGGAGGATTGAGCCAGATGGGGTCTCCCCTGCTCGAGCGAAGCCGAGAGCTTGGGGAAGGAGCCGTGGTGATTGACGACAACGCCGCGAGGTGCGTGCCCCAGCCCCGTGACGCCGCCCCCAATTGCCGGTCGGTCTGAAGCCCGCGGCAGCGCGGTGGGACGACGAATGGCCGGGACCACCCCCGTGGGTTCCGGCCATTCGTCCTTCCTCTCGGACGCGGACCGGCCGTATCCGGTTGCGCTCCCAGCCATTACGGTGCCCGTATGTCACAGCAGACGTTCCATTCGTACGAGGAGTTCTGGCCCTACTACGTGGCGATGCACTCCAGGGCGGCGACCCGATGGGTCCATCTGACGGGAACCCTGACCGGGCTCGCGGTCACCGCCTACGGCCTGGCCCGTGGCCGGAAGCGGTATGCGGTGGCGCTGCCCCTGATCGGATATGGCGCAGCCTGGCCCGCGCACTTCCTGATCGAGAAGAACAATCCGGCCACCTTCGGGCACCCCGCGTGGTCGCTGCGTGGCGATGTGCAGATGATCCGGATGATGCTGGCGGGGCGCGACGGAGAGCTGGCGGAGACCGCTGCCAAGTGGCTCGCCGAGAACCGCTGACCGTGGCACACTTCTGACGTTCCGTCAGATCCAGTGCCGGGGAGGGGTTTTGTCGCACACGCGCACACCCGTGGTGGCCGGGTGGTTCACCGAGGACAGCACCGAGGGGGGCTTCCGGCTGCTGGGCACCCGGTGTTCGGCCTGCTCGTCGGTCTTCTTCCCGCGCCAGGACGCGTTCTGCCGCAATCCGGGCTGCGCGGGCGGTGAGCTGGTCGAGACGCCGCTCTCCAAGCGGGGCACCGTCTGGTCGTACACCGACGGCCGCTACCGGCCCCCCGCCCCGTACGTCTCCGACCCGGACGTGCCCTGGGAGCCGTACACCCTGGTCGCGGTCGAGCTCGCGGCCGAGCGCATGGTGGTCCTCGGGCAGGCAGCGCCGGGGGTGGGCGTCGGGGACCTCGCGGTCGGAATGACCGTCGAGGTGGTTCCGGGGGCGCTGGACGGCGACGCGCCGGACGGTGAGGACACCGCGTGGACCACCTGGCACTGGCGGCCCGTGACCACCGAAGGTGCGGTCCCGGACGGTGCGGCATGACCGGGGATGTGGCCGTCCTCGGGGCCGGGATGTATCCGTGGGGCAAGTGGGGGCGCAGTTTCGTCGAGTACGGCACGGTGGCCGCCCGGGCCGCGCTCGGCGATGCGGGGATCGGCTGGCAGGACGTCCAGTCGGTCGTCGGCGCGAACACGGTGCGCGGCGGCTATCCGGGCCATGTGGCCGGCGCGACCTTCGCGCAAGCGCTCGGCTGGCAGGGCGCCCGGGTCACCAGTGTGTACGCGGCCTGCGCGTCCGGTGCCCAGGCCATCAACACGGCCAGGGCACAGATCCTGGCGGGTATGGCGGACGTGGCGCTCGTGGTGGGTGCCGATGCGGCACCCAAGGGGTTCTTCGCCCCGGCGGGCGGCGACCGGCCCGACGACCTCGACTGGCTGCGCTTCCGGATGCTCGGGGCGACCAACCCCGCGTACTTCGCGCTGTACGCCCGCCGCCGCATGGCGGTGTACGGGGACACCCCGGAGGACTTCGCGCTGGTCAAGGTGAAGAACGCGGCCGCCGGCGCGCTGAACCGTAACGCCCGCTACCGGGCCCCGGTGACCGCCGAGCAGGTCGCCGCCTCCGCCGTGGTCGCCGACCCGCTGCGGCTGCTCGACATCTGCGCGACTTCCGACGGGGCGGCGGCCGTCGTTCTGTCGAGCATGGAGTTCGCACGTCGGCACGGCGCGGCCGACCCGGTCCGTATCCGCGCCGTCGCCACGGTGACGCCCACCTACCCGAAGACCGTGCTCGACCTTCCGGACATCGCGACCGATTCGGCGGTCGCGGTGGAACCCGCTCCGGAGAGCTTCCGTGCCTCGATCGCCCGGGCGGCGTACGAGGAGGCGGGCATCGGTCCTGGCGAACTGTCCCTCGCCGAGGTGTACGACCTCTCCACCGCCCTGGAGCTGGAGTGGTACGAGGACATCGGGCTGTGCGCGACGGGAGAGGGTGCCAAGCTCGTACGCGAGGGGGCGACAGCGCTCGGCGGCCGCATCCCGGTCAATCCGAGCGGCGGGCTCGCTTCGTTCGGCGAAGCGGTACCGGCACAGGCCATCGCCCAGGTCTGCGAGCTGACGTGGCAGCTGCGCGGCAGCGCGGCGGAGCGACAGGTTCCGGGGGCGCGCGCCGGAATCACCGCCAATCAGGGGCTGTTCGGGCACGGATCGGCGGTCGTCGCGGTCCGCTGAGATCTCCCGGATTCCTCCGCAGCGCGTGGAAGCGTCCAGTCCATGCGTCGTGAACTGGGTTTGTTGTCAGCATTCTTGACGGTCGATCAGCACCGGTGAACACTCCTTGCTCAGTCGCTGCCGCCACTCTTGCTCTACGGCAGTCCGACATGGTCACCACGCTCGTCACGGACAGCCGGGCAGGGCAACGAACCTCCCTGCTCTCGGCCTCCGTAGCCATGGAAGCGACCGGCGAGACCCGCCGGACAACCCCTAGGAGCGCCATGAGCAATGGAGACATTTTCGTCGGGGAAGTCATCGGTACGGCGATCCTCATCCTGTTCGGCGCAGGTGTGTGCGCGGCCGTCACCCTCCACCACTCCAAGGCGAGAGCCGCGGGATGGGTGGTGATCGCCTTCGGCTGGGGCTTCGGTGTGCTGGCCGGTGCGTACACCGCGGCCCCGCTGTCCGGCGGGCATCTCAATCCGGCGGTCACGGTCGGCATCGCCGTCGACACCGGGAAGTGGGACAAGGTCCCCCTCTACATCCTGGGACAGATGGTGGGCGCGATCATCGGTGCGCTGCTGGCCTGGCTCACGTACTACGCGCAGTTCCGCGCCAACGCGGACGAGAAGACCGCCGTGCCGACGCTGGGGATCTTCTCGACCGCTCCGGAGATCCGCAGTCCGGTGGCAAACCTCGGCACCGAGATCATTGCGACAACCGGCCTGGTGCTGCCGATCCTGGCCTTCGGGAAGAACACCGCGATCGGGATCGGGCCGGTGGCGGGGGCAGGGGCTGGTGTCTACGGCTCCGGAATCTCCGTACTCCTGGTGTCCCTGCTGGTGGTGGGCATCGGACTGTCGCTCGGCGGACCCACCGGGTACGCGATCAATCCGGCCCGTGACCTCGGTCCACGGCTGGTGCACGCACTGCTGCCGATACCGAACAAGGGAACCTCCGAATGGAGTTACTCCTGGATCCCGGTGGTGGGACCGCTGGTGGGCGGACTCCTGGCGGGTGTCATCTTCCATGCCGCCTTCTAGTGCCCCTCCCGGCACTGGCCGTCCAGGTTCCGGTCATCCAGGTTCTGCCACTTCGGCTTCTCGACCTTGCGACAAGGGGACGTCATGACGGGCAGGTTTGTCGCCGCCATCGATCAGGGCACCACATCAAGCCGCTGCATCATCTTCGATCAGGACGGCGCGATTGTCGCCGTCGACCAGCGCGAGCACCGCCAGATCTTCCCGAAACCCGGCTGGGTGGAGCACAATGCCACCGAGATCTGGACCACGGTCCAGGCCGTGGTGGCGGGAGCGCTCGCCCATGCCGGGCTGCGGGCAGAGCAGCTCAGCGCGCTCGGCATCACCAACCAGCGCGAGACGACCGTGCTCTGGGACCGGGCGACCGGGCAGCCCGTGCACAACGCCATCGTCTGGCAGGACACCCGTACGGCCGCCCTCTGCCACGAACTCGGCGGCGCGGACGGTCAGGACCGCTTCCGGGACATCACCGGGCTTCCACTGGCCAGTTACTTCTCCGGCCCCAAGGCCGCCTGGCTGCTGGACCACGTACCGGGCCTGCGGGGCCGCGCCGAGCGGGGCGAGATCGCCTTCGGCACCATGGACTCCTGGCTGATCTGGAATCTCACCGGCGGCACGGATGGCGGTGTCCATGTCACGGACGTGACCAATGCGTCGCGCACGATGCTGATGAATCTGGAGACGCTGGAGTGGGATCCGTCGATCCTCACGGCGATGAACGTCCCGGCGGCAGTGCTTCCGGAGATCCGGTCGTCGGCGGAGGTGTACGGGACGGCGGTCGGCGCACTCGCCGGGGTGCCCGTGGCCTCCGCGCTCGGCGACCAGCAGGCGGCGGTCTTCGGACAGGCCTGTTACGACCCGGGTACCGCCAAGAACACGTACGGCACCGGGAGTTTCCTGCTCCTCAACACCGGGAACAGGCCCATGCCGTCGAAGAGCGGGCTGATCACCACGCTCGGCTACAAGATCGGCGACCAGGCCCCCGTCTACTGCCTGGAGGGCTCGATCGCGATCACCGGGGCGCTGGTCCAGTGGTTCCGCGACCAGCTCGGGATCATCCGGAGCGCCGAGGAGATCGAGACGCTGGCGGCAAGCGTCGACGACAACGGCGGGGCGTACGTCGTCCCTGCCTTCTCCGGGCTGTTCGCCCCCTACTGGCGTTCGGACGCCCGGGGGGTCATCACCGGGCTCACCGGTTACGTCACCAAGGCGCATCTGGCCCGCGCCGTTCTGGAGGCGACCAGCTGGCAGACGCGTGAGGTCGTCGACGCGATGTACCAGGACTCGGGGGTGCCGATCACGACGCTCAAGGTGGACGGCGGGATGACGGCGAACCGGCTGCTCATGCAGCACCAGGCGGATGTCCTTGGGGTTCCGGTGATCCGACCGAAGATCTCCGAGACGACGTGCCTGGGCGCGGCGTACGCGGCGGGGCTTGCGACCGGGGTGTGGTCGGGGCTCGACGAGCTCAAGACGCACTGGCAGCGCGATGTGGAGTGGGAACCGCGCATGGAGCCGGAGATCCGTGAGCGCGAGTACGACAACTGGCGCAAGGCCGTGGAGCGGAGCCTGGGCTGGGAGGAGGATACCGCCAGCAGGTAGAGGCTCCGCACACCGGCCCGTTCGCGGTCCCGGAGGCGGTTCCGGACATGGGCCCGTGCCCGGTCCCGGAGTACGCGGTTCCCTGCGCGGTCCCGCATCCGGTGGCCCCACGACGCGCGGCCCGTACCCCGGTCGGCGGGGGTACGGGCCGCGTTCCACCGCTGTGCTCAGGTGGTGGCCGGCTCGCGGAACCGCTCCGTGCGGGCGAGTGCGTGCTCGACGACCGCCACCAGCACGTCCCGTGCCGAGGACCGGTCGCGCGCATCACACATGAGCACCGGTACCTCGGGGTCGAGGTCCAGCGCCGCCTGCACCGTCTCCGTCGGGAACCGGTCGGCTCCCTCGAAGCAGTTGACCGCGACGGTGAACGGGATCGCGCGCTGCTCGAAGTAGTCGACGGCCGCGAAGCAGTCCTCCAGACGCCGGGTGTCGGCGAGGACGACCGCGCCCAGGGCTCCCTGGGCCAGTTCGTCCCAGAGGAACCAGAACCGGTCCTGCCCCGGTGTGCCGAAGAGATACAGCACCAGATCCTCGCGGAGCGTGATCCGCCCGAAGTCCATGGCCACCGTGGTGGTGGTCTTGGACTCGACTCCGGCCGTGTCGTCCACCGGGCGGCCGGCCTCGCTCAGCCGCTCCTCCGTCCGCAGTGGTCTGATCTCGCTGACCGCACCCACCAGCGTCGTCTTGCCCACGCCGAAGCCGCCCGCCACCAGGATTTTCAAGGTAACCGGCTCCACGGGCCGCCTGCTGCGGCTAGAGCGCCCGAAGGCCATTGATCACCTCGCGAAGAATGTTCACGTCCGGCAGCTCGGCCGGCGGAACGGGACGGGTCACATGCACCAGCTCGTCCTCGACGAGATCGCCGACCAGCACCCGGACCACCCCGACAGGGAGATCCAGACCGGACGCCAGCTCGGCGATCGACTGGGGCATGGTGCTGCAGAGTTCGACGATCTCCACGTGTTCCGGGGAGAGCGTCTGGTCCCGGCCGGGGTCGTCGGCCGCCGGTTCGGGGACGACGATCGCGATCAGGTCGAGGCGGTGGCGGGACGCGCTGCTGGTACGGCCCCGAGTCATCGCGTACGGACGGACCACCGGCCCCGCGTCGGCGTCGTACCAGCGTGACGACTGCGGGTCGGTGGGAGCGGCCGGGGATCCGGGGGGTGTGCCCCGGAACGAGTCAGCGCTCATGCCGGCCCCTCACCCTCCGGCGGCCGGACCGGGCGTCCGTGGGGCGTTGGCCAGGTGTGCCCCCACACGCTTGACCATCAGCGTCATCTCGTACGCCACCTGCCCCACGTCGGAGTCCGAGTCGGCCAGCACGGCCAGACAGCTGCCGTCACCGGCGGCCGTGACGAAGAGGAACGCCTCGTCGAGTTCGACGACGGTCTGACGGACACGGCCCGCGTCGAAGTGGCGCCCGACGCCCTTGGCGAGGCTGTGGAATCCGGAGGCGACGGCCGCCAGATGCTCACTGTCCTCCCGGGTCAGATCCTTGGACGTGCCGGTGGCGAGGCCGTCGCTGGAGAGCACCAGAGCCTCGCGGATGCTGCCGACACGCTCGACGAGTTCGTCGAGCAGCCAGTCGAGTTCGCCGGATCCCTGGCGTGTGGCGTTGGATGCTGCGGCATTCGGTGCGGTCATCGACCGTCCCCTCCCGGAGTGGTTCCTTGAGCTGTCTCACCGGGCCCGGTCGCTTCCTCGGCGTTCTGCCGACGGCCGCGCTGCCAGCCTCTTTGCATCGATGCCATTCGACTGCGTACCTCGTCCGCGTCCCGCTCGATGCCCTCGGCCGGTTCCGTTCGGGCCGGCTCGGCAGCACGTCCGCCGGATGTTTCGCGGAGCTGCGGGGCGAGGTTGGCCTGCCGGATCCGGCGGGGCAGTCCGCCCACGGTTCCCGGGTGCGAAGGGGGTGTGGTCGGTGGCGTCGCTTCAGGGGGTGCCGACGCGGGTGCGGCGGGCTCGGGGGATGTCCGGAAGCCGGTGGGCTGCCGGGGTTCGGTGGGCCGCCGGGTGGCGGCGGAGACCCAGGCGTCGCTGGTGGACTGCCCGGGGGCATAGGAGGAACGCCCGTTGTCGTACGAGGACGCGCCGGCGTCCCTTCCGGTGTCCGTCGGTTCCTGGTCGGTGGTCGTCGGGTGCGCGCGGACGGCCTCGTCGACGCGGCGGCCCCGGTCGGTGACGAGCGTCGGTGGCTTGCGGCGGGGCAGCGGAACCGGGCCGCCGGGGCGCATCGCCCGGACATCGGCCGTGGGTCCGGAGATCCGGCCGGACGCCTGCTGGTGCTGTTCGCGGTCGGCGTCACGACGGAGGTGGCGGGCGCGGAAGATGCCACCGCGTTCGCTCTCGGTGTCTTCGATGTCGGACACTCCGTCGAGAACCGGATCGAGTACGGAACCGAGCACGGGATCCGACATGAAGCCGAGTGCGTCGACCGGCCCTTCGAGTTCGACCGGTCCGTCCAGGACGGTCGGGTCCGCGAGCCCGCTGGAGACCGGAGCGAGTACGCCGGGTCTGGCCTCCCCCACGCGATCGGCTGTCCGCCGGTCCGCTACGCCGTCCCTGCGGTTCTTGTCGCTGCGCGACGCCTCCTTGCCGGTCCTGCCGCTGCCGATCGCCCTCTCGGCCCGCCGGTCGAGGCGGAATCCCGAGCCGTGCGTATCGACGGCATCGGTGAGCAGGGCCGCCGGAATGAAGACGACGGCGGTGGTGCCTCCGTACGGAGAGGTCTGCAGGGAAACCCGGACGTTCTGCCGCTGAGCCAGTCGGCTCACCACGAAGAGGCCGAGCCGGTCGGTGTCGGAGAGCTCGAACTCCGGCGTCTCGGCGAGCCGCAGATTGGCGTCCAGGAGGACCTCGGGCCGCATGCCGAGGCCACGGTCGTGGATCTCGAGGGTGAAGCCGTTGGCGACGCGTTCGCCGTGCACCTGGACCGCGGTGTGCGGGGGCGAGAACACGGTGGCGTTCTCCAGGAGTTCGGCGATCAGGTGGGTGAGGTCGGCGACGGCCGGCCCGCCCACGCCGAGGCGCGGCAGCCGGCGGACCTCGATGCGCTCGTAGTCCTCGACCTCGGCGACGGCCGCGCGCACCACGTCCATCAGCTGGATCGGCTTGCGCCACTGCCGGGACGGCGCGGCGCCGGAGAGGATCACGAGGCCCTCGGCGTGCCGCCTCATGCGGGTGGTGAGGTGGTCCAGGCGGAAGAGATCCGCGAGTTCGTCGGTGTTCTCGGTCCGGCGCTCCATGGCGTCCAGCAGCGTCAACTGGCGGTGCAGCAGCACCTGGTTGCGGCGGGCGAGGTTGACGAATACCTCGGAGACGCCGCGGCGCATGTCGGCCTGCTTGACCGCGGCCTCGACGGCCGCTCGTTGCAACGTGTTGAGTGCCTGGCCGACCTGGCCGATCTCGTCCTTCTCGTACCTCAGCTGCGGGGCCTCGGTCTCGACGTCGACGTGCTCGCCCGCGGCAAGGCGGCGCATCACGCTCGGCAGCCGTACGCCGGAGACCTCGTGGGCGTCCTTGCGGAGCCGGGAGAGGTCGCGGACGAGCTCACGGCCGATGCGTACGGAGACGAAGACGGAGACGAGCAGGGCGAGGAAGCCGAGGACACCCGCGACACCGGCCTTGATCAGAACGCTGTATCCGGCGGGCCTGCCACGGTCGTGGAAGCGGTTGTTCATCTCGGTCGAGTCGTTGGCCAGCCGGTCCAGGACCGGCGGAGCCACTTCCTGCCAGCGTTCGGCGTCGACCGCGCGGGGGTCGTCGGTGGGGCCCGCGGCGACAATCTTGTTCTCCGCGGTGCGCAGCGGCTCGCTCTCCGGGCTCGCCCAGTACTGCTCCACCCGCCGTCGCTCCGCCGCCGGGAGCGCCTCGCTGTTGATCTCGACGAGCAGCTTGCGGTTCGCGACGAGGTCGGAGATCTGCCGGAGTTCAGGGGCGTCGAGCCGGCCGGCGACGAGTGCCGAGGCGACCAGTGCGTCCTCCCGGGACAGCAGTTCGCGGGCCCGTGAGACGCCGACCAGAGCGCGAAGCTGCTTGTCCAGCGACACGTCTTCCATGGTGTGGAGACCGGTCAGGAAGCGGTAGCAGGGGTCGATGAGACCGTTGTAGAAATCCAGTGCCTGATTACGGTTGATGGTGCGCTTCTCGACCGAGTCGCGGAGCGCGCCGAGACCTTCGACGGCGCTGATGATCGAATTGAGCTGCGCTTCGGCGTCGGTGCTCAGGGCGTCGCGCATGCTCTTCTGCTGTGCGCTCTTCTTGACGTCCGCCACGACGCGGTCGGTGGCGGCACGTTGGCGGCGCAGCAGGGGAAGGGCGTCGGAGGCGCGGGGGTCCGCGAGGAAGACGAGGGTCTGCCGGCGCTCGTTCTGGACCACCCGGACGGCGTCCTCCAGCGGGTGGCCGACCTTCTCCACGATCGTGCTCGCACCCATCAACTGATTGGCCTCGCGGCCGGTCAGGTAGGTGGCGAAGCCCCAGAGGATGGTGAGGGAGACGAGCGGCACCAGCAGCAACGCCACGATCTTCCTGCGGATGGACTTTCCGCGAAAGCGCATGGCCTCCCCCAGCTCAGCCCCTCGTGCGCGGGCGGTGTTCCGTCAATAAACGGCGCGAGCCTACTACTGCCTCACAGACAACTCGAAGGCATGTCCGGACGATTTTCAGCCGGACTGGCAGGCGCTGGGCGTGAGTTGTCTTGGTATTCCGGGAGATGAAGTTCGCGAAAGCGGCAGAAGAGACCCGTCAGAGCGCCGCATTCCCCCACATGGCAGTTGGCTGGAACTCTTCGTTCCGTGATGGATCGAGGGAATCTTCATGACGATTCACTCGTCTGTCTGTACGAGCGTCGGCACGGGGTAGGGGATTACGGAGAGGGCGTACGGCAGGGCGATCCGGTCCGCCTGTATAGAAATGGCGCATGCCGGGCAACAACCCTGAAGTCGGACAGCGGTGGGGAGTGGAAAGTCCTTGGACACGGAAGAGCGTCGAAGCACCGGGGCGCCGGCGGAGGGCGGGACACGGATCCCGCGGCAGCCGCTGTGGGTGGAGGAGCCTGCGGTACGGCGACGTATGCCGGATCCGGTGCGTACGTCGGCCGTGCGCGCCGTGCTCATCATGTCGCTGACGATCATCCAGGCCATGGTGGCGTTCCTGGCCACACTGACGGGCTCGTGGCTGGCCTTCCCGATGGTGCTGAGCAGCGTGGGGAGCACGGTGGTCGCCACCTGGTCGGTGCTGGACGTGTGGGTGACCCGCCAGGTCTGGAATCAGCGCCATGGCGTGGTGTCCATGCCCAGCAGCTCGGCACGGCAGCTGCGCCGGGAGCGGCGTGCGGCCCGTCGGTCGGCGAGGGCCGCGGACCGGGAGGCGGCTCGGATACGCCGCCGGGGCACGGGCAGCCTGTCGCGGGCTTGACTGGTGCCGTGACCGGCAATGTTTGCCCCATGAGGAGCGTCGTCCAGTGCGTGCGATCGCAAGGCGGCCGGAAGCCCTGGTAGCAGAGCTACCAGGGCTTTTGGCCAACGCGGCGAGCGTGCGTGCTGGGCGGCGCGACGGGGCAAAGCTTGCCGGGAGGGGCACCAGTGCCCCGGCGGGACGTCGAAGTCGCGCTAGCCGGCCGGCGTTCCGGCACGCCGGGACGGCTCGGGGGCCCGGGGTGCGTCAAGGGCTTCAGCTGCCTCTGATGCGTCGGGCGTCGCCGGTGTTCGCCTGAACATGCGGGTCGCGGTGATCTCTCCGTGCACCGTCTCACCGTTCGGATCCTGCTGCGGCAGGCCGGGGCGCAGGTGCTCCTCCACACTGATGTACTTCAGCCCCGCTCTCAGGTCCGCATCGTTGCGCAACCGGATGACCAGCGGGAATTCGGCGAGTGCCGTAGTGTCGAACAGACCCGTGGTGTAGAGCAGTTGTACGCCGAGGGCGTCCGACACCGCGCGCTGGAGCTCCAGCAGATACGTGGCATTGGCGCGGCCGATGGGATTGTCGAGGAAGAGTGTGCCCGCGTGGCGGTGCTGGTGCCGGTCGCGGCCCCGGTCGTTGCTGCGCAGGGCGGCCATCGTGCAGTACAGGGCGATGGCGGCGGTCAGCAGCTGGCCGCCGGAGAAGACGTCGCCCATCTGTCCGACCGGGACACGTTCCGCGCGGAGCACTGCGTCCGGCTTGAGGATCTCCACGGCGATGCCCTTGGGCTCCAGGGCCGCCTGGACACCGCGCAGCAGGAGGGACATGCCGTCCCGCCGCAGGTCGGAGTTCTTCTTGAGGGCGGCGCGAGTGGCCTCGTCGATGACGTGGCCGAGCCGCCCGGTGAGCGTCGCCTGGTCGGGCTCCTCGAAGCGGATTCGGAGGAACTCCTGGCCGGACCACTCCCCCAGGCCCTCGGGGAGCTGGGAGAGCCGCTGGGCGGAACGGAGGGTGGTGAGTGCGGACTCCACGAGTCCGCGGAGCCGGTCGACGATGGAGTCGCGGTTGCGCTCCAGCTGGGCCAGCTCGTCGGTGAGGACGCGGAGCCGGGGCGCGAAGGCGGCGGCCCACTTCTCGGCGTGCTCCGGCAGTGCCGCGGCCGGGAGTTCGCGGATCTGCTGCCGGGCAGGGGTGCGGACCTGCTCGTAGCGGGTGGAGTTGGCGTGCCGTACGAGGACATCGCTCGCCTCGCGTACGGCGCTTTCGGCGGCGGAGAGGTCGGCGGTGCAGCCGCGCAGCGAGCGACGGGCCTCGGCCGCGGACTGCCGGGCCTCGTCGAGGCTGCCGGGGTACGGCTCGGGGGCCTCCGGGTCGTCGTCGGCGCCGTGGTCCCTGAGAAGGTCGCGCAGCAGGGCGGCGGTCTCGTCGAAGCCTCCGGCGGATGCCTCGGCGGTGCGGTGGGCGTGAAGCAGTTCGGCGTGGGCGGCGCGGGCGGTGTCCAGGGCGCCGGTGGCGGTGCCGAGTTCGGCCGTGGTGGTACGCAGGAGGGTCTGGGCCTGCTCGGCGTCGGCGGGGACCAGCTCGTCGGGGAGCTCGGTGTGGTGGGTCTGGCCGTCGACCGGGGCGAGACGCTCGGCCTCACCGCGCAGCCGGCCGAGCTGCTCGCTCGCGATGGAGGCACGGGTCTCCAGGAGCTGGACCAGGGATTCGGCGCGGGCGGCAGCCGCCTGGCGCGACGGGCCGTCGGCTCCGTCGGTGCCTTCGAGGAGCTGGGCGGCGCGGGTGCGGACCTTGTTGGTGAGCCGGTCCAGTTCGGCGAGGGCGGCGCTCTCGTCGCTCTCGGCGCGGGCCTGTTCGGCGCGCAGGTCGGCGCCGACACCCACCTTCTCGTACAGCTGGGATGCGGCCCGGTAGGCCTCGCGCAGGGCGGGGAGGGCGGGGCGCGGGGAGTCACCCTCGGGCTCAGGGAGGTTCTCCGGGGCGCCTGCGATCTCCGCACGTTCGGCGCGTAGGGCTCGGGCGGTGCGGCGGGCGTCGTCGGCCGCGCGCTGGGCGGCCCTGCGGTCCTCGTCGGCGACGCGGGCCCGCTCCAGGCAGACGGTGGCGCGGGCCTCGGACTCGGCCGCCTCCTCGACGAGCTCGCGCAGTCGTGCCTGCCAGCGCGAGCGTTCGCGGAGTCGGTGGGCCAGGCCCGCGAGGGCGTCGGCGACACGGCGGGCACGCTGGGCGGCCTCCTGGCGCTCGTCGCGGACGCGGGCGGCGTCCGCGGCGGCTTCGTCGGCCTCGGCGCGCGCCGAACGGGCCTCGGCGAGCACGGCCTGGGCCGTCTCGGCGGCCGTGCGGGCGGTACGGGCGGCCTCGGCGAGCTCGACGAGCATGCCGGGCGGGCAGTCGGCGCGCCAGGAGCCGATGCGGGCGGCGAGGGACCGGTCTCCGGCGAGGCGGGCCGCGAGCGTGCGGATGTCCTCGTCGCGGTCGGCGGCCCGGCTCCGCAGCGCCTGGCGTTCCTCGTCGGCGGCATGCTCGTCGTGCATCGCCGGGTTCGGCGGGACGAGGAACACCCCGTCGGTGCTCCGGGCGGAGCCGGTGCCGGGGGCGGGTACCGGGGCGAGCAGTGCGGCGGTCGTGCCGACGGCAACGGCGGAGCGCGGTAGCAGGGCGGCGCCGCCCAGGACCTCGCGCGCGCGGGCGTGCGAGTCGGCGTCGGTGATGATCACGCCGTCGACGAGCTCGGGGCGGGCGGCGAGCACCGCCGCGTGGTCGGCGGGGTCGACGGCCTGGGCGAGGTAGCGCCAGCCCGGCAGGGCCGGGATGCCGTGCTCACCGAGGTATTCGACGGTGGCGAGCACGTCGGGTCCGGGCGGCAGCAGTCCGCCGTCGCCGAGTGCGCCGAGGATACGGGAGTCGTCGGCCGCGGCGGTGCGCAGTTCGAAGAGGCGGCGTTCGGCGCTGGCGATGCCCTCGTCGAGCAGCTCCCTCAGCTCGTCGGCGCTCCGGTCGAACTCCTCCGCGGTGAGCGGCTGTTCGGCGGTCAGGGAGTGCTCGCCCGCGGCGGTGCGGTCGGTGGCGAGTGCCTGGCCGGCGACGGCCTGCCGGTCGGACCCGGCCGCGGCGGTGCCGAAGCCCGTACCTGCTCCTGCCCCGTCCTCGCGCCCGTCCTGGGGCGCCGCGCCGTGCGGTGCCGCGGTGCCTGACGCGGTGCCCGGTGCGTTACCGGTGGCACCGCGACGGGGGCGGGGCACACCGGCGCCGTGCGCCGAGGGGAGGCCCAGCAGGTCGGCGAGGCGGTGTTCGGCGGCGATCGACTCGGCGGCCCTGAACTCGGCCTCGTACGACTGTTCCGCCGCCTGCGCACCGTCCGCGGCGCGCGCCGCGGCGAGCTCGGCGCGGCTCTCGGCGGCCGCCGCTTCCCTGGCCCGGTCGGCCGCGGCTCCGGCCGCTTCCCGTGCGGCGTTCCAGGCGGCGACGGTGGACTGCTCGGCGTCGCTCGCGGCGAGGGCGGCCCGCGCCGGATCGGCGTCCGGCGCGGTGTTGTCGAGCCAGCCCGCCCGTACCGCCTCGGCGGTCTCCTGCTCGACCTCGGCGAGGCGCTGGCGCAGATGTCCGGCCTCACTGCGGGCGCGCTGGGCCTCGGTGGCGGCGGTGGTGGCATCCCGGTGGGCCGTCTCGCCCGAGGCCTGGAGGGTGTCCGAGCGCTCCTCCTCCTCGTTGGCCAGCTGCTCGCCGGCTTCCGCGGCGGTATGCAGAGCGCGTACGAGGTCGGCGGCAGCGGTGGCGCGGGCGGCGAGCGCGGGTGCGGCGTCGCGTTCGGCCTCGCGGATGGCGACGGCGACGCGCGCCGACCGGTCGGCGGCGGCGCGGTGGCGCAGCACGGCTTCGGCGGCTTGCCAGGCGGAGTGCAGGGTGCGGGCGTCGACCAGTTCGCGACGCTGGGCGGCGGCGCCCTTCTCTGCTGCGGCGAGGGCCAGGGAGGCGTGCCGGTAGGCCAGTTCGGCGGCGATGAGAGCGCTGCGGCTGCGGGCCTCCTCGGCGGCGGTGACGGTGTGGGCAGCGCCCGTCACCTGCTGGGCGAGGTCGGCGGTGCGGCCGCGCTCCTGGGCGGCCCGGGCGGAGAGCCTGCGGGCGAGGGTGCGGGTGCGGCGTTCGGCGCCCGCGTGGATGTCGCGGGTACGGGAGCGGGTGCCGGTGGCCTCGACGATCCGGCCGAGCAGGTCGACGGAGCCTGCGGTGAAGTCACGTTCCGCCGTGAGTTCGGCCCGGCGGCCCAGCTTGTTGCCGAAGCCGCTGACCAGGTCGGCGAGACCGTCCGTGTCGCGGGTGTCCGTGACGGCGCGGAGCAGCAGGTCGGTGAAATCGGAGTCCTTCTTGACCGCGAAGAGCCCGGCCGCCTCACCCTCGTCGGCGTTCATCTCGCGCTGGTAGCGGAAGAGTTCGGGGTCGAGGCCCAGGTCGCCGAGGTGCTCGTTCCACCGGTCGTGGATCTCTTCCCAGTGCACATCGAGGTGCTGGTAGAACTTGCCCGCGTCCGTGAGTGCGTCCCGGAAGCCCTTCATGGTGCGGCGCCTGCCCTGGGCGCCGGAGGCGCCTTCGACGGGGCGGCCGACGGCAGTGGCCTCGGCGACCGGCAGCGAGTCGAGGCTGAGACCGGGTCCGGGGCGGAAGGAGTACCAGGCCTCGGCGAACTTCCGCGGGTCGTTGGAGACCTGGCGTCCGCGCCACTCGCTGACCTTGCCGACGACGACGCACTCGCCCGTGAGGGTGTGCTGCCACTCCAGGGCGACATGACCGCAGTCGTCGGCGAGCAGGAACTTGCGCAGTACGCCGGAGCTGGCGCCGCCGAGGGTGTTGCGGTGGCCGGGCAGCATCACGGAGAAGATCAGCTTCAGCAGGACGGACTTGCCGCCGCCGTTCTCCAGGAAGAGCACACCGGCGGGTGCCGGGCGGCGCGGCGGGCCGACCGGCTCCTCCTCGAAGAACTCCGCCTGGGCCGGCGCGGGGTTGGGCACGGGTTCGCCCACTCCGCGCAGGTCAAGCACGGTGTCGGCGTAGCGCGCACCGGCAGGCCCGATGGAGTAGAGGCGGACCCGGGACAGCTCGTACATGGCGGCGGACTCTCGTCGTTCGGAAAGCAGGAGTGGGGCGGCGGTGGGGGTGCTCAGGCGTGGAAGGGCAGACCGGCGTCGGCCGCCAGTTCCAGGTCGTCGCCGTCGGGCGGCGGCAGCAGCGTCGCCGTTCCGTCGGTGACGGGTACGACGCCGAGTTCCAGGAGTTCGGCCATCGCGGCGGTACCCGCCATGTCGCGTACCTGCAGCTGGTAGCGGGCGGTGGTACGGAAGGCTCCTCCGGCGTCGTCCGCGGTGCGCTGGAGGAAGCCGGAGTCGGTGAGGAAGGCGACGGCCTTGCCGACGATGCCGGTGGTGGATCCGGCCAGCCGCCGGGCGTCCTTCGTCGCGCCGGTGGCGCTGCGCCGGGCATAGATCCGCCAGGCGGCTTCCAGCCCGGGGGCGTCGGTGGCCGGGTCGGTGTTGTCGCCGTGTTCCTCGGCCCGCTCCTCCAGGCGGTGGCAGGCCTGGCGTACGAACGCGTCGATGCCGTTGACCGTGACCCGGCCGATGTACGCGTCGTCGGCGAGGTCCTCGGGGCGCGGGAAGGCCATGGCGGCGACGGCGAGATGGGCCAGCCCGTGCAGGAAGCGGTCGGCGGAGTCGGAGGAGGCGCGGCGGGCGTAGTCGCCCATGCGGACGGCGAAGACGGAGTCCTCGCCCGCCGTCACGGCCATGCCGGCCCGGGTCGAGACCTCCAGGACGACGAGACCGAGTCCGGTGGCCACGGCATCGGCGAGCCGGGCGAAGGGGGTCTCCTCCCGGTAGCGCCGAAGGAGCTCGGCGTATTCGGCGTCGCGGGCGGGCAGCAGCTTGGGCTGCAGCCCGAAGGCGACGAGCCGGGCGGCGTCGGCCGCGTCGGCCGGGGTGACGGCGGTGGGTGCCGCAGGCTCGTGGGCGGCGTCGCCCTCGGTCGCGTACCCGGCGGTCGGTTCGCTCCACGCGTCGGTGTGCTCTGCGCGGTGGTCGCTCACGACGGTCGCTCCTCGGTGCGGGATCTCGGTGGTACAGGGTGGGCGGCGCCGGCTCTCACAGCGTCCGTACGGAAGGGTGCGGGCAAAGCCGCGCATCCGGAGGTGGCGGCCCGGGGCCGGCGGTGATCAGGGCTCCGCCGGGTCGAGCGCACCTGCCCGCTCATGAGGCCTCCGAGCGGTCCGCGGCCATGCCCGCCGCGTCCAGCAGGGCCGTGCCCACGATCAGGTCCGCCCCGCCGAACTCCGGGTCGTCCAGCCGGGTCCCGTCGTCGACGGCGAACAGCAGGCGCCGCTCGCCCTGCCGGTAGGCGGTGCCGACCGGCGGGGACGCGGCGTGCACCGCAAGCAGGGCGACCAGATAGGGCAGGTCCGGATCGCTCCGCCGGGCCTCGGTGAGGAGCCCGGAGAGCCGGCGCGGTGCGTCGTGCTCCAGATCGAGGAGGTTCATGGCGCTCGCCAGCTGCTCCTCGCTGAACCTGCTGTCGTCCGGGGTGGCGATCAGATCCGGCTCGGGCATCTCGGCACCCAGATGTTCCCGCTCCAGGGGCGGGGTGAGCAGCATGTCGACCAGGTCACCCACCCGCACCGAGGTGGGCGTGCGCAGCCCCGTGCCGTGGGCGAAGAACACGTCGGTGACGCGGATGGCCTGTTCGACGGGGAGCGGCAGCAGCGGGGCGACCAGCTGGCCGTACAGGTCGAGGCCGGTCCTGGCCGTGGGGGTGGCGAACGCCTGCCGGTCCTGCTCGGCACGGAACAGCGGTCCTGCCTCCAGCAGGCGGGACTGCAGCTGGGTGTGGCGGCGGATGCAGTCCTTGACTATGTCGACGAGCTCGGCGGCGCGGCGCTTGTGCTCGGGGTCCTCCGCCTCGTCCCTGGCCTTGCGGATGTTGGTGAGGATCGCGTTCTCGTGGCGGTAGCGGTCGGCCACGTGGTCCAGTGCCTCGGCGATCATGTCGGGCACGGTGTTGAGCCAGTCGACGGCTCTGACGTTGCGCCGGGTCGCCTCCAGTGTCTTGCGGAGCGTCTCGGCGTACTGCACGGTGCGGTAGCGGGCCTGTTCGGCGGCGAGCTGCGCATCGGCGAGGCGGCCCCGGCTGATCAGGACCTCCAGTTTCACCTCGGCGGCGATCTGGGCGCTGGTGACGTCCGTGTCGAGGGCGCCGACCAGGACGTTGACCGCTTCGTCGGTGGCCCTCAGATAGACGCTGCCGCCGTAACCGGGGACTTCTTCGATCAGCTTGAAGTCGTAGTCCCTGCGGACATACACCCCGTCGGGGCCGAACGTGCCGTACACCGCCCGGAAGCCGCGGTCCACGCTTCCGACGTTGATCAGATTCTCGAGCACCCAGCGGGCGACTCGCTCGTGCTCCGCGGCGGGACGGCGCGGAGCCTGGGCAGCGACGCGCGGGAGCAGCTTGGCCACTATCTGCTCGTGGTCGGCGCCCGTGTCGAAGTCCATGTGCAGTGTGACCTGGTCGATCGCGGCGAGCGCGACCTCCGCCATCGCGTAGACCGTGTACTCACCGGCCAGATTCGCCTTGCGCACGTCGAGGTCGTGCAGCGGCGCCGTGCAGGCGAGCGCGCGCAGCCGCCGGGAGAGCCCCTCGTCGGCGGCCGGGCCCGGGGCGGGCCGCGGCCCCGCGCTGAGCTGGGGCGCAGCGTTGTCCGTGTAGGCAGGCGAAGTCACGCTGCACAGATTAGGTCCTCACACCGACAACGGTCGAAACGGCGCAGAAGCGACCGCTTGCCGCACTCCGTATCCTCCGCCGCCGGGTGTGCGCAGGACCAGCACATCGCCGGGCGCCAGTTCGGCCGTGTCGCATCCCTCCAGCGAGGTGACCGTGTTCTTCCCGTCGGCTCGCTCGATGTGCTGGCTGCCCAGCGCGCCCGGTTCGCCGCCCGCCATGCCGTACGGAGGGACGCGGCGATGTCCGGTGAGCAGCGCCACCGTGACGGGTTCGAGGAACCGGAGTCTGCGCTCGACCCCACAGCCGCCGTGCCACCGGCCCGCTCCCCCGCTGCCGTCCCGTACCCGGAAGCTCTCGACCAGGACCGGGTAGCGCCATTCGAGCACTTCGGGGTCGGTGAGCCGGGAATTGGTCATATGGGTCTGCACGGCGTCGGTGCCGTCGAAGCCCTCGCCGGCGCCCGAGCCGCTGGCCACCGTCTCGTAGTACTGGACGCGGTCGTTGCCGAAGGTCAGGTTGTTCATGGTGCCGGAGCCCTCGGCCTGGATGCCGAGCGCCCCGTAGAGCGCTCCCGTGACGGCCTGGGAGGTCTCCACATTGCCCGCGACGGTGGCCGCGGGATGGACGGGCGCCAGCATCGAACCCGCCGGGACTCTGACCTCCAGGGGTTTGAGGCAGCCGCTGTTGAGCGGGATGTCGTCGGCGACCAGGGTCCGGAAGACGTACAGAACCGCGGCCATGACGACGGACTTCGGGGCGTTGAAGTTCCCGGGCTGCTGCGGCGAGGTGCCGGTGAAGTCGAGGATCGCGCCGCGGGCGGTACGGTCCACGGTCAGCGCGACCTCGATCACGGCGCCGTTGTCGGTCTCGTAGCGGTACGAACCGTCGTGCAGCAGCGCGATGATCCGGCGTACGGACTCCTCGGCGTTGTCCTGCACGTGGCCCATGTACGCGTCGACGGCCTCGGCGCCGAACTGGTCCACCGTGCGGCGCAGTTCCGCGATGCCCTTCTCGTTGGCGGCGATCTGGGCCCGCAGATCGGCGAGATTGGTGTCGGGGTCACGGGACGGGTATGCGGCGGTGGTGAGCAGCTCGCGGGTCTCGGCCTCGCGGAACCTGCCGTCCCTGACCAGCAGCCAGTTGTCGAACAGCACCCCTTCCTCGTCGATGGTGCGGCTGAAGGCGGGCATGGAGCCGGGGGTGATGCCGCCGATCTCGGCGTGGTGGCCACGTGACGCCACCAGGAATCTCAGCCCCGACCCGTTCTCGCCGCGTTCGTCGAACACCGGGGTCACCACCGTCACATCGGGCAGATGTGTGCCCCCGTGGTACGGGTCGTTGATGGCGTACACATCGCCGGGGCGCATGGTGGAGCCGTTGCGCCGCAGCACCTCCTTGATGGACTCCCCCATCGAGCCGAGGTGCACCGGGATGTGCGGGGCGTTGGCGATCAGGTTGCCGTCCGCGTCGAACAACGCGCAGGAGAAGTCGAGCCGCTCCTTGATGTTGACGGAGTGGGCGGTGTTCTCCAGGCGCACGCCCATCTGCTCGGCGATCGACATGAAGAGATTGTTGAACACCTCCAGCATGACCGGGTCCACCCGCGTGCCGACGGCGGTCCGGTCGGGGCGCGGGCGGACCCGGCTGAGCAGCAGATGGCCGGTGTCGCCGATGGTGACCTGCCAGCCGGGGTCGACGACGGTGGTGGCGTCGGCCTCGGCGATCACGGCGGGACCGGTCACGGTGTCCGACGGTTGCAGGGCCTCGCGCCGGTGGAGCGGGGTGTCCTGCCATCGGCCGTCGGCGAACATCCGTACCGTGTCGTGGGGTTGTGGCGTGCCCTCGCGGACCGTCCGGTCCACCGCGTGCGGTACGTGCCGGCCCGCCGCGCCGGTCGCCTCGACCGACACCGCTTCGACGAGCAGTGGTCTGTCCATGGTGAAGCCGTAGCGGGCGCGGTGCTCGTCCGTGAACGCCCGTGTCATCGCGGGCGCGGTGTCCAGGTCGACGGGCAGGCTCGCGTCCGTGCCGGCATAGCGCAGGAGGGCCCGGGCGTGGGTGCTGATGGCGCTGTCCTCGAGTCCGTCGGCGCGCAGTTCGTCGCGGGTGCGGGCGGCCAGTTCCGCGCAGAGCGCGTCGACTGCGGCCCGGGTGCCTTCGGCGTCGAGCTCCGCTTCGACCGACTGTTCGCGCATGGCGGTGGCGTCGGCGAGACCGATGCCGTACGCGGACAGCACTCCGGCCAGCGGTGGCACGAGGACGGTGTCGACGCCGAGTGCGTCGGCGACGGCGCAGGCGTGCTGACCGCCGGCGCCACCGAAGCAGGTGAGGGCGTAGCGGGTGATGTCGTGGCCGCGCTCCACGGAGATCTTCTTGACCGCGTTCGCCATGTTGAGCACGGCGATCTCCAGGAATCCGGCCGCGACCTCGGCTGCGGTACGTCGCGTGCCGGTGGCCTGTGCCACCTCGTCGGCGAGTGCCCCGAACCGCTCGCGCACGACGTCGGCGTCGAGCGGCAGGTTTCCCTCCGGCCCGAAGACTGCCGGGAAGTGCGCGGGCTGGACCCGGCCGAGCATCACATTGGCGTCGGTGACGGTGAGTGGCCCGCCCCTGCGATAGCAGGCCGGGCCGGGGTCCGCGCCCGCGGAGTCGGGTCCGACCCGGTAGCGCCGGCCGTCGAAGTGCAGGACGGATCCGCCGCCGGCCGCAACGGTATGGATGTTCATCATCGGGGCGCGCATCCGCACCCCGGCCACCTGGGTGCCGAGCTCGCGCTCGAACTCGCCCGCGTAGTGCGACACATCGGTGGAGGTGCCGCCCATGTCGAAGCCGATGACCCGGTCGAATCCGGCCTGTCCGGACGTACGGGCCATGCCGACGACCCCACCGGCGGGGCCGGACAGCACCGCGTCCTTGCCACGGAAGTGCGCGGCTTCCCGCAGTCCGCCGTTGGACTGCATGAACATCAGCCGGACGGATTCCAGTTCGCCCGCGACCTCCTCGACGTACCGGCGCAGGATCGGCGAGAGGTACGCGTCGACGACGGTGGTGTCGCCGCGCGGTACCAGCTTGATCAGCGGGCTGACCTCGTGCGAGCAGCTGACCTGGGTGAAACCTGCCTCACGGGCCGCGGCGGCGACGGCGGTCTCGTGGGCGGGGTGTCGGTAGCCGTGCATCAGGACGACTGCCGCGCTGCGGAAGCCGTCCGCCCTCGCGGCTCTCAACTGCGCTGCCGTCGCAGGCAGATCGAGGGGGATGAGGGTCCGGCCGTGCGCATCGATCCGCTCCGGGACCTCGATCACCCGGTCGTACACGGCCTCCGGCAGCAGGATGCGGCGGTCGAAGAGGCGCGGGCGGTTCTGGTACGCGATGCGCAGGGCGTCCCGGAACCCTTCGGTGGTGACCAGGACGGTCGGCTCGCCACGCCGTTGGAGCAGGGCGTTGGTGGCGACGGTCGTGCCCATCTTCACGCTGCCGACCCGGTCGGCGGGGACCGGGTCGGCGGGGCCGAGGCCGAGCATGAGGCGGATCCCGGCGACGGCGGCGTCGCGGTAGCGGGCCGGGTCGTCCGAGAGGAGCTTGCGGGTGACCAGGTGCCCGTCGGGATCACGGCCCACCACGTCGGTGAACGTGCCGCCACGGTCGATCCAGAACTCCCAGCGTCCCGTCATCCCTCCATACTGACGCGCGGCGCGGACAACGACGCGCGGTGCGGACAACAAGGACGCGATGTGCCGCCCCTCGGGCGTGACGGCGGCGAGCGCGCCCTGCAACGCCTGGTCGGTCCGCCGGTCCAGCTGCCCGCTCGTGCCGCACCCCCAGTGCCGTACCTCCGCTCCCGCCAGGCACAGCAGCTGAGCCAGCAGATCGCTGCTCCGCCGCACCAGCCAGCCGGTGCCCGCCGTGGCCGGCCAGCACAACGAGTCGGCACGGCCGGGCGGCGTCGTAGCGGGCGGACAGGGCATGCACCACGGCATGCACCGCACTCTGCCGCCGGACCAACGGGCGCCCCAGGGGTGCGGGCAGCCCGAGGACGGAACCGGCCGTGACCGGGCCGACTTGGGTCTTTCCCCTCGGGGACGTCCCATGAGCGTTGGACGTTCGTGGGCGGGTACACCGCGCTCCCCCGAAGCGCTGCGTCCTGCTGCGATTGGAGCGCGTCAGACAGCGGGGGCGTCGGGCCCGATCCTGCTGCGTACCGCGGTCTGCACCTCGGCCTCCTCGGCCGGGTCGGCGGCCAGTCGGCGCAGCCGTTCGGCGACCCTGATGTCGCCGGTCTCCGCATGGAGTGCGGCGACCTCGCGGGTGGACTCCTCGCAGTCCCACAGGCATTCGACGGCGAAGCCGGTGGCGAAGGAGGGGTCGGTGGCGGCGAGCGCGCGGGCCGCCCGGCCGCGCAGATGGGAGGAGGACGTCTCCCGGTAGACATGGCGCAGGACGGGGGCGGCGCAGGCGATGCCCAGCCGGCCCGTGCCGTCGACCAGGGTCCACAGGCGCGGTGCGTCCGGTCCTTCACCGCGTACGGCGTCGCGCAAGGCGGCGAGGACGGAGGAGGCGTCCTGTGCTCCGCCCCGGCAGGCGAGCACACCGGCGGCGGAGGCGCCGAGCGCGTCGGGCCGTCGGGCCCAGCGCCGGGCCCGGTCCACCGCCGCGTCGCCGCACATCCGCTCGAAGGCGGCGACGGCCGCATCGGCGACGGTGCTCGACGGGCTGACCGCCGCGGCCTCGATGAGGTCGAGGACAGCGGGGTCCCTGACCTCGGAGAGGTAGTGCAGGGCCGCGCAGCGGGCGCCGTCCGGGCCGCTGCGGGCGGTCTCGACGATCAACGGCCGGTCCTCGGGACCGGCGACGGCAGTGAGGCAGCGGGCGGCCGGTACGTGGAGGACACTGCCACGGTCCAGTCCTTGCTGGGCCCAGTCGAACACGGCCTGGACGCTCCAGCCGGGGCGTGGGCCGCCGGGCCGCATCTGCCGCTGCCAGCGGTCGAACGAGCCCTGTTCGGAGGCGGCCCTGACCCGGGCGCCGACCGCTTCACGCGGGTCTTCGGCCCACAGCCGCCAGGGCCGGGGCTCGAAGGCGTCCCGTACGGCGGCCGCGAGTTCGGCGGCGCCCTCCTCGGTGGCGGAGAACCGGCCGAGGACGGGCACGGCGAGGGAGCGGAGCCCGGCGTCGTCGTCACGCAGGGCCAGCTCGTCGAGGGCCCACGCCCAGTTGGCGCCCGTCGCCGCGTACCGCCGCAGCAGGGCCAGGGCGTCGCCGCGTCCGTACGAGGCGAGGTGGCCGAGGACCGCGAGGGCCAGGCCGGTCCGCGAGTCGTCGGTGTCGATGTGGTCGTCGGGCTCGCAGAGGTGCCGCTCGATCTCCCCGATGCCGCCGTCGAGGTCGAGATACAGGCGTGCGTAGTAGAGGGAGCGGTTCTCGACCTGCCAGTCGTGACGCGGGTCGCTCAGGACACAGTGGTTGAGCGCCGCGAGGGCCTCGGGGCGCGGTGCGGCAAGCGCGTGGAGCGTGCCGTCGCCGCGGCCCCTCTGCAGCAGGCCGAGCAGGGTGCCGCTCGGCGCTATGAACGGATCGAACATGGGAGAAGCCTCACATCAAGCTGTCGACGCAACCGGGACTGTGCAGTTCCAAGTGCCGGGTGGGCACTACGCCGCGCAGCAACATGATCGGCCGACCGCCGTCTTCTGCTCGCTGTAGACCATCTTCCTCTGCCTCTCGTCGGTGGCCCGAATCGGGCCCGCGACGTCATGATGACCCACCCATTTCGCCACCGCGACCACATTTACGGCGAACCCGTTCAGCGGGAGCCGAAGAGTTCCAGCAGGTCGGCCTTGCCGAACATGCGTGCGGTGTCCGTTGCGGACGGTGTACCGGCGTCCGGGTCGGCGCCCGCGGCGAGGAGCGCCTCGATCACCGCGGCCTCGCCCTTGAAGACGGCTCCGGCGAGCGGCGTCTGCCCGCGGTCGTTGGCCCGGTCCGGGTCGGCTCCCCGGCTCACGAGGGCCGCGACCGCGGGGGCGTGCCCGTGGTACGCGGCGAGCATGAGCAGCGTGTCACCCCGGTCGTTGGTGAGGTTTGCGGGCACACCGGCGTCCAGGTACGCGGCGAGCGCCTCGGTCTCCCCGCGGCGCGCCAGGTCGAAGACCTTGGTCGCCAGCTCGACGACCTCGGGTTCGGGGGCTTCGCTCATCGGACGGACCGCCTTCCATCAACGGGTTTCGCTGCTGCCTGCCAGGGGGGTGGTACGCCGAGGGGGCCGTACGAGTGAACCGACAGGGTACTGCTCCGCAGCGCACATGCCGCGCCCCGGCCGCGGCAAAGGATCACGTCGCATGAGGCCGGAACGGTGCGCGGCACCGGAAGTTCCGTCCGCACCGCGTTCTCCTGTCGGCCAGTCCAGTGAAAAAACCGAGTTTTCACCCAATTGCAGCTTTTATCCTATAGATACTTTTTGTGACCCTGGAAGGACTCATGGTGACTGTCCCCGAAACAGGAGAACCACTCATGAACCTTTCCATGTCTGGCGTCGTCATCCTCGGCATCATCGTCTTCCTGTTCTTCAGGAAGGACGGTCTGAAGGGCTCGCACGCCTTTGTCACCGCCCTGTTCGGCTTCTATCTGGCAGGCACCGCCATCGCACCGAGCATCACGGCGGGCGGCGCGAGCCTGGCAAGCCTCCTGGGCGGGATCAAGTTCTGACCCGCCGCGACCGCTCCCACCCCTTCAGGAGAACCGACGTGGCCCGGCGACCCCTTCCCCGCATTCTGAGCAGCGGCAGCGCTTCGATCACTCGCAGTCGCGAGTTCGCGCGCACGGCCGCCGACAACGCCACCGACGTCCTCCATCCGCTGATCAGGGTCGTTCGTGGTCTGCGGCTGCTGGCGGGTGCAGGACGGCGGAAGTGGGCCGCGACGCCCAAGGAGCGGCGTAATCCCATTCTGTTTCTCGTCGCGGCCTGCGTACTCGTGGTGGTACTCATCCCGTACGGGCCGCTGCTCGCCCTGGTCACGGTGATGGGCGCCGCCGCATGGAAAGGGCGGGAACGCACGCCCGCGAAGACCGGTCCCGGCAAGGCCGAGACGGCGCGGCTGCAGGCGCTGTACGAGGCGCTCGTGCCGCACTTCTCCGTCGCCGAGGATCCCAGTCCGCTGTTCGCCCACGGTGGCGACTGGGCCAAGGCGTTCAGCGGCCACGAGTTCGACGGCGACGGGCGTGTCACCCGCCTCCGCGTCTCGTACCCCGCATACTTCACCGACAGCGAGACCGCCTCCCGCACCCGGATCGAACAGCTGCTGCACGCCAAGTCGGGCCGTGGCCGCGAGTACCACTTCGCCTGGGACGAGGAGGGCAACCAGCTCGTCATGAGCGTGCTCGACGCGCTGCCCACCTCGATCGCCGCACAGCGCTTCGTCACCGCGCCGGGCGAGACGGTGCTGGGGTTCACCGACAACGACGCGGTGCAGCGCACCGTGCCGGTGACCGACGGGGACACGACCCGGGACGCTCCCCCGGTCGTCTGGCGGACCGGCGCCCGCTCCACCGAGCCGCACCTGCTGATCGTCGGACAGCCCGGCGGCGGCATCACCACCCTGATGCGCTCCATCGGTGTCCAGGCGCTCCAGCACGGCGACATCCTCATCATCGAAGGCAGCGGAACCGGCGAGTACGCCTGCCTGACCGGGCGCACCGGAGTGCTGGCCGTCGAGTGCGGACTGGCCGGTGCACTGGCCAGCCTGGAGTGGGCGGCCCACGAGACGGAGCGGCGGCTGATCGCCGCCAACCGGGCCCGGCAGGCGGGTCACTCCGCGCCCGAGGACACCAGGCGCCCGCTCTGGATCCTGCTGGACCGGCCCAGCGTCCTCGGCCATCTGGCGGCCGCCGACGGCAGACCCGACCCGCAGGAGCTGCTGCAGGTGCCGCTGCGGCACGGCCGCGCGGCCAATGTCACCGTGGTGCTGGCCGACCAGTTCGACAGCCTGGACACGCTCAGAGAGACGGTACGGACCCACACCAGGGCCCGCGTCGTGCTCGGCCACAGCTCCCGCGGGCAGATCGAGACGGTGCTCGGCCTGGAGCCGCACACCACACCGACCCCGGACGTCCCGCCCGGCCGGGGGTACGTGCGGCTCGGTACCGGTCCGGTGCTGCGGCTCCAGGTTCCGGCCACACCTGATCCGTACGACGACGCGACGAGCGAGGCGCACCGCCAGGCGGTGCTCGATCTCCTGCCCACGGGGGAGACGCCGATCGAGGCGACCGTTCCGGATCCGGCGACTTCGGCGACTGCGACCCCCTTGACCCCGCAGAACGCACTGACCGCGGAGATCGCCCTGACCCCCGAGCAGATGTCGCTCAGCGAGTAGGCGCAGCGGAAGGGGCGGGGGGAGGATCGCGCGATCCTCCCCCGCCCCTTCCGCTGTGCCTCGGCCGTCAGGCGACGAACGTGCGAGGCGCCTCCGCTCCCGTGCTCGCCCCCGACCCCACCAGCTCCGCCGCCGCGGCGAGCCGTACCGCCGCCTCGTCCGCCACCGGACCGCCGACCGTGAACGGCAGCCGTACGTATCCCTCGAAGGCGCCGTCGACGCCGAATCGCGGACCGGACGGCACCCGCACCCCCACCCGCTCGCCCGCCACGGCCAGCCGTGACCCCGAGAGTCCGCCGGTGCGCACCCAGAGCGTCAGCCCGCCGCGCGGTACCTGGAACTCCCACTCCGGCAGCTCCCGGCGCACCGCCGCGACCAGCGCGTCCCGGTTCTCCCGCGCCTGACCGCGCCGGAGCTCCACGGCCTCCTCCCAGCCCCCCGTGCGCATCAGCCAGTTGATGGCGAGCTGTTCCAGCACGGGTGTGCCCATGTCGGCGTAGGCGCGGGCGGACACCAGACTGCGGATCACGTCCGGCGCGGCCCGCACCCAGCCGATCCGCATGCCTGCCCAGAACGCCTTGCTGGCCGAGCCGACGGTGAGCACGGTGCTGCCCGCCGGGTCGAAGGCACAGACCCGGCGCGGCATCTCGACATCGGCGTCGAGGTACAGCTCGTTCATGGTCTCGTCGACGACCAGGACCGTCCCGGCGGAGCGGGCCGCGTCCACCAGGGCCCGCCGCTGGCTCTCGTCGGCGAGCGCGCCGGTGGGATTGTGGAAGTCCGCCACGACGTACGCGAGCCGGGGCGCCGCGTCGCGCAGCACCTGCCGCCAGCGGTTCATGTCCCAGCCGCCGATCCCCTCCTCCATCGCCACCGGCACCAGCCGGGCGCCCGCCTCCCGCATCAGCTGAAGGATGTTGGCGTACGAGGGGGACTCCACCGCGATCCGCTCGCCGCGCCCGGCGAAGAGGTGGCAGATGGCGTCGATCGCGCCCATCGCGCCGGTGGTGACCATGATCTGTTCGGGCATCGTCGGGATGCCCCGCCCGGTGTAGCGGTCGGCGATCATCTGCCGCAGCGCGGGCAGCCCGGCCGGATAGTCGCCGTGGGTGTGCGCGTACGGCGGCAGCTCCTCCAGGGCGCCCTGGACGGCGCGGGTCAGCCAGGGTTCGGGCGCGGGCAGCGAGGCACAGCCCAGGTCGATCATCGAACCGAGCGACTCCGGGGGCAGCGGTTCCAGGCCGCGCGCGGGCAGGGGGTTGCCTGCCGGGACCGCGGTCCAGCTGCCCGCGCCGCGCCGGGACTCCAGGAATCCCTCGGCCCGCAGCGCCTCGTAGGCGGCGGCGACGGTGGTGCGGCTGACGGACAGGGCGAGCGCCAGCTCGCGTTCGGCGGGGAGCCGGGCGGCGACGGGCACCCGGCCTTCGAGGACGAGCAGCCGGACGCCGTCGGCGAGCGCGCGATAGGCGGGGGGCCTGCGGGCGCCGGGGCCCATCGGCTTCTGCTGCTGGGCCTGGAGCTGCCGGGCGAGCTGCGCGGCACCGACGGCCGAAGTCCACTGCGCCATGTAAATCAGTCCACCTTCCTCGGATTGGCCATAGTTGGTGGCCAATCCCCTGCCACAGAGTGTCATGCGGCAGTCCACCACCACCACACGAGGGAGCACATCTTGTCCGTCACCGCCGTCCCCCGCCGGGCGCACCTCGCACGGCGGCTGATGCAGCTGTACGTCGGTCTGGCCCTGTACGGGGCGAGCTCGGCGCTCATGGTCCGTGCCGGGCTCGGGCTCGAACCCTGGGGGGTGCTGCACCAGGGCCTCGCGGAACGCACCGGGCTGTCCATCGGGGTCGTCGCGATCATCGTCGGCGCGGCGGTCCTCCTCCTGTGGATACCGATGAGGCAGCGCCCCGGGCTCGGCACGGTCTCCAATGTCTTCGCCATCGGCCTCGCCATGGACGGCACGCTCGCCCTCGTCCCGGAGCTGCACGGCCTGGCGGCCCGGATCGTTATCATGGTCGCGGGGATCGCGCTCAACGGTGTCGCGACGGGGCTGTACATCGCGGCACGGTTCGGCCCCGGGCCGCGCGACGGCCTGATGACCGGACTGCACCGGCGCACCGGCCGCTCGGTCCGCCTGGTCCGTACGGCGATCGAGGTGGCCGTGGTGGCGACCGGCTTCCTGCTCGGCGGCTCCCTGGGCGTGGGCACGGTCCTGTACGCGCTGTCCATCGGCCCGCTCGCCCAGCTGTTCCTGCGCTTCTTCGCGGTCCCCGAGGCGAAGCCCGCCGACGAGACCGTCGCTCCCGCGCCGGGGTCCGGCACCACCGCCGTCACCGGCCGGCCATCGGAGGAGGCCATACTGCCGCAGTGACCTCTGTACGCCACCCTTATCTGGACCATCCCGCGACGATCCCGTTCGCCCACCGAGGCGGAGCGGCGGACGGGATCGAGAACACCACGGCCGCGTTCCGCCGGGCCGCCGATGCCGGCTACCGCTACTTCGAGACCGATGTGCACACGACGTCGGACGGACGTCTGGTCGCCTTCCACGACGCCACCCTGGACCGGGTGACGGACGCCCGTGGCCGGATAGCCGACCTGCCGTGGAGCGAGGTGCGGCGGGCCCGGGTGGCGGGCCGTGAACCGCTGCCGCTGTTCGAGGAGTTGCTGGAGGCGTTTCCCGACGCCCGCTGGAACGTGGACATCAAGGCCGAGCCGGCGCTCGTCCCGCTGATCGACCTGATCCGCCGGACCGACGCGTGGGACCGGGTGTGCGTCGGCTCGTTCTCGGAGACCCGGGTGGCCAGGGCGCACCGCCTCGCGGGCCCCCGGCTGGCCACCTCGTACGGCGTCCGCGGCGTCCTGGGCCTGCGGCTGCGCTCGTACGGCATACCGGCCGCCCTGCGCGCCGGAGCGGTGTGCGCGCAGGTCCCGGAGAGCCAGAACGGGGTCCGGGTGGTCGACCGGCGCTTCGTCCGGGAGGCCCATGCCCGCGGGCTCCAGGTCCATGTCTGGACGGTGAACGAACCGGAGCGGATGGCAGGTCTCCTCGATCTCGGTGTGGATGGCATCATGACCGATCACATCGAGACGCTGCGCACGGTGCTGAGCGAGCGGGGGGCCTGGGCCTGACGCCGGCCCCGCGGCGTCCCCACGGGGAGATACGAGGGGGGTGCGGGTTGAGCGCCGAGACCGCCGACACCGCTGAGCCGACGCCGGAACACACCACCGGCGGTGCCGAAGCCACGGACCGCAGACGCGAACAGCGCGGCTGGTACTTCTACGACTTCGCGTGTTCGGTCTACTCGACCAGCGTTCTCACCGTGTTTCTCGGCCCCTATCTGACGTCGATCGCCAAGGCCGCCGCCGACGCCGACGGTTTCGTGCACCCTCTCGGCATCCCGGTGCGCGCGGGGTCGCTCTTCGCCTACGCGGTCTCGTTGTCCGTCGTGGTGGCGGTGGTGGTGATGCCGATCGTGGGCGCCGCCGCGGACCGCACGGGCCGCAAGAAGCCCTTGCTGGCGGCCGCCGCGTACGTGGGGGCGGCCGCGACGACCGGGATGTTCTTCCTGGACGGCCACCGCTATCTGCTGGGCGCGTTCCTGCTGATCGTGGCGAACGCGTCGATCTCGGTGTCGATGGTGCTCTACAACGCGTATCTCCCGCAGATCGCCGAGCCCGACGAACGCGACGCCGTCTCGTCCCGGGGCTGGGCCTTCGGCTACACGTCGGGGGCGCTCGTCCTGGTCCTCAATCTGGTCCTCTACACGGGCCACGATTCGTTCGGTCTCTCCGAGTCCGACGCGGTACGGATCTGCCTCGCGTCGGCGGGGGTCTGGTGGGGAGCCTTCACGGTCGTACCGCTGCGACGGCTGCGTGACCGGCGGGTGGCACCGGGCGGTGAGGGCGCGGTCGGCTCCGGCTGGCGACAGCTGCTCGCGACCCTGCGCGACATGCGCCGCCACCCGCTCACGCTCTCGTTCCTGCTCGCCTATCTCGTCTACAACGACGGCATCCAGACGGTGATCTCGCAGGCGTCGGTGTACGGCTCCGAGGAGCTGGGCCTCGAACAGACATCCCTGATCACGGCCGTGCTGCTGGTGCAGGTGCTGGCGGTGGCCGGGGCCCTGGGCATGGGCCGGTTGGCACGCGTGTACGGCGCGAAGCGCACGATCCTGGCCTCGCTCGTCGTCTGGACCCTGATCCTCGTCGGCGGATACTTCCTGCCCTCGGACGCCCCGGTCTTCTTCTATCTGCTGGCCTCGGCGATCGGCCTGGTCCTCGGCGGCAGCCAGGCGCTGTCCCGCTCGCTGTTCTCGCATCTGGTGCCCCGTGGCAAGGAGGCGGAGTACTTCTCCGCGTACGAGATGAGCGACCGCGGACTGAGCTGGCTGGGACCGCTGGTGTTCGGTCTCGCGTATCAGCTGACCGGCAGCTACCGGGATGCGATCATCTCTTTGGTGATCTTCTTCGCGGTCGGTTCCGTGCTGCTCGCGAGGGTGCCTGTACGGCAGGCCGTCGCGGCCGCGGGAAATCCCGTTCCTGAACGGATTTAGACGTTGAAGTGAAAGGCCGGTAGTGTACGCCTTTGGCCTGCCCGGAGGACCGTTACTGCGAGTGGAAGAAGCCAAACCGTTGGGTGACAACTTCTGCCAAATGTGACAAACCGGGCAATGTTGGGTACCCAACTCTGAAAAAGCAGCGGCACGACGGGCGACGCATGACCGGCAACGGGAATCTTTGCCGCCGACCGGACGTTGACCGGATGACGACGACAGCGACACCTGTCCTGTGGGCGACAAGCCCGGGAGGCACGATTCATGAGTGAGCGAGCTCTCCGCGGCACGCGACTCGTGGTTACCAGCTACGAGACGGACCGCGGCATCGATCTGGCCCCGCGCCAGGCGGTGGAGTACGCATGCCAGAACGGACATCGATTTGAGATGCCGTTCTCGGTAGAGGCGGAAATTCCGCCGGAGTGGGAGTGCAAGGCGTGCGGCGCCATGGCACTCCTGGTGGACGGGGATGGCCCCGAGGAGAAGAAGGGCAAGCCTGCGCGTACGCACTGGGACATGCTCATGGAGCGGCGCACACGCGAGGAGCTCGAGGAGGTGCTGGCCGAGAGGCTGGCGGTTCTGCGCTCCGGAGCCATGAACATCGCCGTGCACCCGCGGGACAGCAGGAAGTCTGCCTGACCGCGCGACACCGCAGAGAGACAGAGCCGCGGGGGGGGGGGGGGGGGGGCGGCGGCCCCCCCCCCCCCCGACCCGGGGGGGGGGGGGGGGGGGGGCGCGGGGGGGGCCCCCCCCCCGGCGGCGGGCCCCCCCCCGGGGGGGCGGGGGGGGGGCGCCCGGCCCCCCCCCCCCCCCCCCCGCCCCCCCCCCCCCCCCCCCCCCCCCGGGGGCGCCCCCCCCCCCCCCCCCGCCCCCCCCCCCCGCGGCTCTGTCGCGTAGGGGGTGGGTGCCGTGGGCGTCCTGCGGCCTGCTCTTCCGTCTCCGAGCGCCGTTCGGGTTTGACTTCTCCGTCCCGGGCGTGACGGCCGGACAGGCGAGGAGCCCGTCCGGCGATTGAGAACAGCCGTCCGGACGGGGCCCCACCCAGGGGGCGGCTTCGGACGAGAAACCCACTCAGAGCCTGTCGGGTGACCTTCGTGCCAGGGCGTGGCCGCCCGATCAGAGGTCACCCGACAGGCTCTCAGGGGGTGAGCGGGGGGCGCGGGCCGCCGTCGGGGCGCGGGCCCGGCCGGGTCTCCGTGTCACGGATGACCTCGCCCTGGACGACCTTTCCGTCCGGGCGGTGGATCCGGGCCTGCTGGAACGCGTCGGAGAAGCTGCCGGGGGCAGCGGTGCGCATACGGCGATCCAGGGACCGCTCCGCGTACCGGCCGAGCGTCGTGCGGACCTGCGGCACCAGCAGCAGGAGTCCCGTCACGTCCGAGATCATCCCCGGGATGATGAGCAGCAGTCCGCCGAGCATCAGGAAGCCATTGCCCTTGCTGCCCGACGGGGCGGTGGGCGGCGCCGCGGCCTCACCGGGCCGGCCCGGCATCTGCTGGAGCGTCTCGGTGAGGTTGCGGAAGGCCCGGCGGCCGGCCGCCTTCATCACCACGGCCCCGAGCACGACGCCCCCGATCAGGAGCAGCAGCACGGTGAACCCGCCCGCCACGTCCGCCACCAGGGTCAGCAGCCAGATCTCCAGCACTGCCCAGGCGGCGATGGCGAGCGGGATGAAGGTACGGGCGCGCGAGCGCCGCGGTGCGGTCGGGGGCGGGGTGCCGGTCGTCATGGTCCCCAGTGTGCCTGGACGGATGTCCGAGCGGGATAACGGCCTCCCCCACGACAGGGAGTGGATCAGCGAGCGGCGTCATGCGCCACTCCCTGTCGCGGGGGAGGCCGTAAGGGGGTGATCAGGAAGACTTGCGGCCCAGGACCCGGTTCGCACGGGCGGTGATGCCCCAGGCCGTGACCCGCCACAGCGCCTCGACGAGGATGTCGCGGCTCATCTTGGAGTCGCCGATCTCGCGGTCCACGAAGGTGATCGGGACCTCGACGACGTGATATCCCGCGTCGATGGTGCGACGGGCCAGGTCGACCTGGAAGCAGTACCCCTGGGAGGCGACCTCGTCGAGGCCGATCCCCTTCAGGGTCTCCGCCCTGAAGGCCCGGTAGCCGCCGGTGACGTCCCTGGTCTGCAGTCCGAGGAGCAGCCGGGAGTACGTGCTGCCGCCGCGGGAGATCATCTCGCGGGACTTGGGCCAGTTGACCACGCGTCCGCCCGGCACCCAGCGGGAGCCGAGCACCAGGTCGGCGCCCTTGAGGGCGGTGAGCAGCCGGGGCAGTTCCTCGGGCTGGTGGGAGCCGTCGGCGTCCATCTCCACGAGGACGCCGTAACCGTGGTCGATGCCCCAGCGGAACCCGGCGAGGTAGGCGGCGCCGAGCCCCTCCTTGCCCTTGCGGTGCAGGACCTGGACCTGGCTGTCGGCGGCGGCGAGCTCATCGGCGATCTTCCCGGTGCCGTCGGGACTGTTGTCGTCGGCGACCAGGATGTCCGCGTCCGGTACCGCGGCGCGCACTCGGGTGACGATCGGCTTGATGTTCTCGGCCTCGTTGTAGGTCGGGATGATCACCAAGGCTCTGCCGAGCGGGCCGTATCGCCTCTGACCGCCGTCGTTCACTTACTGCCCCTCACGTCCGTACACAGGTGCACACCATATCGATCGCATCAGGGCCTGGGACCGACGCGGTAGGCAGCTGTCGGGCGCCGGCCCGGACAGAAGGAGGGAAGTGCGGACAGAACTGCGGATCGGGGCCCGGCGCCCTTCGGGCCGACCTGGAACCCGCTGGCTGCGGGTCGACCGAGAGCCGTTGTCTACTGAACGTCCGGGCCCCACCCGGGTCACACCTGCCGTCCGGTTCACACCTTCCCTCGCCCCCGAGGCGCGGGCGCTGAACCTGGCTGTCAGTGGTGGTGCGCCGGTGCGGCACACCACCCCATGACCCAGCGGCGTTCGACGACTGCGTGGAGGTTTAACCGGTCGGACGTCCTGTGGTGGACTCGGCCGAACCTACCGGCCCGTGGGCGCCCCCTGTCAATACCCGCCTGACCTGCAACGTTTACCGAAGTTGCCTGGTCAGTACCAGAGATACGCAGGTCGCGGGGAAGCGGGGGCGCCTTCGATCGGCGGTACGAAATGTCAGGACGTCACTCGTTCGGCCGCACGTAGACAGTTTGTCCGAAGACCACGGTCCGCAGACAGACCGGGAGGTCACCGCCCGGGGTGAGATCCGGCAGGCCGGGCGTGCCGGACCTCGGGTCGGTCGACCAGCGGGCGACCCGGTCGTCCGGGGCCTGGACCACAAGCTCCTCGGTGCGCCAGACCGCGTAGTCGGCGGGGGCGCCGGGGACGAGGGTGCCCGCGTCGTCGCGGCCGACGGCCCGCCAGCCGCCCCTGGTGTGCGCGGTGAAACCGGCCCGTACGGAGATCCGGTGCTCCGGCGTCCGGTGGAACGCAGCGGCCCGTACGGTCCCCCACGGGTCCAGCGGGGTCACCGGGCTGTCCGAGCCGAAGGCCAGGGGCACACCGGCCCGCAGGAGGCCCGCGTACGGGTTCAGGGTTCGGGCCCGGTCGGCGCCGAGCCGCTGGGCGTACATGCCGTCCTCGCCACCCCAGGCGGCGTCGAAGGCGGGCTGGACCGAGGCGGTCAGACCCAGCTCCGCGAAACCGGCGATCGTCTCGGGGGTGAGCATCTCGGCGTGCTCGACACGATGGCGGGCGGCGCGGATCCGGGGCAGCCCGAGCGTCTCGGATGCGGCCCGGACCCCTGCCACGACGGCGGCGACCGCCGCGTCGCCGATGGCGTGGAAACCGGCCTGCAGACCGGCCTCGGTGCAGGCGGTGACATGGGCGGCGATCTGCACGGCCTCCAGGTGGGCGGCACCCCTGCCGCCGGCCGGTCCGTCGGCATAGGGCTCGTGCAGGCACGCGGTGTGCGAGCCGAGGGAACCGTCGACGAACAGGTCACCGGCCGCACCGATCGCGCCGAGTTCACGGATCCTGCGGGCATCCTTCTCGTCCGCGACCTGCTCGGCCCAGTAGCCGAAGACCCGCGGTCCCGGCCGCCCGGCGGCAAGCTTCAGCAGGGCGGTGAAGTCCTCCTCGTCGGAGATGTCGGGTCCGCCGCACTCATGAAGGCTGCCGATGCCGAGCGAGACGGCGTGGTCCAGGGCGGCACGCTGCGCCTCGGCACGCTGCTGCGGCGAGATCGCGCCATGGGCGGCTGAGCGCACGGCATGGTGGGCGGCGCCGGTCAGCGGGGCGTCGGGGCGGTAGCCGGCCAGCGCGGTGACGCCGGGAACCAGATCGAGGAGGGCGGTCGTGACGACGGCGGAGTGCACATCGATCCGGGGCAGATAGAGCGGTCGGCCGCCGGCCGCGGCGTCGAGCTCGGCGCGCGACGGAGGCCGCTGCTCCGGCCAGCGCGTGGCGTCCCAGCCGTGTCCGAGGACGACCCGGTCCGTGGGGTGCGCGCCCGTGTACGCCCGTACGAGGTCGAGGGCTTCGGCGAGGGTGCGGGCGCCCGCGAGGTCCAGGCCGGTGAGGGCGAGGCCGGTCGAGGTGGTGTGGACGTGGGCGTCGGTGAACGCGGGAGTGACCAGGGCCCCTTCGAGGTCGATCACTTCGTCGACGCCGCTCGCGAAGGCGTCGGCGGCCCCTTCCGAACCCACCCAGGCGACATGGCCGCGTTCGACGACCATGGCGGTGGCGAAGGGGTCGGCGGGGCTGTGGACGTCTCCACCGCGCAGCAGCACGGTGCGGTGTTCGCTCTGGGGGGCGGTGTTCTCGGTCATGGCACCAGTCTCACCCTTGTGCGGAGCGGCGCCGTCCGCGCCCCCCTCAGATCTGCGGGGGGCGTGCCTCGTACGGGGTGGAGAGGACGACGGTGGTGCGGGTGGAGACCCCGGCCAGCGAGCGGATCCGGGTGAGCAGATGCTCCAGCTCCAGCGGGGTCGCGACGCGCACCTTGAGGATGTAGTTCTCGTCGCCCGCGACGCTGTGGCACGCCTCCAGTTCCGGTACACCGGCGAGCCGCTCGGCGATGTCGTCCGGCGCGCTCGGGTCGAACGGTTTCACCGAGATGAACGCGGTGAGGGGCAGCCCGACTGCCTCGGGGTCGACGACCGCGGCATAGCCCCGGATCACCCCGCGCTGCTCCAGCCGACGGACACGCTGATGAACGGCCGAGGTGGACAGGCCCGTGGCCTTGCCCAGGTCGGTGTAGCTCATCCGCCCGTCCTTGACGAGCAACTCCACAATCTGACGGTCCAGCTCCTCCATGCTGATCAACCTATGGCCCCGGGTCCCTCCAGGCACAGTCGTAGGGGCCCCGAACAGGGCACCCGCATGGGGCATGTGATGAATGCCACAGGTTTACGGATGGGTAGCCGACGACCTCGCGGTTACGGCGGATGCGCGACGGGAAGTGCTTGCTGTGGTCGAGGCCGTGACGCCTTGTCGGCCTACCCGAGGGGGAGATTCTCCATGCAGAGCCTGAAGCTCACCGGACGTACCGAACCGGAGCCCGTTGAACCCGTCGAGGACTCCACTCCCGACGCGTACGACACTTTTGAGATGTACCGGGTGATCTGCCCGGACTGTGCGCAGCCGATCGCGCTGCTGGCCGACGAGGATGTGCTGCCGGAACACGCGCTGTGCCCGACGCCGTGGAACCCGTTCGTCCTCACGGTGTGCGCCGGAACCGGTCGCGACGCCGCGCAGGCACGTCCGGCCGACGAGTCGCTCGAACTGCAGGAACAGGAGATGGGACTGCTGTTGACGCTCCCCCATGGGCTCGACTGGAGGATGCAGCCGTTCTCGCACGCCGGCGGCGCGGGTTCGCGCCCGCTGCGGGTGCCGCACCAGATCCGCCGCAACGCCGCCTGAGACGCCCTGACGCCGCCTGACGCGCGTCGAAGGCAGTGACGGGCCGCGACTCTCCGTCTGCCGGATTCCTCCGGCAGACGCCCGGCACACACGTGCCGCACCACGACGGCCGGGCCGGCGTGGTGCGGGCGATCGAGCCACGCCCGCACGGCAGGGGAACCTGGCGAACGGGCGCTCGAATCCTCGCAGCAGTGACCCGGCCCCGTCCCACGGCGTTGGCCCGGCATGACCCTGCTGCAATCCACGGTCGGCCCCGGTCGTCGCCGTCTCGCCGCTCCGCCCCCCGAAGAATCGGTTCCGCAGCCCGGTTCGCTGCCGGTACCCCCCTCGGCATCCGCTCCGTCAGCGCCGCGCGCGGTGCCGCATTCGACGGATCCGCCCATCTACCGGGCGATGCTGAGCCACTGGGAGTCCACCGGCAGGACCCTGCCGGGCCGTCATGACCAGGAGTGGAACCGAGTCATGACGACGCCCGTGTGGTCGGACCGGCCGTTGCGCCTCAGCGGGTCTCGGGACCCGCGAGGTGGCGCGCGATGACCATGCGCTGGATCTGATTGGTCCCCTCGACGATCTGCAGCACCTTGGCCTCGCGCATCAGCCGCTCGACGGGGAAGTCGAGGGTGTAGCCGTAGCCGCCGAGCACCTGGACGGCGTCGACGGTGACCCGCATGGCCGTGTCCGTACAGAACAGCTTGGCCATGGCCGCCTGCCGGGAGAACGGCTTGCCCGCGTCGCGCAGCCTCGCCGCCTCCAGATAGAGCGCACGGCCCGCCTCGATCTGGGTGGCCATGTCGGCGAGCATGAACCGCAGCCCCTGGAAGTCGGCGATGGGGCGGCCGAACTGCTGCCGCCCGGTGGCATATCCGACGGCCTCGTCCAGGGCCGCCTGCGCGACGCCGATGGCGCAGGCGGCGATGCCGAGCCGCCCGGAGTCGAGTGCGGACAGGGCGATGGCGAAACCCTGCCCTTCCTCACCGATCCGGCGGGCGTCCGGCACCCGCACACCGTCGAAGTGCAGCTGGGCGGTGGGCGAGCCCTTCATGCCCATCTTCTTCTCGGGGAGAGCCGCGTTCAGCCCCTCGGCGTCGCCGGGGACCAGGAAGGCGGTGATGCCGCGGGCACCCTCGACGCCGGTCCTCGCCAGAACCGTGTAGAAGTCGGCGATACCGCCGTGGGTGATCCACGCCTTGGTGCCGGTGATGACCCAGTCGTCGCCGTCGCGTACGGCCTTCGTGCGGAGCGAGGCGGCATCGGAGCCCGAGGCGGGCTCGGAGAGGCAGTAGGCCCCCAGCAGGCCGCCTCCCAGCATCGCCGGCAGGTGTTCCGCCTGCTGCTCCTTGGTGCCGTATCCAGCGAGGGCGTGACAGGCGAGCGAGTGGACGCTGACGCCGAGGCCCACGGTGAGCCGGGCGGCCGCGAGCTCTTCGAGCACCTGGAGGTAGACCTCGTAGGGCTGGTCTCCGCCGCCGTGGGCGGAGTCGTACGGCAGACCGAGCAGTCCGGATTCGGAGAGCAGGGTGAAGACCTCGCGCGGGAACCGGCCCGCGTCCTCCTCCTCCGCCGCGTTCGGCACGATCTCCCGCTGGACGATGTCGCGGACGAGCGCGACGAGCTGCCTGGACTCCTCGGTGGGCAGACGACGCTCCACCAACTGCGGGGCACGGTCGGACATGACGGCGCTCTCCTCCCTGTCGGGCGTTGCGGCGGTGCGCGCGGGGGTGTGAGCGGCTCCGCCGGGGGATCTCCGGACCGGGGCCCGGAAAGCACTAGTACCCAAACCGCTGCTGCGCTCCCGGATTACGAGAGTTGCTGGCCAGCGGCTGTGGCGGGTCGAGTATGCCCGATCGGACGGTATCCGTCACGGGGTGACAGGGAGGGTGCCCGGACGACCCGTGCGGGGCCGGACGACCAAGGCGCTGTCGGATCGGAGCGCTCCGCTCCGATCCGCTAGAGTGTGAGTCGAGCCGCAGAACGTCGCTCGTGCGATCGCCTTGCTCACCGGCGAGGAATCCGGGCTCTTCACCGACGCCGTGCCGGCGGTGAGCGGCGGGTTCGGCGTCACGCGGATGTGACGCCGCCAGCCCCTGCCCGGCCGCCACGTCGGCACCCGGGCAGGCGCCCACCCCCTTGTTTCGAGCGGATCGCCCCCCACTTCCGTGCGGGTGGCCCGGTGCCCTGCTCCTGGCCGGAGGGCTCGTCGCCCTGCTGCTGGCGATCACCGAGGGCACGAAGTGGGGCTGGCACTCCGCCGGAGTGCTGTCGCTGTTCGCGGCCGCCGTGGTGCTCTTCGCCGTGCTCGGTGTGGTGTCGTCCCGTCGGTCCGACCCGATCCTCGACCTCCGGCACATCACCCACCTGCCGATGCTCGTCACGAACCTCGCGGCGCTGCTGATCGGTATGGTGCCGTTCTTCTTCTACGTCCTGGTCCCGCAACTGCTGCAGCTGCCCAGTGCTCTTCCGCCCGCGCTGCGCCCGATGGCCTCCTACGGCGCCGGTCTGACCATCGTCCAGTCCGGACTGCTGATGCTCCCGGGTTCGCTCCTCGTCGTCGTGGGCGGGCGCACCGCGCACTGGCTGCGCGGGCGACTCGGCACCCGGGCACCCCTGTTCGCCTGCATGACACTGATGACGAGCGGAGCCGTGCTCACCGCGTTCTTCCACAACTCCCCGACACAGGTCGCGCTCTGGTTCTCCCTGGTCGGTCTCGGTGCGGGCTACGGGTATGCGGCGCTCGCCGACCTGGTCGCGGCGCTCGTGCCGCGCCGCGAGATCGCCGCGGGCAACGGGCTGAACATGGTCATCCGGACGGTCGGCAGCGCCGTGGGCAGCCAGCTCGCCGTCGGCTTCCTGCAGAGCTTCACCGTGCACGGCACGCCCGTGCCCGCCGAGAAGGCCTTCACGGTGGGCTTCTGGGTCGCCGCCGCGCTCGGCGCCCTCGGTATCCTGCTCGTCGGGGCCCTGCGCATCCGCCCGTACCACCAGGACCCCACGCCCGAGTCCACCGTGGCAGCACCGGCTCCGGTCCTCAGCAACCAACACTGACCCAGTCAGCCCGCCCACGCGGCAGGACCGCGTCGACTGCCGCACCCAAGGAGCACGAGCATGCGCGCCGACCGCAACGGACCGCCCCGCGGACGCCAGAAGGAAGCCGACCGCAACGACGAGCGGATCCTGCGCGCGGCACGCGAAGTCTTCGCCGAACACGGCTGGGACGCCCCCGTCTCGGAGGTCGCCCGCCGTGCCGGCGTGGGCATGGGCAGCCTCTACCGGCGCTACCCCGCCAAAGAGGACCTCGCCCAGGCGCTGCGTGTGGAGGGCATGAACGAGCTGGCCTCCCTGGCCCGCACCGCCATGGCAGACCACTCCGACCCCTGGACCGCACTCGTGGCCTTCCTGCGGGCAGCGCTGTCCGCCACCAACACCGGCTCCCTCCTCCCCTTCATCGGGGGCCGTCTGCCCGCCACCGCCGAGGTCGACGCCGCAGACGACCGCCTTCGGACGGCACTCGACGACCTGGTCGACGCCGCCCACCGGTCCGGCGCACTGCGCCCGGACTTCAGCTCGGCGGACCTCCCGCTGTTGCTCACCCACCTCAACGCCCGCCTGCCCACGACCACCGAGCGCGCGGTCGAGCTGCACCTGCGCTACCTGGACCTCGTCCTGAGCGGTTTTCAGAACCCCGCGAGGACGGACATCCAACCTGTCGGCCCGCCCAACTGGGCGGAGCTGAGGGACCTGTGGAACTCCCCGTGACCGCCGGGGGAACGGCCGAGGGGATCGGCGCGACGCCGGCCCCTCGGTAAACCCCGGGCCGGTGGAGCGTCTTCGACACCCGGCTCGGCCTCACTGCCCTGGACGCCATCGACTCCGCCGAGTCCCCAGCCGCCCGCCGCGTCGTCGCGGAACCGCACCGCCGGACAGTGGACGCACACGACGGATACGCCGCCCGCGAGGGCCTGGCACGATCCGCACGACGTGCGGCACAAGTGGACCACCGTGACCCTGACGAGCGGCGTGTCCATTCGCGCAGTGTCTCGCCGGCTCGGACATCACTCGATCAAGGTCACGGTGGACCGGTACGTACACCTCACGCAGGGCGGCCGGGAACGCTGCCGTCAGGTCGTCGAGGCGCCGTGGGGCCGCACATGCTCACATCAGGCCGAGCGCCTGCAGAGCGCGGCGCTGACCCGGTGCCGGGTCAGCGGGCCAGTAGATGTAGCAGACACCGCCGGTACCGCTTCTGACCCTGCCGTTCGCGTCGTAGCGCTTGGTGCGGAGCCAGATCGTCTCCCACTCGCGGCGCTTGTAGATCCGGCGGACGGCCTCGTCGCTCGGCGAGGCGGGGTCGTTGGCGATCACGTCGCCGTCCGCCGTGAACCCGATCACGGTCATGAGATGGCCGGAGGTCCCGTACCCGGCCCCGGTCAGCTCCTCCTTGAGGAACGACTGCGACGTTATGACCGGGATTCCCGCCCGGATCAGCGTCTCCAGGTCCGTCAGCGAACTCAGCCGGGTCACCGCCGCGCTCATGCCGTCGTACGTGGCGGCATAGGCGGCGTTGAACGGCCAGTTGCCGCAGCCCTCGTACTGGTAGTCGTACGTGAAGCGGGCCGCGTGGCAGACCTGCGGGTCCGCGAGGCCCGGCTTCACCCAGGCGAGATCCTCGGTGGTGGGCCTCCGCCCCCAGTACTCGATGATCATCTGCGAGGACGTGGGGCTGCACCACGCCTCACCGCCGTTGTCGTACTCCGGGTACTGGCCGGCGTGCACATTCTGCGAGTAGCGCGGCACCGGCAGTTCCCTGGCGAGGCCCGGCGCGCTGGGCTCCACGGTGAACCGGTCGGGGATGTCCGAGGCCATCGCGCCGAGCCGCCACACGGTCGGCGTGAGGCTACTGCCCGGGGTCCGGTAGAGGGTGAGCCGCAGCCGGTAGGAGACCAGCCGCAGCCCGCTCGCCGCGTCGTCCACCGAGAAGGTGTCCGTCCAGATCGAGCTTCTGCCGTCGGTCTGGTCGTCGACGGAGGTACGGCGGATGTCGCCGTCGCCCGCCGCCCAGCGGCCCATCACGTACCAAGGGGTCTCGGTGTCGTCCGAGTAGCGGCCGCACAGCTCGATCTGGATCCAGGTGCCGGCCGGGGCGTCCGCGTTCCAGGACGCGATCACCTCGGTGGCCGGGACCGACGAGCGGTGGCGCGGCGAGGTCCAGGTCGCGTACTCCCAGGCCGCCGTCTTCCCGGTGTGCGGGTCCGTGTAGTCGGTACGCCCCTGCGGGATGCCGATCGCCAGTCCGGGCCGTCGGCCCGCGACGGCGCGCGTCCCGGCGCCGGAACCGCTGCGCCAGTCGGTGTACGTACGCCAGGAATGGTTGTCCACCAGGGATGCGGCGGCCGAGGGCGTGTGGGGCGGGGCGAGCGAGGGCACGGCGGCTGCGGAGCCTGCGGACGCCGCCGTGCCGGCGGCCACGGCGAGCGCGGCAGTCAGCACGGTTCTGCGTGAAGTCGGTCTGTTCATGGGCGAGACCCCCGGTCGTTGGCGGAATGGGGCTGCGGGTGCACGACAGTGCGCCAACTATTGCGGTTCGCAGCCGGATCGGGCCAGCGATTCTCCTCGCGCCGCGAAACAAATATTGGTCTGGTCCACTGGCGTGACCTGCGGTTGCTCCGCATCGCCTCGTACGCTGGTCCGCATGAACGACCTCGCCCGCGCTGCCTCGCGACTGATCACACTGCCGCCGTCCTGCGGACCCGTGCGGCTGATCGCCGTCGACGGCCATGCGGGCTCGGGCAAGAGCACTCTCGCCTCCCGCCTCTCGGTGGCGCTCGGGGACGCGCCCGTGCTGCATCTGGACGACCTGGCCACGCACGAGGAGTTGTTCGGCTGGGCGGACCGGCTCCGGGAGCAGGTGATCGGCCCGCTGTCGCGCGGGGAGACCGCGCACTACGCGCCGTACGACTGGACAGCCCGGCGCCTCGGCCCACCGCGGACGCTGGAACCGGCGCCAGTGGTACTGATCGAGGGAGTGGGCGCCGGCCGCCGGGCCCTGCGCCCGCATCTCGCCCGGCTGTGGTGGATGGAGCTCGACCCCCTGGCGTCCTGGCAGCGGGGCCGACGGCGGGACGGGCCGGCACTTTCGGCCTTCTGGGACGGGTGGACCATGGCCGAGGAACGTCATTTCGCCGCCGATCCGTCGCGCCCGTACGCGGATGCCCTGGTACGCCAGTTGCCTGTGGGGTACGAGTGTCTGGAGGGACCCCGAGCGACAGCAGGAACGAACCGCTCCGTCACCCACCGTGAGCGTCCGGGCGCGACGTACTGACCAGCCGGAAAACGGCCCGGAAGTACCTCAACTCCGCTTGACCCGGGGGCGGTACAGGTCTTACGTTCTCAATGTGCGGCTTTTCGGAGCCCTCACAGACGCGAAGCCCCCGGTTGTTCCCCCGTGATCGGGGGCTTCGTTCTGCCCTCGCACCGACCTTCGTACGGCTGTTCACCGTATTCCGCCTACCCTCGGTCACGGTCCCCGTTCTGCTTGCGGTGCCCTTAGTCGCGCACCACCTGCGCAGGTACGATGCCTCTCGGTGCGGTCAATTCCCTTCCACGGCAGCATGGTTCAGCGTGCCTGGACGGGCGGGTCGTGCGGCGGGACAACCTGGGGGCACGGCTTGTGGGGGACCTGATGGACATCGGCACGCAGGGCGCACAGGCCCCGGCCGACCTCGCCTGGCTGCGCGGCGTGGACGCCTGCACGATGGGCGCCTATCCGCAGGCCGAGGAGGAGTTCAGAACGGCGGTGCGGCTGGATCCCGGCATGGCGGACGGCTGGCTCGGCCTCCATGCCCTGCGGATCGACACGACCACCGCGCTGCTGCGGATGTACCGCCATCGCGAGCGCTTCGGCGAACAGCGCACCCGCCATCGGCGCACGCTCAACTCCTGGTACTGGCTGGGCTGGTGGGTACAGCCCGTACTGGAGAGCCCGCGCGACCTGCTGCTCGCGCACGCCTCGCACTGGCTGGACGGACGCCACGTCCCGGAGCTGGACCGGGCGCTGGCCGGACTGCCACCCGTGGACGCGGACCCGCAGGTGCGGTTCCTGCACGCCTGCCGCTCGTATCTGGTCAAGGACTGGGAACAGCTCGTCCGCCACACCGAACAACTCGTCGACGATCCGCTGCTCGGCATCGAGGCGGGACTCTTCGGCGGGATGGCGAGGGTGCGGCTGGAGATGTACGGGCAGGCCGAGCCGCTGCTCTCCACCGCGCTGATGCGCTGCCGCAGCGAACAGCCGCAGCGCAAGGAGCTGCGCTACTGGCTGGCCCGCGCGCACGAGGGCACCGGGCGCAGCGCGGCCGCCCTGCCGCTCTACCGGGCGGTACACCGGATCGACCCGGCGTTCATGGACACCTCGGCGCGGCTCGCCGCGATCGCGGACTACGACGGGCTCGAAGGCTCCGACGAGGCGGCCGGTCTCGCGACCGTGTCGCTGACCGGGTTGGGCGCCGACTCCACGGCCGCGGAGGCGCTGCCGGACGGGGACCCGCTGCTCGGCACCGATCCGGTGGGCGGGCGGGAACTACGGCCCGGCGGCGATCCGCAGAACCTGCCGGGCGCCGGGGTGCCGCCTCGGGCGGACGGAGCGCGGAAGAAGACCGCCGTGCCCGGCCAGTCCTCGCAGGCATTCCCGGCGGGGCCCAGCGATCCGGTACTGCTCGCCGCGGCACTGGCGGAGCTGGAGCGGATGGTCGGCCTCGAACCGGTCAAGCGCCAGGTCAAGGCATTATCCGCGCAGTTGAACATGGCGCGGCTGCGGGCCGGTCAGGGGCTCCCGGTCCAGCCGCCGAAGCGCCACTTCGTCTTCTCCGGCCCCTCGGGCACCGGAAAGACCACAGTGGCCCGCATCCTGGGCCGGGTCTTCTACGCACTGGGGCTGCTCGGCGGGGACCATCTCGTCGAGGCCCAACGCTCCGATCTGGTCGGCGAGTTCCTCGGACAGACAGCGGTCAAGGCCAATGAGCTGATCGACTCGGCGCTCGGTGGGGTGCTGTTCGTCGACGAGGCGTACAGCCTCTCCAACTCCGGCTACAGCAAGGGCGACGCGTACGGGGACGAGGCGCTGCAGGTCCTCCTCAAGCGGGCCGAGGACAACCGGGACCATCTCGTCGTCATCCTCGCGGGCTACCCCGAAGGCATGGACCGGCTGCTGGCCACCAACCCCGGGCTCTCCTCCCGGTTCACCACCCGGGTGGACTTCCCCAGCTACCGGCCGCTGGAACTCACCTCGATCGGCGAGGTACTGGCCGCGGACAACGACGACGTGTGGGACGAGGAGTCCCTGGAGGAGCTGCGCTCGATCAGCGGCCATGTCGTCGACCAGGGCTGGATCGACGAGCTGGGCAACGGACGGTTCCTGCGCACGCTGTACGAGAAGAGCTGCGCTTACCGGGACTTGCGGCTCTCCGGGTACGCGACGGAGCCCACCCGCGACGATCTGGCGACGCTGCGGCTGCCGGATCTGATGCAGGCGTACGGCGAAGTGCTGTCCGGCCGGGGGCCGGTTGACCGGGGGCAGCAGGAGCCTCCGCCGCTGTGACCTTGCCGGTCGGGTGCGGTGGGTAAGGGGACCGGGGTCGCCCGGTGGGGCGGCCTGCCCTCAATCGCCGGACGGGCTTCCCTGGACGCCCGTCCGGCGAGGAGTCCGGGTCGGGCCACGCGGCACACGACCGCCCTCAATCGCCGGACGGGCTCGCGGGCGGACGGGCCCTGACACGAAGCCCGTCCGACGACCGACCCGGATCAGACCTCCCGGCCCACGACCGACCTCAATCGCCTGACAGGCTCGAGTGGGCCGACGAGCCCGATGCGGTTGCCAGTGGTTGCAGTTCGTCCGGGACCGGGGCTGTCGGCGCCACGTCCACCGTCCGGCGGGGTATCGAGACCCGGTGCGCCGGGTCGCGCACCTCGCCCACCAGCATTTCCAGGACGTCCTCCATCGCGACCAGGCCAAGGATCCGGCCCGATGCGTCGGCTACCTGGGCCAGATGGGTGGCGGCGCGACGCATCACGGTCAGGGCGTCGTCCAGGGGCAGCTCCGCGCGCAGTGTCGCCATCGGGCGCCAGATGTGCTGCGGGACCGCCCGTTCGCCGTCCTCCAGGTCGAGGACGTCCTTGACGTGCAGATACCCCATGAACGGGCCGCCGCCCTCCGCGCAGACGGGGAAACGTGAGTAGCCGGTCCGTACGGTCAGCTCCTCGATCCTGCGCGGGGTGACCGACGGATCCACCGTCACCAGGGCTGCCCTGGCGAGCAGCACATCGGTGACCGGCCTGCTGCCCAGCTCCAGGGCGTCCTCCAGCCGCTCCTGCGCCTCCGGTTCCAGCAGTCCGGCCTGTCCTGAGTCCTCGACGAGCCGGTTGAGCTGCTCGCTGGTGAAGACGGCCTCGACCTCGTCCTTGGGTTCGACGCGGAAGAGCCGGAGCACCAGCCGGGCGCAGGCGCCCAGCGCCGTGGTGACGGGGCGGCACAGGCGGGCGAAGCCGACGAGGGCCGGGCTGAGCCACAGTGAGGTCTTCTCCGGGGCTGCCATCGCCAGGTTCTTCGGGACCATTTCGCCGATGACGAGGTGGAGGAAGACCACGAGGACGAGCGCCAGCACGTAGCCGAGCGGGTGAATGAGCTCCTCGGGGGTGTGGAGCGCGTGGAAGACCGGCTCCAGCAGGTGGGCGACGGTCGGTTCGGCGACGGCTCCGAGGGTCAGGGAGCAGACGGTGATGCCGAACTGCGCTGCGGCCATCATCTGCGGCAGGTTCTCCAGGCCGTAGAGCACTTGACGGGCCCTGCCGGACCCGGCCGCCGCGAGGGGTTCGATCTGGCTGCGGCGTACGGAGACGAGTGCGAACTCGGCACCGACGAAGAAGCCGTTCGCCAGGACGAGGAGCCCGGCGAAGAGCAACTGGACGACGCTCATCGGGCGGCCTCCAGGACACCACGGGCGGCCGAGGGCTCGTCGACCGGTTCGGCCACTTCGGCGATGCGTACGAAGCGGACCTGCTCCGCGCGGTAGTGACCGACCTCGCGGACCGAGATCCGCCAGCCCGGCAGCTCGGCCCGGTCGCCGGGGGCGGGGATCCGCCCGAGCAGATCGGCGACCAGCCCGGCCACCGTCTCGTACGGTCCTTCCGGTACGTCGAGGCCTATCCGGCGCAGGGTGAGGACCCGGCAGCTGCCTTCGGCGTCCCAGGCGGGACGGCCGTCCTCGGGTGCGGCGGCGACCAGTTCGGGCCGGTCGGCGCCTTCCGCGTCGTGCTCGTCCCTGACCTCGCCGACCAGCTCCTCGACGATGTCCTCCAGGGTGACGACCCCGGCGGTGCCACCGTACTCGTCGACCACGACGGCGATCGGCTGCTCCTTGCGCAGGCGCTGGAGCAGCTGTTCGACCGGGAGTGTCTCGGGTACGAGGAGGGGCGGTACGGCGATCCGGCCCGCGGTGGTGCGCAGGCGTTCCTGGGCGGGCACGGCGAGCGCGTCCTTGAGGTGGATCATGCCGACGACCTCGTCGATCCGGTCCCGGTAGACCGGGAAGCGGGAGAGGCCGGTGGCGCGGGTGAGATTGAGGACGTCCGCCGCCGTGGCGGTCGACTGCAGGGCGCTGACCTTCACGCGCGGGGTCATGACGTGCTGCGCGGTGAGTCCGGCGAGCGACAGGGTCCGCACGAAGAGATCGGCGGTGTCCTGTTCGAGAGTGCCCGCCTCGGCGGAGTGCCGGGCCAGGGAGACCAGTTCACCAGGGGTGCGGGCGGAGGCCAGCTCATCGGTGGGTTCGACGCCCAGCAGGCGGACCAGCCGGTTGGCGACGGTGTTCAGCAGCGTGATCACCGGCCGCAGAGCACCGGCGAAGCGGTGCTGGGGGCCGGCCACGAACCGGGCGACCTGGAGCGGCCTGGACACCGCCCAGTTCTTCGGTACGAGCTCGCCGATCACCATCTGGACGGCGGCGGCGACGATCATCCCGATCACCACGCTGACGCCGGCCGCCGCCCCGTCGGGGAGGCCGGTCGCGGTGAGGGGTCCGGCGAGCAGCTGGGCGAGGGCCGGTTCGGCGAGCATGCCGACGACCAGTGAGGTGATGGTGATGCCCAGCTGGGTGCCGGAGAGCTGGAAGGAGAGCTCGCGCAGGGCGTCGACGACGGTACGGGCCCGCCGGTCGCCCTCGGCGGCGGCGCGCTCGGCGTCCGGCCGCTCCACCGTGACGAGCCCGAATTCGGCCGCCACGAAGAATCCGTTGGCGAGGATGAGAAGGAATGCTGCACTCAGAAGCAGCAGGGGGATGGTCATGCCGCCGCCTCCTGGGAAGGGGCGGCGCAGGTACTACCGGACGATCCGTCCATTGCTGGAGGGAGTCACTCCTTTGGTCGCAGGAAAGCCCCGCCGGCCCTGGGGCCTCTGGTGCGGGGCGGGGCGCACAGGGCGCCACCGCCCTCCAGAGTAATCAAGAAGTGGCCGTGCGGGGCAGGGGGCTCAGCCGTTCTCCGTACAGGTGCCGTGGTTCTCGGCGAGTGTGCGGAGCGTACGGGCGTCGCGAATGGCCTGTTCCTTGGCGATTCCGGGCTGGATGCCGAGGGCGGGCATGCTGGTCCCGTCGCTGAGGTCGAGAAAGACCCACGGGTCGCCGACGCGCAGGTTGACGCGGAGGATCTCCGCCCAGGACAGCCGTCGGGTGCGGGTGAGATTGACCACGGTCACCCCGTGGTCGTCGGCGACGACCTTGGGGCGGCTGAGCAGCGCCAGGACGGCGAAGAAGAGCAGCGCGGTGAAGATGAAGCTGACCCGCTCCCCCGGGCTGAGCTGCTCCAGGCTCATCGCGATGACGGTGATGACGACGAACATCGCCACTCCCACGGTCAGCAGGACCGCCCGGGTACGGGTCGGCCGGAAGGTGACCGGGAGGGTGGGAAGTTCGGGCCGGGGCGCGGGGGTGGACATGGTGTTCTTCTGTCTTCCGGGGGTGATCGCTGGCGGTCCGGCCGTCAGAGGCGGCAGGCGTGGATGGCCGTGGTGAGGATGGCGCGGGCGCCGAGTTCGTACAGGTCGTCCATGATCCGCTGGGCCTCCTTGGCGGCGACCATGGAGCGGACGGCGACCCAGCCTTCGTGGTGCAGCGGGGAGATGGTCGGCGACTCGAGGCCCGGGGTGAGGGCGACGGCGCGCTCCAGGTGTTCGACGCGGCAGTCGTAGTCCATCATCACGTAGCTGCGGGCGACCAGGACGCCCTGGAGGCGGCGGAGGAACTGCTGCACCTTGGGGTCGTCCTCGGCGGCACCCGTCCGGCGGATGACGACGGCTTCCGACCTCATGATCGGCTCGCCGATCACTTCGAGTCCCGCGTTGCGCAGGCTGGTGCCGGTCTCCACCACATCGGCGATGACCTGGGCGACACCGAGCTCGATGGCGGTCTCGACCGCGCCGTCGAGGTGGACGACGGAGGCGGTGACGCCGACGTCGGCGAGGTGCTTGGCCACGATGCCCTCGTAGGAGGTGGCGATCGTCATGCCGTCGAAGTCCTGCGGCCCGGCGGCCGTGCCGGGCTTGGTGGCGTAGCGGAAGGTGGAGCGGGCGAAGCCGAGCTGCAGGATCTCCTCGGACTGCGCGCCGGAGTCCAGCAGCAGATCGCGGCCGGTGATGCCGATGTCGAGACGGCCGGAGCTGACGTAGATCGCGATGTCGCGCGGGCGCAGGTAGAAGAACTCGACCTCGTTGTCGGGGTCGACGAGGACGAGTTCCTTGGACTCCTTGCGCTGCTGGTAGCCGGCCTCATGGAGCATCGCCATCGCAGGCCCGGAGAGAGAACCCTTGTTGGGGACGGCGATGCGCAGCATGAGGTCAGGTTTCCTTTGTGCGAAGGGGATTTCCACGGACGTGACGTGCGGGGTGCGGAATCGTGCTCAGAGGTGGGCGTAGACGTCGTCGAGCGAGATTCCGCGGGCGACCATCATCACCTGGACGTGGTACAGCAGCTGGGAGATCTCCTCGGCGGCGGCGTCCTTGCTCTCGTGCTCGGCGGCCATCCAGACTTCGGCGGCCTCCTCGACGACCTTCTTGCCGATGGCATGGACGCCCTTGTCCACCAGCTCGGCGGTGCGGGAGGTGGAGGGGTCGCCGTTGGCGGCCTTGAGCTGCAGCTCGGCGAAGAGCTCTTCGAAGGTTTTGTTCGCCATGATGGTCCTTAGCGTACGGGGTCCCGCACCCCCGTTCAGCGCCAGGGCTCGCTGACGGTGCGCAGCGTGGCGGCGGTGGCGACGGCCGCGGTGACGGCTTCGTGTCCCTTGTCCTCGTGGGAACCTTCGAGCCCGGCCCGGTCGAGCGCCTGCTCCTCGGTGTCACAGGTCAGTACGCCGAAGCCGACCGGGACACCCGTGTCGACGGCGACCTGGGTGAGCCCGTTGGTGACCCCGTGGGACACGTACTCGAAGTGGGGGGTGCCGCCGCGGATGATCACGCCGAGGGCGACGATCGCGTCGTAGCCGCGGCCGGCGAGGACCTTGGCGACGACCGGGAGCTCGAAGCTGCCGGGGACCCGGAGCAGGGTCGGCTCGTCGATGCCGAGCTCGTGCAGGGCGCGCAGCGCGCCGTCGACGAGTCCGTCCATGACCTTCTCGTGCCACTGGGCGGCGATCACCGCCACTCGCAGGTCACCGCAGTTGCGTACGGACAGTTCGGGTGCGCCCTTGCCGCTCATGTCTCTCCTACCGCTCGTTTCCGTGCTCGTTACTGGTTGCCGCAGGTCGACACCGAGGCGGTGTCGAGCCAGGGCAGGTCGTGTCCCATGCGGTCCCGCTTGGTGCGCAGGTACCGCAGGTTGTGCTCGCCGGCCTGGACGGGCATCGGCTCACGTCCGGTGATCGCGAGGCCGTGCCGCAGGAGCGCGGCGGTCTTGTCGGGGTTGTTCGTCATCAGCCGGACGCTGTGGACGCCGAGGTCCCTGAGGATCTGGGCACCTGCCGCGTAGTCCCGTGCGTCGGCGGGCAGGCCGAGCTCCAGGTTGGCGTCGAGGGTGTCGACGCCGCGCTCCTGGAGTTCGTACGCGCGCAGCTTGGAGAGCAGGCCGATCCCCCGGCCCTCGTGGCCGCGCAGATAGACGACGACGCCGCGACCCTCTTCGGTGATGCGCTGCATGGAGGCGTGCAACTGGGGGCCGCAGTCGCAGCGCTGGGACTGGAAGATGTCGCCGGTCAGGCACTCGGAGTGGACCCGGACGACGATGTCGTCGCCGTCACCGAGGTCGCCGTGGACGAGCGCGACGTGCTCGACGCCGTCGACGGTGGAGCGGTAGCCGTACGCGGTGAACTCTCCGAACGACGTCGGCAGCCGGACCTCGGCCTCGCGGCGGACGGTCGGCTCGGCGGAGCGGCGGTACGCGATCAGGTCCTCGATCGAGATGATCGTGAGGCCGTGCTTGCGGGCGAACGGGACCAGCTCCGGCAGCCGCAGCATGACGCCGTCCTCGCCCGCGATCTCGACGATCGCTCCGGCGGGGCGGAGCCCGGCGAGCCGGGCCAGGTCGACGGCGGCCTCGGTGTGGCCGTTACGGACCAGGACACCGCCGGTCCTTGCCCGGAGCGGGAAGATGTGGCCGGGGCGCACGAAGTCGCCGGGGCCGGCCCGGCCGCCCGCCAGCGTCCGGAGCGTGGTGGCCCGGTCGGCGGCGGAGATGCCGGTGGTGACACCGTGCGCCGCGGAGGCGTCGACCGAGACGGTGAACGCCGTGCGCATCGACTCGGTGTTGTGGGCGACCATCTGCGGCAGGTCGAGCCGTTCCAGCTCGTCGTTCTCCATGGGTGCGCAGATCAGGCCGCGGCACTCGCTCATCATGAAGGCGACGATCTCGGGGGTGGCCTTCTCGGCGGCGATGACGAGGTCGCCCTCGTTCTCCCGGTCCTCGTCGTCGACGACGACGACGGGGCGGCCGGCGGCGATGTCGCGGATCGCCTGCTCGACGGGGTCGAGGGACAGGTCCTCGGTCGTGCTGTCTTCCCGGTGCAACCAGGTGGGCTGGGCAGTCATGCCGTGGCTCCTTCCAGAGCGGGTGTCCGCGTACGCAGCCACCAGTCGCGCATGCCCCACAGGACGAGGGCGCCGTAAATGACGTAGACGAAGCCGGAGAAGGCGAAGCCGTTGGCGAAGTTCAGCGGTACACCGACCAGGTCGACCAGGAGCCAGGCGAACCAGAACTCGACCATGCCGCGCGCCTGGGCGTACATCGCGACGACCGTCCCGACGAAGATGTACGCGTCGGGCCACGGGTCCCACGACAGCGCCGGGAACGCGGTGAACAGGCCACCGACGGCGAGCGTGCCGAGGGCCGCGCCGCCGACCAGGCAGGCGCGCTCGCGCCAGGTGGCGAACCGTACGGCGATGGAGCCGTCCTGGGCCTGCTGCCTGCCGCGGTTCCACGACCACCAGCCCCACGCTGCCACGGCGATGACCACCAGTTGCTTGCCCGCGCTGCCCGAGAGGTGCGCGGAGGCGAAGGCGACCAGGAGGATCACACCGGAGAGCAGCTGTGCGGGCCAGGTCCATATGGAACGCCGCCAGCCGAGCGCGAGGGCGACCAGACCGACCGTGTTGCCGATCATGTCGGACCACTTGATGTGCTGGCCGAACAGGCCGAAGGCCTCCGAGTTGAGCCAGCCGGCCGCGCTCACTTGGTGTCCTCCCGGTCCCGGTCGCCGAGCAGCCGCTCGACGTACTTCGCGATGACGTCCACCTCGAGGTTGACCGGGTCGCCGGGCTCCTTGATGCCGAGCGTGGTCAGGGCGAGGGTGGTGGGGATGAGGCTGATGGTGAAGTAGTCGGGCCCGGCGTCGACGACGGTCAGGCTCACGCCGTCGACGGTGATCGATCCCTTCTCCACCACGTAACGGGTCAGCTCCGGAGGGAGGGAGATCTTCACGATCTCCCAGTTCTCGGAGAGCTTGCGCTCGACGATGCGGCCCGTGCCGTCGACGTGTCCCTGGACGATGTGTCCGCCGAGCCTGCCGCCGAGCGCCATGGGGCGCTCCAGGTTGACCCGGGAGCCGGTCTCCAGCGCGCCGAGGCTGGACCGGTTCAGAGTCTCCGCCATCACATCGGCGGTGAATTCACCGTCGCCGAGGTCAACGACGGTGAGGCAGACGCCGTTGACGGCGATGGAGTCACCGTGCTTCGCGCCTTCGGTGACGACGGGACCGCGCAGGCGGAATCGGGAGGCGTCGCCGAGCTTCTCGACGGCGGTGACCTCACCCAGTTCTTCGACAATTCCGGTGAACACTCAGTTTCCCTTCCGGGCAGGGCCGGGGACGGCGGTGATGCGCAGATCGGGGCCGATGCGTACGGTCTCGGTCACATCGAGGCGCAACGCCTGGGCGATGGTGGAGATTCCGGCGTCGGCGAGGGCTGCGGGGCCCGCGCCGAGGAGCACGGGGGCGAGGTAGCCGACGACCTTGTCGACCGTTCCCGCCGCGACGAAGGCCCCGGCCAGGGTCGGCCCGCCTTCGAGGAGTACGGATCGGATGCCGCGCCCGTGCAGGGCGGCAAGCAGGGCGGGGATATCCAGGCCGCGGCCGGTGGCGGCGCGTGGCAGTCGCAGGACGGTTTCCCCGGGAAGACGGCCGGTGTCGGCGTCGTCGGCGACCGCGATCAGCGTGGGCGCCGTGGTGTCGAGGACGCGGGCGCCGGGCCGTACCGCGGTGGCGTCGGTGTCGACGACGACCCGGAGCGGCTGCACGGCGCCTTCGATGCCACGTACACCGAGCTGGGGGTCGTCCGTGCGGGCGGTGCCGGAGCCGACCACGACGGCGTCGGCCTCGGCGCGCAGCCGGTGGACGTCGGCGCGGGACTCGGCGGAGGTGATCCAGCGGCTGGTGGCGTCGGCGGCCGCGATCCGGCCGTCGAGGGTCGCCGCGTACTTCCACAGCACGTACGGACGGCCGAGCCGCACCGAGGTCAGCCAGGCGGTGTTGCCCGCCTCGGCGAGTTCGCCAAGAAGTCCCTGCTCCACGGTGACCCCGGCGGCACGGAGGGTGTCCGCCCCTCCGGTGGCCTGCGGATTCGGGTCGGCGACCGCGTACACGACACGGCTGACGCCGGCCTCGGTCAGCGCCTGGGCGCAGGGGCCGGTGCGACCGGTGTGGTTGCACGGTTCGAGGGTGACGTAGGCGGTGCCGCCACGGGCCTTCTCGCCTGCTTCGCGCAGGGCGTGGATTTCGGCGTGCGGCCCGCCGGCCCGCTGGTGGAAGCCTTTACCGGCCGGCTGCCCTCCGGCGTCGAGGATCACGCATCCGACGACCGGATTGGGGCTGGTGGAGCCGAGTCCGCGGGCGGCGAGCGCGATCGCTCGGCGCATGGCGGTGGTGTCGGCTGCGGTGTCCACCGGGTCCTCCTGCCTCTTCGGGCACGGACTCCGGGGCCTGTCGATGACGACAGATGAAGCGGAACGCAACAGGGGACGCCGAAACCGAAGACACGGACGCAGGTGTTCCGGGGATCCCGGACACGCGTCCGCCGACGGCGGCGTACCTGTGACGGACCGCCGCGCACTGCCTCCCATCCGGACTTTAACCGTCGGTCCAGGAATTCCACCTGGTCAACCGGCCGCTGGATGCGGACGGGTCGCGGACTATAACCGCCGGTTCGGAATTGCACCGACCCCGGAGTGCGCTGCTGCTGGTACACGATCAGTGTGCCACGCCCGCTCATGGGCCATGCGAGGGAGCGCTGTGGAGTGGCTCACAAACAGGCCCGGGGAGCCCTCCGTGCGGGGTCGTATCCGGACACCCCGCGTGGAGTAGTCCAGACCTATTGACTCAATGGTCTAGTCCTCTTAATCTCTGCGCCACCTCCGAGGAACGGCCCCGCCGTGTGCGCACGCCCGTGGCCCAACGCGACCCACCTCCTTACCAGTTGTGTTCCGTCGACCTCCCCAGGAGGAACGACACGTACTGCCCCCCTCGTGCGAGAGCCACCCTGCTCGCAGCCGGCGTAGCCGTCGCCGGACTGCTGATGGGCTCGCTCCGATCGTGCACTGCGCCTCCACGCCGCGCAGCGGCGACGGCTCGGCGGCCGGACACCTCATCGATGCGGTGAAGCGCGTCGGCGAACTCGCGGACCGGACGGCCGCGTTGACGGTGGCCGGTCCGGCAGGGCGGGTGCCGGAGCTCGGCGGGCCGGAGGTACGGCGGCGCCGATGCCGTGGCCGAGCCAGAGCAGGACGAAGGTGTCACGGTCGCGGGCCGCTCCGACGCGGTACTCGGCGACGGCGGCGAGGTTGGTCTCGTTCTCGACGAGCACGGTCGCGGGCAGCCGCTGCTGCAGCACCCGGACCAGGCGGCGGTGCCAGGCGGGCAGGCCGGTGGGCTGCTCGTGGTCACGTCACCGAACTCGGCGCTCGCGATGTGCGGCTTCGGGCTGCTCGGCCTCGGTGTCGCCGTCGTCGTCCCCCTGGCCTTCGCGGCGGCCGGGCGCAGTGGACCGAACCCGAGTCGGGCGATCGCGGGCGTTGCCACCATCACGTACACCTCGGGACTCATGGCCCCGTCGGCCATCGGTTCGCTGGCAGAAGCGACCTCGCTGATCGTTTCGTTCGGCCTGGTGACCGTGCTGGCATTCGGACTGGTGCTGGGCGCCGGCGTGTTGCGGGCGGGCGACCGCCGGGTCGCGGCGAAGGGGGTCGGCGCTCCCGGCACGGCGGCAGCCGAGCCCCGCGCCTGAACCGTTCGACCAGGCGGAACGAGGTGTCGATGCGGTGTCCGTCGATGACCACGGTCCTCGGCGCGCGGGGCGACGGGCGGTGTCCGTGCGCGGGGGCGGCCGCTCTGACCGCCGAGGAGGCAGCCGGGACCGGGGCGGCGGTCGGAGCGGCCGCGGCGGTGAGCAGGGCACCGAGACGCCGACGGGGTCTTCCACGCATCGAGCACCCTCATCACAGAATCAAGTAGGTGAATGACGTTCACGAGCAAGGCCGCGCGGGCGTAGAGCCACCTGTTCGGAGTGACGATGCTTCGCGCACGATTCATGGATGGGACCCGGACGAGGCCGACGCAGAGGGACCCGACACAAGTCAATGGGCGCTCCGGCATTACCATGACGCTGATCTTTTCCGCGGACCGCGCCGGGCCGGACGAACGGCACCGAGCACCGAGCACCGCGCGGAGCCACACACGGACACACAGGGAGCGACCATGGGCGGCCTCGGCGTGCGCTGGACCTTGCACGGCGACGGAAAGACCCCCGCACCGGGGGCCGTGGTCCGGCCCGACGAGCGGCTCTCCTGGCCCCGTACGTTCGGGCTCGGCGCCCAGCACGTGGTGGCCATGTTCGGCGCGTCGTTCGTCGCTCCCGTCCTCATGGGTCTGAATCCGAACCTCGCGATCATGATGTCGGGTGTCGCGACGGCCATCTTCCTGCTGGCCACCCGCGGCCGGGTGCCCAGCTATCTGGGCTGCTCGCTCTCCTTCGTCGGCGTGGCCGCGACCATCCGGGCCAGTGGCGGGGACAGCTCCGTCGTCACCGGGGCGGTCTTCGTCGTCGGCGCGGCACTCTTCCTCGCGGGTCTCGCGGTGCAGCGGTTCGGCGCGCGGATCATCCATGCGGCGATGCCGCCCGTGGTCACCGGCGCCGTCGTCATGCTCATCGGCTTCAACCTCGCGCCGGTCACCGCGTCGACGTACTGGCCGCAGGATCAGTGGACCGCGCTGATGGTGATGCTGTTCACCGGAATGGCCGTCGTGTGCCTGCGCGGATTCTTCTCGCGTATCGCGATCTTCCTCGGCCTGGTCTTCGGCTATGCGCTGTCCTGGGTCCAGGACCGGGTCTTCGGCAAGATCCATTCACCGGCGGGCGGCGCCGAGGTGGTCGACCACTGGCGCCTCGACCTGTCGGGTGTCTCCAAGGCCGACTGGATCGGACTGCCGTCCTTCCACGCCCCGAGCTTCGAGTGGTCCGCGATCCTGGTCGCGCTGCCGGTGGTGATCGCGCTGATCGCGGAGAACGCGGGGCACGTCAAAGCCGTCGGCGAGATGACCGGTGACTCGCTCGACGACAAGCTCGGCACCGCCATCGCGGCGGACGGCGCAGCCTCCATGCTCTCCACCGCCGTGGGCGGTCCGCCCAACACCACGTACTCCGAGAACATCGGCGTCATGGCCGCGACCCGTGTCTACTCCACCGCCGCGTACTGGGCCGCTGCCTGCTTCGCCCTGCTGTTCGGCCTCTGTCCCAAGTTCGGCGCGGTCGTCGCCGCGATCCCGGGCGGGGTCCTCGGCGGCATCACCGTCATCCTGTATGGAATGATCGGTCTGCTGGGCGCCCAGATCTGGATGAGCGGCAACGTCGACCTCCGCAACCCGCTGAATCTGGTACCGGCCGCCGCGGGCATCATCATCGGCGTCGGCGGGGTCAGCCTGAAGATCACCGACAACTTCGAGCTGAGCGGAATCGCCCTCGGCACCATCGTCGTGATCACCGGCTACCACGTCCTTCGGGCCTTCGCCCCGGCCCATCTGAAGACCCAGGAGCCCCTGCTGGACGCGGGTACGTCCTCGTACGACGACACCACACCTCCCACGCAGTAGCCACGCCCGGCAGAGATTCCGCGGGCCGTCCGGTGAGCCGACCGCTTGCCGGGCCGCGGTCGGCCCCCGTAGGGCGCCGGGGCGAACAGACCTGGCGTCGATGCTGCGGCCGCCGGGGCGGCCGCGCCGGGTCACGCCAGGGCATGGACCGACCGACCGTCAGGGAGATGCAGGCCCACGGCACATCGTGGACGGACAGTTCGCTCGAACCAGCTGATAGCGCCGTCGGCCGTGGCACCGAGTGGGGTTCCGCACCGGGCTGCCGAAAGGAACTCATGTCCGCCGCGCTGCCCCGTCCGGAGCGTCTCGGGGCCGGCCTCCGGGTCACCGATGGCTCCGCCGTCGTTCCCCCGTTCCGATGAACCCGCGGTCGGTCGGCGCCAGGATGTGCCCGCGGCTGGGACGCTGCCCCCATGGCGCAGTTCAAGCAGGTGACTCCACCCACCGTTGAAGCGGCGGGTTTCCTGTGTCGGTGGCTAAGCCACGTCGCAGAGGACCAGCCCGGCCCTGTTGAGGACGTTCAGCGCGCCCACGTGGTCGGCGTTCGCGCCGAATCCGCACGCGGTGCACTCGAACTTCGCTTGGGTGACGCGGTTCTCCCTGCTCACGTGCCCGCAGTCGGGGCAGGTGCGGGAGGTGTTGCGGGCGTCCACCGCGACCAGACGGCGACCGGCACTCTCAGCCTTGTTCGCCAGGATCGCGAGGAACTGCCCCCAACCCGCGTCAAGAATGCTGCGGTTCAGCCCGGCTTTCGCAGTAGCCTGGCTCGGCAGGAAACTGCCGGGACGGGCGAGGTCGGGCTTGGGTGCGGGCGTTTGGGTCATGCCCGTGATGTTCAGCCGCTCATGTCCGATCACGTCGTGCTCGCGGACCAGGGCGAGGGCCTGCTTGTGGTGGTGGTCGAGACGCTGCCGCCGGATCTTCGCGTGGATCTTCGCCACGGCTCGGGCGGCGGCCCGGTGTTTCTTCGTGCGGCGGCGGGTGCGCCTGGGGAAGGTGTCCAGGTGCCGCTGTGCTTCGGCAAGGGCTTCGGCCGAGGCCTCGAGGAAGCGCGGGTTCGCCACGTGCTCGCCGTTGGACGTGGTCAAAAAGTGCGTCACGCCCATGTCGATGCCCACGATGCTGCCCGTTGCGGGAAGCGGCTCGGCAGGGACCTCGTCACAGGCGAGGAGCACGTACCAGTGCTTACCCTCACGCTTGACCGAGATCGTCTTGACGCGGCCCTTCACGGGCCGGTGCTGGTGCACGCGCACATGCCCGACGCCTTGGAGGCGTACGCGGGTGACCGGATCGTGGGGTGTGGAGTCCCATCGGCATCCGTCCCCGTTTTTGGGAAAGGTCACCGTGTCGAAGTGGCCGACGCCCTTGAAGCGCGGGTAGCCCGGCGTCTGCCCGGCCCCGGCCCGGCGGAAGAACGCCTGGAATGCCTTGTCCAGCCGGCGCAACGTGGCCTGCTGGGAGGAGAACGACCAGCGTCCCTGGCGCTGCGGGTCGAACGCCCGGATCTCCTTGAGCTGCGCGGACTGACCCCCGTAGGTGATCCCGGTCTTCGAGACGTGCCGGTAGGCATCCCGCCGTTCCTGCAACGCTCCGTTGTAGAGCGAGCAGTGATCCCGCAGCATCTCGCCGAGGGCGCGGGCCTGACCGGCGGTGGGGCGAAGGCGGAACTTGTAGGCGCGTATCAACCCCGCGCCTCCTTGTCCTTCTTCCAGGGGCGTTCCCACTGGGTGTTGATGTACTCCTCCACCGTCGCCGCGCTGACCGCGCCGACCGAGGCGGCGAAGTACGACGAAGACCACAAGGTGGGCATCCGCGACTTCAGGTGCGGGAACTCCTCGCGCAGCACGCGGGAGGTGAAGCCCTTGAACTGGTTGGCCACGTACGACGCCGACGATTTCGGGTCGTGCTTGACGAACAGGTGCACGTGGTCGGGCATCACCTCAAGGGTGATGATCTCCCAGCCGCGTTCGTCGGCCCTGGCTCGGACCAGCTCCTCCAGACGTTCCGCGACCCGGCCGTCGAGGACCGGACGGCGGTACTTCGGACACCACACCACGTGGAGCCCGAGGTCATACACGCCGCCGGAGAATCGGCGGACCTTCCTGGTCACGGCCACGTGATCACTATACACACGCGACAGGTCTAATGCAGCAGAAAGGCGGTACAGGTGAACAGCGCAGATCCGTGGACCAGGTTGAGGCCAGAGCAGTCCAGAGAAGCCATTCCCCACCCCGCTAAAGCGGGGCGTCCCCTGGCTAGGTCCTGATGGAACAGTTCACGGACCGGGCCGGTCCCGTCACCGCGGCGCCCGATGTCACCTCGGTGATCGGGCGGATGCGTGACTTTCAGTCCTCCTGGCCGCCGGTGGACGGGGTGGCCGTCTTCAACCGGGTCTATCTGACGGTCACCGAGACCGTCGACCGGCGGATCTCCGGTGGCGCGTTCCCGGACCGGGTGGCCACCGCCGCCCTGGACGTGCGGTTCGCGGAGCGCTATCTGACGGCGGTCGACGCGGCGACGGCCGGGCGACGGCCGCCCGACTGCTGGCGCCCGCTGTTCCAGTACCGGCGCCATCCCGGCGTACGGCCGCTGCAGTTCGCACTGGCGGGTATCAACGCACACATCGGCCATGACCTGGCACTCGCGGTCGTGGACACCTGCCATGCGCTGCACTGCGCTCCGCCGGAGCTGGAGGACGAATTCGACCAGGTGGGTGATCTCCTCGTGATGCTGGAGGAGCAGATCCGGGAGGATCTGATGCCGGGGCCCGATCTGCTGGAGGTCGCGGATCCGCTCACCCATCTGCTGGGGTCGTGGTGCCTGGAGCGGGCCCGTGAGGCGGCATGGTCGGCGGCCCGGGTGCTGTGGCGGCTGCGTGATCTCCCGCTCCTCGCCGAGGAGTTCCGGCAGCGGATGGACGCGGGGGCCGGTCTGGTGGGGCGCTGTCTGCTCACTCCTTGCCGCTGACCGCGCCCCACCGGGTGCTCAGAAACTGTCGCCGTACCGGTGGACGGCTCCGGGCGCGGTGACCGTCGCCCGTACCGCCGCCGGGTCGGCCGGCAACGGACGGGCCATGCCCACGTGCTCCTCCCCCGCCACCGCGTCGGTGAGCAGCCGAGGCAGGGCTGCCCGGATCTCGGCGGTGTCGGGAAGCCGGATGCGGGCGCGGGTCAGTCCTCCGGGAGTTCGACCGGGGCGATGTCGTCGAAGACATCGCCGGGGCCGGGGTTCGTCGCGTCCGTGGCACCGCCGAAGTGGTTCATCACACCCCATACGGCGTTGAGCGCGGTCTGCACGGCGCCCTCGGCCCACCCGGCCGTCCACGAGATGTCGTCGCCCGCGAGGAAGAGTCCCCGCTTGTCGGCGGGCAGCCGGTCCTGCATGAAATGGGTGAACAGCCGCCGCTGGTAGCGGTAGTGGCCCGGCAGGTTGGCCTTGAACGCACCCATGAAATAGGGCTCGTTCTCCCAGGAGACCGTCACCGGATTGCCGATGATGTGCTTCCTGATGTCCACGTTCGGGTAGATCTCGCCGAGCGACTTCAGCATCACTTCCATGCGCTCGTTCGGGGAGAGCGGCAGCCACTTCAGACTGTCGTCGCACCAGGTGTACGAGAGGCAGATGACGGCCGGCTTGTCGGGCCCGTCGTCGAGAAGGTACGTGCCCCGGGTCATCCGGTCGGTGAGCGTCATCGACATGGTGTCGCGTCCGGTGGGAACCCCCCTGCCGTCGACGGCCTTGTCCAGCCAGAACGGCCGGTCGACGGGTACGAACAGCTTCGACGACTCCATGTAGTGGGTCCGCTCCATCGCCGTCCAGTGGTCGATGGGGAACAGCTCGTCGTCGCAGGCGATCTTGGAGAGCAGCAGCCAGGACTGCCCCGTGAAGATCGCCGCCCGGAAGGTGCGGATGTCGCCGGTCGCGTCGGTGACCGTGATCCGGTTCCCGGCGGTGCGGTGCAGCCGGGTCACGGCGGGACGCGGCTCCCCCTCGTGCAGTGAGGACAGCGAGGTACCGAGCGGCCAGTGCACGATCTTCTGCGGCTCACGGTCCCAGAGCCGCAGCGGGAGCTGCTGGCTGCCGCCGACGATGCCGCGGTGGTGGTCGTCGGCCTCGGTGTAGACGACCCGCAGGATCTCCAGGATGGAGTTGGGGAAGTCGGTGTCCCAGCCGCCGGTGCCGAACCCGACCTGGCCGAAGATCTCGCGGTGCCGGAACGACTTGAAGGCGTCGGAGGCGCAGAGGAAGCCGTAGAAGGTCTGGTTGTCGAGCTTCTCGACGAGCTTCGCCCAGATCTCCCGGATCCGCGGGACATCGCGCTCACGCATCGCCCGGTTCATGTCGGAGAAGTCGGCGCCCTCCTCCAGACAGGCGTTCCAGGCGTCCATCACGTCGCGGTAGACCTGCGGCAGGTCGTCGATCGTCTCCGCGTAGTGCGACTCGCCCTTGAGGTCGACGACGGTCGACGGGGTGGTCGGCGCGAGCGGGTTGGGGAACGGGCTGGTCTCCAGGCCCACCAGGTCGATGTAGTGCTGCAGCGCCGTGGATGACGGCGGGAAGCGCATCGCGCCCATCTCGGCGGTCAGTGAAGGGTCGCACCCGTCGAAGCCGACGGTACGCAGCCGGCCGCCTATCCGGTCCGCCTCGTAGACGACGGGCTTGAGGCCCATCTTCATCAGTTCGTACGCCGCCACGATGCCGGAGAGCCCGCCGCCGATGACCGCCACCTCGGCGCCGTGCTCGGTCGCCGGTATCTGCCCCAGCCCCGCGGGGTGCGCCAGGAAGTCGTCGTACGCGTAGGGGAAGTCCGGACCGAACATGGTGATCGGCGGCTGCGCGTCGGTGTGCTGGACGGCGTTGGGCACCGTGGACGTCATGGGGTGGGGACTCCTTGCGAGGGCAGTGGAAGAGAGGGGCGCGGCGGGCTCAGACGAGGGAGCCGTACAGACCGGGGCGGCGGTCGCGCAGATACGGGTTGCCGGCGCGGGACGCGGTCAGGAACTCCGGGTCGACCTCGCCGACCACGAGCTCCTCGCCACGTCCGGCGCGGGTGCGGACCGTGCCGTCGGGGCCGGCCAGACAGCTCAGCCCGACGAACTCGAACTCGCCTTCCGGACCGGTCCTGTTGACGTACGCGACATACATCTGGTTCTCGAAGGCGCGGACCGGCACGAGGGACTCGGGGACGAACTGGAAGGGGTGCATCTGCGCGGTCGGCACCAGCAGCAGATCGGTGGCGGCGAGGGCGTGCGCCCGTACGTTCTCCGGGAACTCGACGTCGTAACAGATCATGATCCCGATGCGTACGCCGTCCAGTTCGGTCTGGACGACGGTCTGCTCGCCGGGGGTGAACCACTGCTGCTCGAAGCAGCCGAAGAGGTGGGTCTTGCGGTAGTTGGCGAGCCGGGTGCCGTCGGGGCCGATCAGTTGCGCGGAGTTGAAGATCAGCTCGTCCGCGCGCTCCGGGTACCCGTAGAGGACCGCGAGCCCGTGCCGTACGGCGATGGAGGCCACGGTCTGCGCGGAGGCGCCGTCGGCGGGCTCGGCCAGCAGGGGTACGTCGTCGCCGATGGCATACCCGGTCAGGAACAGCTCGGGACAGACGAGCAGCCGCGCCCCGGCGGCTGCCGCGCGCTCTGCCGCCTCGTCGAGGGCCTTGATGTTCTCGGCCACCGAGCCCGGACGTCCGGAGCTCTGGAGCAGGGCGGTGCGCAACGGCGGCATGGCTGACCTCGGGCAGTACGGGCGGGGCGGGGACGTATAGACGGTACGGGCCGGTAATCCGGCCGGACAAGGCGCGAGCGTTGCGCGCCGACCGTCGATCCATTGCGCAATTCGCCGGTCCGGCGGTGATTCGTTGCGTGGAGCGTCTGGGCAGGTCAGAGGGGTGATATCGGTCTCGCGTCGGAGCGGGTCCCCACCGAGCGGCGGAGAGCGGACGGGGCCCCTGGCGCGATGTGCGGCGGTGGTCCCGCGGGAAGAGTGGGAGCCGTCCGAGCGACTCCCGCTCCGCCCTACGGAAGGCCTGTCATGACCCGCATCGCGCACACCCGCACCCGGCTCGCCGCGATCGCAGCTGCGCTACAGCTGGATGAACCAGGAGGCGGAGGACCACCTGCCCCCATGCGTGTCCTCGGCCCCGTTCGAGAAGGTCGAGGCGGGCACCGGCGACTTCACGGTGCTGCCCTGGCACCCGGAGTACAAGCAGAAGAGCTGATACCCGCCCGCAGGATCAGCCCGGCGTCCCCGAGGAGTACCGCCGCAGCAGCGGCGACAGCACCAGCACGGACTTGGTTCGCTCCACATAGGGCTCGCCCGCGATCCGCTCCAGCACCTGCTCGAAGTGGCGCATGTCGGCGGCGAAGACCTGGACGATCGCGTCGGCCTCCCCGGTGACCGTGGAGGCCGAGGCGATCTCGGGGTAGCGCGCCAGACCGCTCTTGATCGCTTCCGGTGAGGTGTTGCGGCTGCAGTAGATCTCGATGAAACCCTCGGTCTCCCAGCCGAGCGCCGCCGGGTCCACCCGCACGGTGAATCCGGTGATGGCCCCCTCCGCCCGCAACCGGTCGACCCGGCGTTTCACCGCGGGCGCGGACAGGCCGATGATCGCGCCGATGTCGGCGTAGGAGCGGCGGGCGTCCTCGGCAAGGGCGTGGACGATGCGTTCGTCGAGATCGTTCAGTCGCACTTCAGGTGGATCACTTCTCTGCGATGGCCGGTCGGGGCGTCGGCAGCACGGTGCCGCAACCGAAGTAGAACACGTGGTGGTGGGCGGGGCCGTACGGACGTCGGCACGGTGCAACGGGGTAGGGGTGGAGTGCGTACCCGGCGAACGGAGCTCCGATGACCTGGCTCGACCCCGCCCCCTTCCTGCGAGGTGTCGCCTGGTGGGACGGCGTGTGCCCGGTCCGCGCCGACCCGGCCGATCGGGCGCGGCTGCCGTGGGACACCGCGGAGCGGGCGCTGCTGCCGACCGGGGTCCGGCTGGAGTTCCTGGCACCGGGAGCGCGTGCGGTGGAGATCCGCTACCGCGCCGCGGCCCGGGGCGCGGCGGACGGCCGAGCCGGGCTCTTCGCACTGTGGCAGGGCGGGCAGTGTGTCGCGGAGGTCCTCGTCGCCCCCGCCGAGGAGGCCGTCACCGTGATCGGACTCCCGCCGGGGGAAGGCCCGTTCACCGTCCATCCGCCGGAGACGCTGGGCCCGGCGATCCTGGGGCTGCGGGCAGTGGGCGGGGCGCTGCTGCCCGCCCCGGTGCGGCCGCGGTGGGTGGTCCACGGGGACTCGATCACCGAGGGCTGGTGGTCGGCACGCCCGGCCCACGCCTGGCCCGCCGTGGCGGGCCGCGCGCTGGGCCTCGACCCGGTCAACCTCGGGTACGCGGGTTCGGCGCGCGGGGAGTTGTGCGTCGCCGAGCAGATCGCCGGGCTCCCGGCCGACGTACTGACGCTGGCCTTCGGTACGAACTGCTGGGCGTCGGTACCGTTCTCGGCGCCGCTGCTGTACGAGACGGTGCGCGCCTTCGTCGCCCTGGTGCGCGCGGGCCACCCGGGGACGCCGATCCTGCTGGTCTCGCCGCTCCTGCGCCCGGACGCGGAGGACACCCCGAACGCCCTGGGAGCCACGCTGTCCGAGCTGCGGACGGCGCTGGAGCGGGCCGGCGCGAGCCTCGTCCGGGCGGGGGACGCCCGGCTGTCGGTACTGCCGGGACGGGAGGTCCTGGGCCCGGAACACCTGGTGGACGGCCTCCACCCGGACGACAGCGGCCACGCCCTGCTGGCGGCGGCGGTCGCAGATGCCCTCACCCCCTACGTACCCCTGGCAACGGAGAACGCCCGGGCCGCAACAGCGGCCCAGGCGCAGTCCTCGTGAACAACCCCGCGGGTCAATACGCCCAGGGCCTCTCGTTCGGATCATGCTCGCGGAGTCCGGCCTGACCCGAACGAAGGACCCTGGTGCCCCTCCCGGCAAGCTCTGCCCCGTCGCACCGCCCAGCACGCCCGCTCGACGACGCTCCTCATGAGGCAAACATTGCCGGTCGCGGCACTAGCTCCAGCTGGCGTGCAGCGGCTTGCCCTCGGCGTAACCGGCGGCGCTCTGCACACCGACGACCGCCTTCTCGGCGAACTCCTCCAGGGACGCCGCACCGGCGTACGTGAAGGAGGAGCGGACGCCCGCGATGATCGAGTCGATCAGATCCTCGACGCCGGGACGGGCCGGGTCCAGGAACATCCGCGAGGTGGAGATGCCCTCTTCGAAGAGCGCCTTGCGGGCCCGGTCGTACGCGGACTCGTCCGACGTACGGTTCTTCACGGCGCGCGCGGACGCCATGCCGAAGGACTCCTTGTAGTACCGGCCGTCGGCGGCCTGCTGGAGGTCGCCGGGTGACTCGTGCGTACCGGCGAACCAGGAGCCGATCATCACGTTGGACGCGCCCGCGGCGAGCGCCATGGCGACATCGCGCGGGTGGCGGACGCCGCCGTCCGCCCAGACGTGCTTGCCGTGCTTCTTCGCCTCTGCGGCGCACTCCAGCACCGCGGAGAACTGCGGCCGTCCGACACCGGTCATCATCCGCGTGGTGCACATGGCACCGGGGCCGACCCCGACCTTGATGATGTCCGCGCCGGCCTCGATGAGGTCGCGCACGCCCTCGGCGGCGACGATGTTGCCCGCGACGATCGGCACCTGCGGGTCGAGCGCCCGGACCGCGCGGACCGCGCTGATCATGGACTCCTGGTGGCCGTGCGCGGTGTCGACGACGAGCGTGTCGACGCCCGCGTCGAGGAGCTGCTTGGCCTTGCCCGCGACATCGCCGTTGATCCCGACGGCGGCGGCGATCCGCAGCCTGCCGTCGGCGTCGGTGGCCGGGGTGTAGAGCGTGGCGCGGAGCGCCGCCTTGCGGGTGAGGATGCCGACGAGCCGGCCGTCCGCGTCGACCGCGGGGGCGAGCTTGCGGTGGGCGCCGTCAAGCTTGTTGAACGCGTCGCGCGGGTCGATGTCCGCGTCGAGCAGCACGAGGTCCTTGGACATGACCACGGAGAGCTGGGTGAAGCGGTCGACGCCGGTCAGGTCGTGGTCGGTGACGACGCCGATGGGCCGCTGCTCCTCGTCGACGACGACGCCCGCGCCGTGGGCACGCTTCGGGAGCAGGGACAGGGCGTCGGCGACCGTCTGGCCCGGGGCGAGCACGATCGGCGTGTCGAGCACGAGGTGGCGCGTCTTCACCCAGGAGATGACGTCGGTGACGACGTCGATCGGGATGTCCTGCGGAATGACGACCAGACCGCCGCGGCGGGCGATCGTTTCGGCCATCCGGCGGCCCGCGATCGCCGTCATGTTGGCAACGACGAGCGGGATGGTGGTGCCGGTGCCGTCCGGCGAGGAGAGGTCGACCCCCTGACGGGAACCGACCGCTGAGCGGCCCGGGACCATGAAGACATCGTCGTACGTGAGGTCGTACGGGACCGAGGGGGACTGTGTATAACGACCGGTGCCGGGTTCAAGAAAACGCATGACACTCATATTTTCACGCGAAACGGCACAGGTCGCTGCCACGAAGGCACAGCAAATGCCCCCCGCGTTCATACGTTCCTCCAGGGAGCGAGTGCGGGAGCCCCGGGCAAGCGAAACCTGCCTTGTGCGGGGACCCTACCCGAATGACATGCGAACCATTCGCGATCATCTTCCCTAGACCTGACGACAAGGGGTCAGGTAGCTTCCAACGCGCAGGTCCCGCGGGTCACGCCTACGTCCCGAGGAACAGGCGGAACAGCCCCAACTTCCGCCATACGTACGACCGGAGAGGATCCAGACCCGCCGTGGAGAACGAACTGCCGGACATCTACTGCCCGTTCCCCCAGCGGACGAATCCGCACGTCGCGCACACCCGTGAACACCTCGACAACTGGACGCGCAACACCGGCCTGGTGCACCGCGATTCAGCCAGGGAGCGCTTCGAGCAAGCCGATTTCGGCGCCTTCGTCGGCATGGTGTACCCGACCGCGAATGAGCACAATCTCGACCTCGTCGCCGACTGGCTCGTGTGGCTGTTCCTCGTCGACGACCAGCTCGACGACGGCCACCTCGGCCGCAGCCCGGAGCGGGTGCGGGACGTGGTCGCCCTGATGCGCAGCGTGGTCGAGGGCACCGGTGCCGGCCCGCTGCCGGACGAGGATCTCCCGGCCGCCGTGGTCGCCCTGGCCGACCTGTGGAAACGTACGACGCCGAACGCGGCGGCGCACTGGCTCCGGCGCTTCGCCCGGCACCTGGTCGCCTACCTCACCACGGCCACCACCTGGGAGACGGGGAACCGGGCGAACGGTGTCGTGCCGTCCGAGGAGACCTACATCGCCAAGCGGCGGCACACCGGCGCGACACACGTCTGCACGGACCTGATCGAGATCGTGACCGGCATCGAGGCGCCCGAGTCGATCCACAACGATCCCCGGTTCATCGTCGCCGTGGAAACGTCGGGCAACGTCGTGTGCTGGGCCAACGACGTGTACTCGTACGAGAAGGAACAGGTACTCGGCGAGATCCACAACCTCGTCCATCTGGTCCGGCACCACCGCGGTTACGGAAAGCAGCAGGCGCTCGAACACGTCTGCGCGGAGATCGCCACCGAGACCGAGCGCTTCCTGGCGGCCGAGGCCGAACTGCTCATGGCCTATCCCCAGCTGTCCGGGATGCTCCTCCCGTACCTGGACGGGATGCGGAGCTGGATGCGCGGCAATCTGGACTGGTCACGGCAGACACCCCGCTACAACCCGGCCGACGTCAGCCAGTACAAGGCGCCGGAGCAGTACCTGGAGGCGACGGTCCTGGGCATCGGACCGGAACCCGCCGACCGCGGGGCCGAGGGACGCGTCGGCTGAGGATCACACAGAAAAGAGCAGGACAGTACGGAGAAAGCCGGGTGCGCGTGCCGCACCCGGCTTTCCCCCTGAACATTTCGTCCTCGCGACAACGCCGCAGAGGTGCGTGCCGGACCCCGCAAGCCCAGCTGATCCGAACGAGAGGCCCTAATCGCCGTCCGGGTCGGCGCGCTCCAGCGCGGGCCGCTGCGGCGCCGCCGACTCCGTCAGCAGATAGTCGGCAGCGGCCGTGTCCGTCACCAGGCTGGTGACCAGACCGGACCGCAGGACCGCCCCGATCGCCGCCGCCTTGCGCTGGCCGCCCGCGATCGCCACCACCTCGGGGATCCGGCGCAGCCGGTCCGCCTCGACCGTGATGCACCGCTCCCCCAGGTCACGGCCGACCCGACGCCCCTGCGTGTCGAAGAGGTGGGCGGACATCTCGGCAGCGACGCCCAGCGACGCGTAGTGTGCCCGCTCCTCGTCCGTGAGCATGTCGTGGACGGTGGAGATACCCGGCTCCCACGAGCCGATGGAGACCGCGGCGACCGTCACCTTGTCGAAGTATTCGAAGGCACGGGCGATGCCGGTCTGGTGACGCAGCGCGGCGGCCGTGGCCGGGTCGGGCAGCAGCATCGGCGCATAGATCGGGTGGGCCTCGCCGCCGGACACCTGGGCGGCCCTGCGGACCGCCTCGACCGAGCCGCGCTCGGCCGTTCCCGCGTCGTACACCCCGGTCAGCTGGACGACCGTGCACGGCGGCAGCCGGTCGAGGGCCGCCGCCATGTGAATGGTGGACCGGCCCCAGGCCAGGCCCAGCACATCGCCCTCGTTCACCAGTTCGCCCAGAAGGTCGGCCGCGACCTCACCCAGATTCTCCGGGTCCGGGGCGTCGTCCTCCTCCTCTGCCGGCGATTCGACGACGACCGCGTGCCGCAGCCCGTAGCGGGCCCGCAGCGCGTCGGAGCGCTCCGCGTCCAGTTCTGCGGGGACCCGGATCTCGATCCGTACGAGGTCACGCTCAAGGGCCGTCTCCAGGACCCGGGCCACCTTGAAGCGGCTGACGCCGAACTCCTCGGCGATCTGGATCTTCGACTTCCCCTCAAGGTAGAAGCGACGGGCCATGGCCGCCGCCTGCACCAGCTCCGCGGGCCCCATCCGCAGGGCGGACCTGCCCGCCGACATTGCAGACACCGCGATCTCCTCACTGCTGTTCACACGCTCGATACGCCGTTCATCCTGTCAGATACGGCAATCCTTGATCGGTCCCGTCGGACCGCGTTCATCTGCACGTGGCCGAGCCGACCGGCAATCGGGGGCCGGAGTCGGTGCCGCCGTCACTGCCGACGTCCCCGTCGGCTTCAGTGGTTGCACGCCCAGGCCGCCGAAGCGATCGTCCCGTCCGCCTTGGTACGCAGGGCGCGTACCGCCTCGGCCGGGTCATTGGCCCCGTACACCGCCGAGCCGGCGACGAAGACGTCCGCACCGGCCTCGGCGCACCGCTCGATGGTGGATTCCGAGACGCCACCGTCGACCTGCAGCCACAGCTCCAGACCGTGCTTGGAGATCAGCTCACGGGTGCGGCGGATCTTCGGCAGCATGATGTCGAGGAAGGCCTGGCCGCCGAAGCCCGGCTCCACCGTCATGATCAGCAGCATGTCGAGCTCGGGAAGCAGGTCCTCGTACGGCTCGATGGGCGTCGCCGGCCTGAGCGCCATCGAGGCGCGGGCGCCCTTGGCCCGGATCTCCCGCGCCAGCCGTACGGGCGCTGCCGCGGCCTCCACGTGGAAGGTGACGGAACCGGCACCCGCCTCGACGTACTGCGGCGCCCAGCGGTCCGGGTCCTCGATCATCAGATGGCAGTCCAGCGGCGTCTCCGTGGCCCGGCTGAGCGATTCCACGATCGGCACGCCGAGGGTCAGATTGGGCACGAAGTGGTTGTCCATCACATCGACGTGGAGCCAGTCGGCGCCTTCGACAGCTGTCGCCTCCTCGGCGAGACGGGCGAAGTCGGCGGACAGGATGCTCGGGTTGATCTGGGCCATGTGCCAAGCGTGCCACGTTCCGCGGCACTTCCCTGCCTCGGTACGCCCCAAAGCCTCACGGGATCATTACAGTTCGCACAATCCCGGCGATTCGGCCCGGGCCGAGGGCCCGGAAGGTAGCCGTCAGGCCGTACGACGCAACAGCGCGAGGTACATCGCGTCCGTGCCGTGCAGATGCGGCCACAGCTGGACGTCGGGTCCGTCGCCCAGCGCGGGCACACCCGGCATCAGCGGACGCGCGTCCACCCACTCCGCCTCGACCGGCTCACCGCCGCGCCCCTTGAGTACGTCCTCGACCACCACCCGGGTCTCCGCGAGATGCGGCGAGCAGGTCGCGTAACCGACGATGCCGCCGACCCGCACGGCCTTCAACGCCTCACGCAGCAGACCGCGTTGCAGCGGCGCGAAGTTCTCCAGGTCCTCGGCGCGGCGGCGCCAGCGGGACTCCGGGCGGCGGCGCAGCGCGCCGAGGCCGGAGCACGGTACGTCCATCAGGACCCGGTCGAAGACGCCGGGCTGCCACGGCGGGCGGGTGCCGTCGGCGGTGATCACCTGGTACGGACCGGGGTTGCCGGCCAGTGCCCGCTCCACGAGACGGGCCCGGTGCGGCTGCTTCTCGGCGGCCAGCAGCGCGGCTCCGCGTTCGGCGGCGAGGGCAGCGAGCAGCGCGGCCTTGCCACCCGGTCCGGCGCATCCGTCGAGCCAGCGGCTGTCGCTGCCCTCCACCGGCGCGTTGGCGAGAGCGGCGGCCACCAGCTGGCTGCCCTCGTCCTGGACCCCGGCGCGGCCCTCCTGCACGGCGCCCAGGGCGCCGGGCTCGCCGCCCTCCGCCATCCGCACGGCATAAGGCGACCAGCGGCCGGGGAGGCCGTTCTCGTCACCGAGGGCCGTGAGCAGCTCCTCGGTGGTGGAGCGGCCGGGGCGGGCGACGAGGGTGACCTCGGGCCGCTCGTTGTCGGCTTCGAGGAGGTCCTCGATCCCGGCGCGGCCGCCGCCCAGCGCGTCCCAGAGCGCGGAGACGATCCAGCGCGGATGCGAGTGCACGACCGCCAGGTGGTCCTCGGCGTCCTCGTCGTACGACGGCGCGACGCGCGCCACCCAGCCGTCGAGGTCGTCCGCGGCGACCTTCCGCAGCACGGCGTTGACGAACTTGGCGCGCCCCTCGCCGAGTACCACCCGGGCCAGCTCCACGCTGGCGGATACCGCGGCGTGGGTGGGGATACGGGTGCCGAGCAGCTGGTGCACGCCCATGTTGAGCACGTCGAGAACCGGCGGGTCGACCTCCCGCAGCGGCCGGTCGATGCAGGCCGCGACGATCGCGTCGTACGTGCCCTGGCGGCGCAGCGTCCCGTAGACCAGTTCGGTCGCCAGCGCCGCGTCCCTGGCGTCGAAGTCGCCCTTGGCGCGTGCCTTCTTCAGCAGCGGGGGCAGGACGAGGTTGGCGTACGCGTCGCGTTCGTCGACGGCCCTGAGCGCCTCGAAGGCGAGGAACCGGACCGGGTCCTTCTGGGGCCGGCGATGCGGCTTGGCGGGACGGCGACGCTGCTGGTCGTTCACGTGAAAGGTGCTCCGCTGATGGTGAGGGGCGAATCCTCCCAGCGTAATCCCTCCGTACCGGGACAGTGGCTGAGTGAGCTGCCAGGACGCCTTGCTCAGGGAAGCGGCGCTAGATCCCCACCAGCTCCCCCGGGACGATCCGCACCCCGCGCGCCCAGTCCGCGGCCCGCATCGGCTTCTTGCCCTGCGGCTGGACCCAGAGCAGCTCGACGGCGTGCGATCCGGTGCCGACGTACACATGGTTCTTGGACGCGGACAGCTCACCGGGCGCCAGATCGGCGCGGTCCAGGACCGGCACGGCCTGGATCAGCTTGAGGCGTTCCCCGCGGAAGAGCGTCCATGCCCCGGGGGCGGGGGTGCAGCCACGCACCACCCGGTCGACCCTCAGTGCCGGTGCGGACCACTGCACCTGGGCGTCCTCGACGGTGATCTTCGGTGCGAGGGTGACGCCGTCCACGGGCTGCGGCACGGCGTGCAGCGTGCCGTCCTCGATGCCGTCCATGGTCGCGGCGAGCAGCCCGGCACCGGCGAAGGCGAGCCGGGTCAGCAGATCACCGCTGGTGTCCGTGGGCCGCACCTCCTCGGTGAGGACGCCGTACACCGGGCCCGAGTCGAGCCCCTCCTCGATCAGGAAGGTCGAGGCGCCGGTGACCTCGTCGCCGGCCATCACCGCGTGCTGGACGGGGGCCGCGCCGCGCCAGGCGGGCAGCAGCGAGAAGTGGAGGTTGACCCAGCCACGGGCGGGTACGTCGAGGGCGATCTTGGGCAGCAGCGCCCCGTACGCGACGACCGGACAGCAGTCCGGGGCGATCTCCCGCAGCCGTGCGAGGAAGTCCTCGTCGCGCGGGCGGGCGGGCTTGAGCACCTCGATCCCGGCCTCCTCGGCGCGCTCGGCGACGGGGCTGGCGACCAAGCGGCGCCCCCGCCCCGAAGGTGCGTCGGGGCGGGTGACGACAGCGGCCACCTCGTGGCGGCCGGAGGCGATCAAGGCGTCCAAGGCGGGTACGGCAACCTCGGGGGTGCCTGCGAAGACGAGCTTCATCCGATGGCCTCTCAAGCTGGTACGGGAAGTTGAGCAGCGCACCAGTCTGTGACTCCTCCGCCCCACGAACGGGGCGGCTTCTCACTTGGCTCACCAGAGCCTCGTGACGGCCAAGCCCTGACCGCTGCCCAGGGGCAGAGCCAGAGCGTACTACGCCGGTGCGGGAACACCGCCCCGCCGGGGGCGTACGCACGGCCGTGCGCCCCGCGTTTCGACGCATACGCCCCTGGAGCGTGACCACATCACCGGGTCACGCGTTGGTCAAGAGAGATTGACCGAAGCGGGCCGCCACCGTGCGGCCCGGCCCCTTTCAACGCCGGTTCGAGAGGCTTCTTCATGGCCGACCACGCAACCCACGACGCCCAAGCGCGGGCCAGCCTGCATCTGTTGGTGCGGGACATCGAGCGGGTCCGGCGGCAGGTGGACGCACTGCGCACGCTCACGGCCCAACTGGGCAACGTCTACCGTCCGCGCCGCTCCGGCCCGTCCACGGGCTTCGTCGTCTACGGCAGGGCCCCGGCCCCCACCGTCAGGCTGGCCCAGGAACTGCGCGACAGCGTCGAGACCCTGGTGACGGCGGCAGTGGACTTCGACCGCTCGCTGGGCTTCTCCTGGGATGCGGTGGGCTCCGCGCTCGGGGTCACCAAGCAGGCGGTCCACCGGCGCTACGGCGCCCGCCGGAACACCCCGCAGCCGGGAACCACCGAGGTGCCGGCCGAGACCGCCGTGCCGTGTCCGCTGCCCGTGACGCCCGGGTCCGGCACGGCTCCGGTGCTGCCCGCCGTACCCGCCGCCCGCTCCATGCCCCCGCAGCCCTCCGCGGACCGGCCTCCCCTGCGCGAGGAACTGCGCCCCGGCGTCTTCCCCGGCCCGCGCAACGGCTGACCGAGTCCCCCTCTGCCCCACGGTGCCTGGCGCACGGCGGGGCAATCGTATGTGCACCGTCCACCGGGCGCCGGCGGGCCGGGTCAGCCGATGTCCGGGGGATCGATCCTGATCCGGACCGGATCACCGCTGCCCCGGGCCGTCCGCGCGGCCTGTGCCGTCTTCAGCGCGGCAGCCAGCGCGGCGCCGCTGCCCGGCGGAACCCTGAGCAGCGCCCGCTCCCAGCTCTCCCCCAGCGGCGCGTCCCACGGTCTTCTGGGCCTGCCGGGTTCGGTACCCGGAACCGGGACCGGGCCGAGCACCTCCGCCTCCGGCGGCAGTTCGGCGGCGGCAAGGAACGCCGCGAGCGCCTCCGGCAGGCCGGTCACCGACGCCATCCGGGACACCGGCGGGAAACCCAGCTCGGCGCGTTCCGCCAGCTCGCGGCGGGCATGGCCGACCGGGTCCCAGCGCACCAGCGCCTGGACCGGCCGCAGGGTCGGTTCGGCGACGATCACCACCGTGCCGCCCTCCGGCTGGCCCTGTACCAGCGAGGCCGCGGCGGTCCAGCGGCGCAGCGCCTCCTCGCCGGCCCGCAGATCGGGGCGGCCGACCATCGCCCAGCCGTCCAGCAGCAGCGCGGCCGCATAACCGCCCTCGGCGACGGGTTCGGCGCCCGGGGTGCTCACGACCAGCGCGGGCGCGGCCGGCACGGAGTCCAGGATGTGGTCGCGGCCGGACGTCCGCACCGGCACGGCGGGGAAGGCCCGGCCGAGCTCCTCGGCCGTCCGGCGGGCGCCGACGATCTGGGCCCGCAGCCGCTGGGAGCCGCAGGCCACGCAGTGCCAGGCGGCCTCGGCCCGCCCGCACCACGCACAGTTGAGATCCCGCTGGTCCGGCGCCTCCAGCGGCCCGGCGCAGTGGCGGCACCGGGCAGGTTCACGGCAGCGCTCGCAGGCCAGCCGCGGCGCGTATCCGCGACGCGGCACCTGGACCAGCACCGGTCCGCGGCGCAGCCCGTCCCGTACGGTCTGCCAGGCGAGACTGGGCAGTCGCGCCGCCCTGGCCGCCCCGTCCCGGGCCAGCTCGCCGTCGCCGACGGTACGCACCAACGGCGCCGCGATCCGCAACTGCTCCCGGTCCGCGCGCAGCGGCAGCGCCCAGCCGGTCTCCACCAGCTGGGCGGCCTCCACGGTGCAGCTCGTGCCGCCGAGCAGGAACGCGCACCGGCCGTGCGCGGCCCGCAGCTCCAGGACCTCCCGGACATGCGGGAAGGGGGCGTTGTCGTCGCTGTGGCTCGAGTCCCCGTCGTCCCAGACGGCGACCAGGCCCAGGTCCGCGACCGGAGCGAACATCGCGGCCCGCGTCCCGACCACCGCACGCACCGATCCGCGCCGCACGGCAAGCCACTCCCGGTACCGCTTCTCGGGTCCGGAGTCGGCGGTCAGCAGGGCGTGGCGGCCCACCCCGAGCAGTTCGGTGAGCGCGGAGTCCACGCGCCCCGCCGTGCGCCCGTCCGGTACGACGACGAGCGCGCCCCGCCCCGAGGCGAGGGTGGCGGCCACGGCCCTGGCGATCTCCTGGGGCCAGTGCGGCCCGGGCAGCGCGGTCCATACCGCCCGGGGGGCACCGCCCTCGGCCAGTGACCGCAGGAACGCGGGCCCCTCCTCGTACCGCTCCCAGCTCCCGGGCGACGGCGCCGGGGGCGGTGGCAGCGGCTCCGGCGAGGGCTTGGACTCGGCCCGTCCGTTCCTGGGCGGCACGGCCAGCTGCAGCACATCGGCGAGGCTGCCGGCGTACCGGTCGGCCACCGCGCGCGACAGGGCGAGCAGCTCGGGTCCGAGCACCGGCTCGGGCGACACGACGTAGGCCAGCGCGGCGAGCGCCGCCGGGTAGTCCGACTCGGCACGCCGCTCGATGAGGAACCCGTCGATGAGGCCGCCGCCCTCACGGCGCCCAGCGCGGACATTGCGCCCCCCGGCCCCGAACCGCACCCGCACCCGCACCCCGGGCTGCGCCTCGGCGTCGAGTTCCTCCGGCACGGCGTAGTCGAAGTACTGGTCGAGGTGGAGCACGCCCTTGTTGACCAGCACCCGGGCGACGGGCAGCTCCTTCGCCAGCGCGGCGCCCCGCCAGGTCCGCGGTTTGGCCCGCGGCACCTTCGCCTGCCGCACGGTCTCCCGGATGAGCGCAAGCTGCTCCGGCGCCCCGCCGTCAGGTTCCGCGGACTGCTCGTTGTCCCTGCTCACAGCCAAATTCCTACCAGACGCCACTGACAGCGGCCCCGGGCGGAACGCCCTGGCCGGAACGCCCGGCCGCACGCACCGGGGCCCGGACACCGCGTGCGGTGTCCGGGCCCCGGCGTACAGAGCGAGTGCGGCAGGCCTACAGCCCGGCCGCCTTGCGCAGTGCTTCCACGCGGTCCGTGCGCTCCCAGGTGAAGTCGGGGAGCTCACGGCCGAAGTGGCCGTACGCCGCGGTCTGGGCGTAGATCGGACGCAGCAGGTCGAGGTCGCGGATGATCGCGGCCGGGCGGAGGTCGAAGACCTCGCCGATGGCGTTCTCGATCTTCTCGGTCTCGACCGCGGCGGTGCCGAACGTCTCGACGAACAGGCCCACCGGCTCGGCCTTGCCGATCGCGTACGCGACCTGCACCTCGCAACGGGCCGCGAGGCCCGCCGCGACGACGTTCTTGGCGACCCAGCGCATCGCGTACGCCGCCGAGCGGTCGACCTTCGACGGGTCCTTGCCCGAGAAGGCGCCGCCTCCGTGGCGGGCCATGCCGCCGTACGTGTCGATGATGATCTTGCGGCCGGTCAGACCGGCGTCGCCCATCGGGCCGCCGATCTCGAAGCGGCCGGTCGGGTTGACCAGCAGCCGGTAGCCGTCGGTGTCCAGCTTGATGCCGTCCTCGATCAGCTGCGCGAGGACGTGCTCGACGACGAACTCACGGATGTCGGGGGCGAGCAGCGAGTCCAGGTCGATGTCGCTGGCGTGCTGCGAGGAGACGACGACGGTGTCGAGGCGGACAGCCTTGTCGCCGTCGTACTCGATGGTGACCTGGGTCTTGCCGTCGGGGCGCAGGTACGGGATGGTCCCGTTCTTGCGGACCTCGGACAGCCGCCGGGAGAGCCGGTGCGCGATGTAGACCGGGAGCGGCATGAGCTCGGGCGTCTCGTCACAGGCGTAGCCGAACATCAGGCCCTGGTCGCCCGCGCCCTGCTTGTCGAGCTCGTCCTCCTCGTCCCTCCGGGAGGCACCCTCGACCCGCTTCTCGTAGGCGGTGTCGACGCCCTGAGCGATGTCGGGCGACTGCGCGCCGATGGACACCGAGACGCCGCAGGAGGCGCCGTCGAAGCCCTTCTTCGAGGAGTCGTAGCCGATCTCCAGGATCTTGTTGCGCACCAGAGTCGGAATGTCGGCGTAGGCCTTGGTCGTGACCTCACCCGCGACGTGCACCAGACCGGTGGTGATCAAGGTCTCGACGGCGACGCGCGAAGTCGGGTCCTCGCGCAGGAGGGCGTCGAGAATGGTGTCGCTGATCTGGTCAGCGATCTTGTCGGGGTGACCCTCGGTAACGGATTCCGAGGTGAAGAGACGGCGGGACACATCGCTCCCTGGGGTTGCAGCGGCTGCTGGCTGATCATTGGCGGACGGCCGGGAGCTGCGCCCGGCACGGTCCGGGACCAGTTTATCGGTCACTACCGCCTGCCGGACCACGTGTCTCGCCCTTTGGGAGTTCTGTGACCTGCGGCACTGATGTCCGCGGTACGAGAATCACCCTCCGAAGAAGCCACTCACGCCCGGATATGGATGGTTTTTCACCAGTCCGAGAGCTTAATCACGCCTGGGACGAGAAGCGTGCCGACACGAGATCCCAGACCGTGTCGGCGAGTCCCTCCTTGGGACCGTACGGCACCGGGGTCTCGCCGCCGCCGACCGCCAGGACCACCGCCTCGCTCTCCTCGGAGCCGAAGGTCTTGCGCTCCCCCACCTCATTGACGACGAGCAGGTCACAGCCCTTGCGCAGGAGCTTCTCGCGGCCGTTGGCGAGCACGTTGTCGGTCTCGGCGGCGAACCCGACGACGATCTGGTCCGGCGTTGCCCGCTCGGCGGAGACCTCGGCGAGGATGTCCGGATTGCGGACGAGCACGATCGGCGCGGGCTCCTGGCCGTCCTTCTTCTTGATCTTCCCCTCGGCGTACTCGGCCGGGCGGAAATCGGCGACCGCGGCCGCCATCACCACGACATCGGCGTCGGACGCGGCCTTCAGCACCGCTTCTCGCAGCTGCACCGCGGTGCCGACCCGTACGACGTCGGCGCCCGACGGATCGGGCAGCCCGGTGTTGGCCTCGATGAGCGTGACCCTGGCCCCGCGGGCGACCGCGGTACGGGCCAGCGCGTACCCCTGCTTCCCGGAGGAGCGGTTGCCGAGGTAGCGGACCGGGTCGAGCGGCTCCCGCGTACCGCCCGCGCTGATCACCACATGGCGGCCCACCAGGTCCGGCGCGACGGGCCCGCGGGCCAGCACCCGGCGGCAGACCTCGAAGATCTCACCGGGATCGGGCAGCCGGCCCTTGCCGGTGTCGACGCCGGTGAGCCGGCCGACGGCGGGCTCGATGACGACGGCTCCACGCCGGCGCAGCGTGGCGACGTTCTCCTGGGTGGCGGGGTGCTCCCACATCTCGGTGTGCATGGCGGGCGCGAAGACCACCGGACAGCGAGCGGTGAGGAGCGTGTTGGTGAGCAGGTCGTCGGCGAGACCGTGGGCGGCCTTGGCGAGCATGTCGGCGGTGGCGGGGGCGACCACGACGAGGTCGGCGCCCTGCCCGATGCGGACGTGCGGCACCTCGTGGACGTCGTTCCACACCTCGGTCGACACCGGGTGGCCGGAGAGCGCCGACCAGGTGGCGGCGCCCACGAACTGGAGCGCGGATCCGGTCGGGACGACCCGTACGTCATGACCGGACTCGGTCAGCCGTCGCAGCAGCTCGCACGCCTTGTAGGCGGCGATGCCCCCGCTGACCCCCAGAACGACCTTCGGCTTCTCCACTGCGTCTCCCCGCACTCGGGTACGTACTCGGACACGTACAACCCCCATGCTGCCTCACGGCACCGAAGGCGCCCCCACGCCCCCGGACACACCACAGGCCCGGCGATGGTGGCCGCCGGGCCTGTGGTGACGGTGCTTTGTTCCTGCTTACTGAGCGGGGCCCTCGATGGCCTCGGAGGTCAGCAGGCCCGCGTTGATCTCGCGGAGCGAGATCGAGAGCGGCTTCTCGTGCACGTGGGTGTCGACGAGCGGACCGACGTACTCGAGGAGGCCCTCGCCGAGCTGCGAGTAGTACGCGTTGATCTGACGCGCGCGCTTGGCGGCGTAGATCACAAGGCTGTACTTCGAGTCGGTGGCCTCGAGGAGCTCATCAATCGGCGGGTTGATGATGCCCTCGGGCGTGGTGATGGAAGAGGACACTCTCTGCCTTCCGAAGGGGGTAAAGATCAAAGAAATCTTTGATGTTGCGGATTCCGCCGGGGTGGTTCTCCGGTTGGGCTGATTCAGGCGCTGCTGTCACGGCGGGCGGAAGCCTGAAGCATCAAGGCTAGCAGCTCACGCGATACGTCCTCGACGGAGGTGTTGACCAGCGTCGTATCGAACTCGGATTCGGCGGCGAGCTCGACCTTCGCGGCGGCAAGCCGACGCTCGATCACCTCGGGCGCCTCGGTCCCGCGGCCGGTGAGCCGTCGCACCAGCTCGTCCCAGCTCGGCGGGGCGAGGAAGACCAGCCGCGCGTCGGACATCGACTGGCGGACCAGCCGGGCACCCTGGAGATCGATCTCCAGGAGGACCGGCTCGCCCGCGTCGAGGCGTTCGAGCACGGCGCGGCGCGGTGTGCCGTACCGGTTGCCGGCGAATTCGGCCCACTCCAGCAGTTCGCCGTTGGCGATCAGCTTGTCGAACTCGTCGTTGTCCACGAAGAAGTAGTGGACACCGTTGCGCTCTCCTGGGCGCGGCTTGCGGGTCGTCGCCGACACCGAGAGCCAGACGTCGGGGTGCGCCTTGCGCATATGAGCGACGACCGTGCTCTTGCCGACACCGGAGGGGCCGGAGAGCACGGTCAGCCGCGGACGTACGTCCGGGGGTACGGGGGACGTCCCCCGGGATGTTGCAGCCATGGAGCGATTATCCCCGTTCTCAGGGGTGCCTGAGAACGTCAGGCGGCGGAGCCGCCGAACTCTCGCTCCAAGGAAGCGATCTGGTTGGAGCCGAGACCCCGCACACGGCGGCTCTCGGAGATCCCGAGCCGCTCCATGATCTGCTTGGCGCGGACCTTGCCCACGCCGGGCAGGGACTCCAGAAGGGCGGAGACCTTCATCTTGCCGATGACGTCGTTCTCCTGGCCCTGCTTGATGACCTCGTGGAGCGAGGCGCCGGAGTGCTTGAGTCGATTCTTGACCTCGGCCCGCTCCCGGCGAGCCGCGGCGGCCTTTTCGAGCGCGGCTGCGCGCTGTTCAGGGGTAAGGGGCGGAAGAGCCACGCCTACGTCACCTCGGATGTCGATCTGTCGGATACGGACCAGTGAGGAACCTAGTCGCCCCACACCTGGTGAGCAACGAACAACCTGTGCACGTTGGCTCTCGACGGAGACTAGCGGCCAAGGCCGCCGGAGTCAGCGAGAACGGACGAAAAGTCCTGGTCAGCCTCAGCCGACTAGGATATTTCAGACATAACAACCGAGTTTTCAGGTCATGATTCCGTCAACACGCTGTTACATGGCATGGTCAGCTTTCCTGAACGGCTGCACGGACCTCGTCCGTGAGCCGTTCGGCGGCTTCGCGCAGCCCCGACGCGTCCGGTCCGTGGCGCAGCACGCCCCGGCTCACACTCGGCAGCACGTTGCCCACCGCGGCACCGAAGACACCCGGCAGATCGGCGGGGGTGGCACCCTGGGCGCCGATCCCGGGGGCCAGCAGCGGTCCGTTGACCGCAAGATCCACGCCCGCGTCGCCGAGCGTGGCGCCGATCACGACGCCGACCGAGCCGAGCGGCTCGGCGCCCTCGTTCTCGGCGGCCACGTGGTCGAGCATCACCTGGGCCAGCGACCGGCCGTCCGCGGCGGTGGCGCGCTGTACCTCGGCGCCCTCGGGGTTGGAGGTGAGTCCGAGGACGAAGACGCCCGCACCGGAGAGGACGGCCGCGTCGAGCGCCGGGCGCAGCGAGCCGAAGCCGAGGTACGGCGAGACGGTGAGCGCGTCGGAGAACAGCGGTGAGTCCTTGTCCAGGTAGGTCGCCGCGTAGGCGCCCATGGTGGAGCCGATGTCGCCGCGCTTGGCGTCCATCAGGACGAGCGCGCCGGCCGCCCGCGCCTCCTCGACGCCCTTCTCCAGGACGGCGATGCCGCGCGAGCCGAACCGCTCGAAGAACGCGGACTGCGGCTTGAGGACGGCCACCCGGTCGGCCAGCGCCTCGACGACGGTGCGGGTGAAGCGCTCCAGGCCCGCGATGTCGTCGTTCAGACCCCAGGAGGTGAGCAGCGAGGCGTGCGGGTCGATGCCGACGCAGAGCGGCCCGCGGATGTCCATGGCTCGGCGCAGTCGTGCGCCGAAGGGTTCAAGAGTCACTTCGTGGCCTTCCGGGTCTCGGCGCCGACGGCCTCGGCGAGGGTGGCGTACGGGGAGGCGGCGAGGCGTGCGGCCAGGCCCTTGTGGATCGCGCGGGCGTAGAACGGACCCTCGTAGATGAAGGCGCTGTAGCCCTGGACGAGGGTGGCGCCGGCGAGGATGCGCTGCCAGGCGTCCTCGGCGGTCTCGATGCCGCCGACGCCCACCAGGGTGATCTCGTCGCCGACCCGCGTGTAGAGGCGCCGCAGGACCTCCAGGGAGCGCGCCTTGAGGGGCGCGCCGGAGAGTCCGCCGGTCTCCTCGACGAGCGACGGTGAGGACTTCAGCCCGAGGCCGTCGCGGGCGATGGTGGTGTTGGTGGCGATGATGCCGTCCAGGCCGAGCTCGACCGCGAGGTCGGCGACCGCGTCGACGTCCTCGTCGGCGAGGTCGGGGGCGATCTTGACGAGGAGCGGGACCCGGCGCTCGGTGACGGTCCGGTCGGCCGCCTCGCGCACGGCGGTGAGCAGCGGGCGCAGCGCCTCGGTGGCCTGGAGGTTGCGCAGACCGGGCGTGTTGGGCGAGGAGACGTTGACGACGAGGTAGTCGGCGTGGCGGGCGAGCCGCTCGGCGGACTTCACGTAGTCGCCGACGGCCCCGGCCTCCGGCACGACCTTGGTCTTGCCGATGTTGATGCCGACCGTCGTCCGGAAGACGGGGTTACGGGCGGCCAGGCGCTCGGCCACGGCCGCGGAGCCCTCGTTGTTGAACCCCATGCGGTTGATCAGCGCGCGGTCCGCCAGGAGGCGGAAGAGGCGCTTCCTGGGGTTGCCGGGCTGCGGCTCGCCGGTGACCGTGCCGATCTCGATGTGGTCGAAGCCGAGCATCGACATGCCGTCGATCGCGACGGCGTTCTTGTCGAAGCCCGCGGCGAGGCCGAATGGGCCGTGCATGCGCAGACCGAGGGCCTCGGTGCGCAGCTCCTTGTAGCGGGGGGCGAGCGCCGCGGCGACGAAGGTGCGCAGGACGGGGATGCGGGCCGCGAGGCGGATCCACCGGAAGGCCAGGTAGTGGGCCTGCTCCGGGTCCATCCGCTTGAAGACCAGCCGGAAGAAGAACTTGTACATGGGAGTGTCCTCACAGAGAGGGGGACACCGTTTCCGGTGTCCCCCTGCTGGGCTAGTGCCGTGACCGGCAATATTTGCCCCATGAGGAGCGTCGTCCAGTGCGTGCGATCGCAAGGCGGCCGGAAGTCCTTGGATGGGGTCTCCCCTGCTCGAACGGAGTTGAGAGCTTGGGGATGGAGCTACCAGGGCTTTTGGCCAACGCGGCGAGCGGGCGTGCTGGGCGGCGCGACGGGGCAAAGCTTGCCGGGAGGGGCACTAGTCGCGGGCCGCGGTCAGATGTTCCGCGTGTTCCTGGAGGGAACGTACGCCGACGTCTCCGTGGGTGAGCGCGTCGATGCCCTGGACGGCGGCGGCGAGCGCCTGGACCGTGGTCAGGCACGGCACCGCGCGGGCCACGGCCGCGGTACGGATCTCGTAGCCGTCGAGGCGGCCGCCCGTCCCGTACGGTGTGTTGACGATCAGGTCGACCTCGCCGCCGTGGATGAGCTGGACGATGGTCTTCTCGCCGTTCGGGCCCTCGCCCTCGGACTGCTTGCGCACGACGGTGGCGTTGATGCCGTTGCGCTTGAGGACCTCGGCGGTGCCGGAGGTGGCCATCAGCTCGAAGCCGTGGGCGACCAGCTCGCGGGCCGGGAAGATCATCGAGCGCTTGTCACGGTTGGCGACGGAGATGAAGGCACGGCCCTTGGTGGGCAGCGGGCCGTACGCGCCGGCCTGCGACTTGGCGTACGCCGTGCCGAAGACCGAGTCGATGCCCATGACCTCACCGGTGGAGCGCATCTCCGGGCCCAGGACCGTGTCGACGCCGCGGCCGTGGATGTCGCGGAACCGCGACCACGGCATGACGGCCTCCTTGACGGAGATCGGCGCGTCGAGCGGCAGGGTGCCGCCGTCGCCGTTCCTCGGCAGCAGGCCCTCCTCGCGGAGCTCGGCGACGGTCGCGCCCAGCGAGATGCGTGCGGCGGCCTTGGCGAGCGGCACCGCTGTCGCCTTCGACGTGAAGGGGACGGTGCGGGAGGCGCGCGGGTTGGCCTCCAGGACGTACAGGATGTCGCCGGAGAGCGCGAACTGAATGTTGATCAGGCCACGGACGCCGACGCCCTTGGCGATGCCCTCGGTGGAGGCGCGCAGCCGCTTGATGTCGTAGCCGCCGAGGGTGATCGGGGGCAGCGCGCAGGCGGAGTCGCCGGAGTGGATGCCGGCCTCCTCAATGTGCTCCATGACACCGCCGAGGTAGAGCTCGGTGCCGTCGTAGAGCGCGTCGACGTCGATCTCGATGGCGTCGTCGAGGAAGCGGTCGACCAGGACCGGCCGGGTGGGGCTGATCTCGGTGGACTCGGCGATGTACGAGGAGAGCCGCGTCTCGTCGTACACGATCTCCATGCCGCGGCCGCCGAGCACGTACGACGGGCGCACGAGGACGGGGTAACCGATCTCGTCGGCGATGGACTTGGCCTCGGCGAACGTGGTGGCGGTGCCGTGCTTCGGGGCCGGGAGTCCGGCCTCGGCCAGGACACGGCCGAACGCGCCGCGGTCCTCGGCTGCGTGGATCGCCTCCGGGGAGGTGCCGACGACCGGCACCCCGTTGTCCTTGAGCGCCTGCGACAGACCCAGCGGGGTCTGGCCGCCGAGCTGGACGATGACACCGGCGATCGGGCCCGCGAGGGACTCGGCGTGCACGATCTCCAGCACGTCCTCGAGCGTCAGCGGCTCGAAGTACAGGCGGTCTGAGGTGTCGTAGTCGGTGGAGACGGTCTCCGGGTTGCAGTTGACCATCACGGTCTCGTAGCCCGCGTCGCTCAGCGCGAAGGAGGCGTGGACGCAGGAGTAGTCGAACTCGATGCCCTGACCGATGCGGTTGGGGCCGGATCCGAGGATGATCACCGCGGGCTTGGTGCGGGTCGCGACCTCGCTCTCCTCGTCGTACGAGGAGTAGAAGTACGGCGTGTTCGCGGCGAATTCGGCGGCGCAGGTGTCGACCGTCTTGTACACCGGGCGGATGCCGAGGGCGTGCCGCACCTCACGGACGACATCCTCGCGCAGACCGCGGATCTCGGCGATCTGGGCATCGGAGAATCCGTGCCGCTTGGCCTCGGCGAGCAGCTCGGGACCGAGCTTGTCGGCGGCGGCCAGCTCGTCGGCGATCTCCTTGATCAGGAAGAGCTGGTCGACGAACCAGGGGTCGATCTTCGTCGCGTCGAAGACTTCTTCCTGGGTGGCGCCGGCCCGGATCGCCTGCATGACCGTGTTGATCCGGCCGTCGGTCGGGCGGACCGCCTCGGCCAGCAGCTCGGCCTTGTCGCCGGGCTCACCGGTGAAGGCGAACTGCGAGCCCTTCTTCTCCAGGGAGCGCAGCGCCTTCTGGAGCGCCTCGGTGAAGTTGCGGCCGATCGCCATGGCCTCGCCCACCGACTTCATGGTGGTGGTGAGGGTCGAGTCGGCGGACGGGAACTTCTCGAAGGCGAACCGCGGGGCCTTGACGACGACGTAGTCGAGCGTCGGCTCGAAGGAGGCCGGGGTCTTCTCGGTGATGTCGTTGGGGATCTCGTCGAGCGTGTAGCCGACGGCCAGCTTGGCGGCGATCTTGGCGATCGGGAAGCCGGTGGCCTTCGACGCCAGCGCCGAGGAGCGGGAGACGCGCGGGTTCATCTCGATCACGATGACCCGGCCGTCGGTCGGGTCGATGGCGAACTGGATGTTGCAGCCGCCGGTGTCGACGCCGACCTCGCGGATGATCGCGATGCCGATGTCGCGCAGCCGCTGGTACTCGCGGTCGGTGAGCGTCATCGCCGGGGCGACGGTGATCGAGTCACCCGTGTGGACGCCCATCGGGTCGAAGTTCTCGATGGAGCAGACGACCACGACGTTGTCGTGCTTGTCGCGCATCAGCTCCAGCTCGTACTCCTTCCAGCCGAGGATGGACTCCTCCAGGAGCACCTCGGTGGTCGGGGAGAGCGTGAGGCCCTGACCGGCGATCCGGCGCAGCTCGTCCTCGTCGTGCGCGAAGCCGGAACCGGCGCCGCCCATCGTGAAGGAGGGGCGGACGACGACGGGGTAGCCGCCGAGCGTGTCGACGCCCTGGATCACGTCGTCCATCGTGTGGCAGATGACCGAGCGGGCGGACTCGCCGTGGCCGATCTTCGCGTTGACGGCCTCGACGACGCCCTTGAAGAGGTCCCGGTCCTCGCCCTTGTTGATGGCTTCGACATTGGCGCCGATGAGTTCGACGCCGTACTTCTCCAGGACGCCGTTCGCGTGCATGGAGATCGCGGTGTTGAGCGCGGTCTGGCCGCCCAGCGTCGGGAGCAGCGCGTCGGGGCGCTCCTTGGCGATGATCTTCTCGACGAACTCGGGGGTGATCGGCTCGACGTACGTGGCGTCGGCGATCTCCGGGTCGGTCATGATCGTCGCCGGGTTGGAGTTCACCAGGATGACGCGCAGGCCCTCGGCCTTGAGGACGCGGCAGGCCTGGGTGCCGGAGTAGTCGAACTCGGCGGCCTGACCGATGACGATCGGGCCGGAGCCGATGACCAGGACGGACTGGATATCGGAGCGCTTAGGCACGCTGGCCCTCCATCAGGGATACGAAGCGGTCGAAGAGGTACGCGGCGTCGTGCGGGCCCGCGGCTGCTTCGGGGTGGTACTGGACGCTGAAGGCAGGCTGGTCGAGGAGGTGCAGCCCCTCGACGACCTGGTCGTTCAGGCAGACGTGGGAGACCTCGGCGCGGCCGAACTTCGTGTCCGACACCTTGTCCAGCGGGGCGTCGACGGCGAAGCCGTGGTTGTGCGCGGTGACCTCGACCTTGCCGGTCGTGCGGTCCTGCACCGGCTGGTTGATGCCGCGGTGGCCGTACTTGAGCTTGTAGGTGCCGAAGCCGAGCGCGCGGCCCAGGATCTGGTTGCCGAAGCAGATGCCGAAGAGCGGCGTCTTCCGCTCCAGGACGCCCTGCATGACGGAGACCGGGTGGTCGGCGGTGGCCGGGTCGCCGGGGCCGTTGGAGAAGAAGACTCCGTCGGGCTGGACCGCGTACACCTCGTCGAGGGTGGCGGTGGCGGGCAGGACGTGCACCTCGATGCCGCGCTCGGCCATCCGGTGCGGGGTCATGCCCTTGATGCCGAGGTCGATCGCGGCGACGGTGAACTTCTTGGTGCCGATCGCGGGGACGACGTACGTCTCCTTGGTCGCGACCTCGGCGGAGAGGTCGGCGCCCACCATCTCGGGGGCTTCCAGCACCCGGGCCAGCAGCGTGGCCTCGTCGGCGACCGCGTCGCCGGAGAAGATGCCGACGCGCATGGCGCCGCGCTCGCGCAGGTGGCGGGTGAGGGCGCGGGTGTCGATGCCGCTGATGCCGACGACGCCCTGGCGCTCCAGCTCCTCGTCGAGCGAACGCCGCGAGCGCCAGTTGGACGGCACCCGTGCGGGGTCGCGCACCACGTAGCCGGAGACCCAGATCTGCTGGGACTCGGGGTCCTCGTCGTTCACCCCGGTGTTGCCGACGTGCGGGGCGGTCATCACGACGACCTGGCGGTGGTACGAGGGGTCGGTCAGGGTCTCCTGGTAGCCGGTCATGCCGGTGGAGAACACCGCCTCGCCGAAGGTCTCCCCCACGGCCCCGTAGGCGCGGCCGCGGAAGGCGCGGCCGTCCTCCAGGACGAGTACGGCGGGAGCTTTGACGGCTCCCCGGGTGGAGATGGTCATCGTGCGGTGCCTTCCGTAGTGCTGGTGAGGTGGTGAATGGCGTCGACCCAGGCCGGGTGTTCGGCCGAGCGGTCGGAGCGGAAGCCGGAGTCGATCAGCTTGTCGCCGAGTGCCCAGGTGATGATCAGCAGGCCGCCCTCGGGGAGGACCTTGCCCGCGATGCCCTTGTCGAGCCGGGCGTCACGCAGCTGCGCGGCCGGGACGAAGAAGTCGGCTGCTCCGGGGCGTACGACGTCGAGTCCCTGCTCGGTCAGCGTGAGCTCCACGCGGCTGCGGGTACCGAGGCCGTGGGCGACGATCCGGTCGAGCCACTGCCCGGCGGTCGTCGAGGCGTGGTAGCGGCCGGTCATCGTCAGCAGCGGCTCGCCGTCGGCGTACCCCTCCGGCGTGGCGGGCAGCTCCGGCAGATCGGACTGCAGGCTCCCCCGCCACTTCCACCCCTGGCGCATCAGCCAGTAGATGAAGGCGATGAAGACGATCAGTCCGATCACCCAGCTGATGCGGGCGGACCAGTCGGTCACGTCCGCCGACTTCTGCTCGGCGGCCAGCTGGTACAGGGGGGTCAGTGATGTCACGCGAGCTTCCCGTCGACGACCGTGGCACGGCCCCGCAGGAACGTATGGGTGACGCGACCCGGCAGCTCGCGCCCCTCGTACGGGGTGTTGCGGCTGCGGGAGGCGAAGCCCGCGGGGTCCACGACTCCACGGTATGCCGGATCGACCAGCGTGAGGTTGGCAGGCTCACCGGCCGAGACGGGGCGGCCGTGTCCGTCGAGCCGGCCGATGGCGGCCGGGCGGAACGACATCCGGTCGGCGACGCCCGCCCAGTCGAGGAGCCCCGTCTCGACCATCGTCTGCTGAACGACGGAGAGCGCGGTCTCCAGACCCACCATGCCCATGGCGGCCGCGGCCCACTCGCAGTCCTTGTCCTCGTGCGGGTGCGGGGCATGGTCGGTGGCGACGCAGTCGATCGTGCCGTCGGCGAGCGCCTCGCGCAGGGCCAGCACGTCGGCCTCGGTGCGCAGCGGCGGGTTCACCTTGTAGACCGGGTTGTACGACCGTACGAGCTCGTCGGTGAGGAGCAGGTGGTGGGGGGTGACCTCGGCGGTCACGTTCCAGCCCTTGGACTTGGCCCAGCGGACGATCTCCACCGAGCCGGCGGTCGACAGGTGGCAGATGTGCACCCGGGAGCCGACGTGGGCGGCGAGAAGAACATCGCGGGCGATGATCGACTCCTCGGCGACGGCCGGCCATCCGCCGAGACCGAGCTCGGCCGAGACGATGCCCTCGTTCATCTGGGCGCCCTCGGTCAGGCGGGGCTCCTGGGCGTGCTGGGCGACGACACCGTCGAACGCCTTCACGTACTCCAGCGCGCGCCGCATGATCACCGCGTCGTCGACACACTTGCCGTCGTCGGAGAAGACTTTCACTCCAGCGGCCGAATCGTGCATGGCGCCGAGCTCGGCGAGCTGCTTGCCCTCCAGCCCGACGGTGACCGCGCCGATCGGCTGCACGTCGCAGTAGCCGGACTCCTTGCCGAGCCGCCAGACCTGCTCGACGACACCGGCGGTGTCGGCGACCGGGAAGGTGTTGGCCATGGCGTGCACGGCGGTGAAGCCACCGACCGCCGCCGCCTTGGTGCCGGTGAGAACGGTCTCGGAGTCCTCGCGCCCGGGCTCACGCAGATGGGTGTGCAGGTCGACCAGACCGGGCAGCAGAATCTGTCCCTCGGCTTCGACGACGGTCGCGTCGCCGGCATCGATACCGGCACCACTCCAGTCGATTTCGCCCTGCCGGGCGGTGGCGGCAATGGTCTCGCCGTCGATCAGGACGTCCTGGGGCTCTCCGCCGAGGACCTTCGCGCCGCGGATAAGGATCTTGCTCATGATTACTTGTTCTCCTCGGAATCAGCGGGGCGCGCAGCGCTTCGATCAAGGGTGGTGGCGGGCTCGGACCCACCCAGCAGCAGATAGAGCACCGCCATCCGGATGGAGACACCGTTGGCGACCTGCTCGACGGCCGTGCAGCGGTCGGAGTCGGCGACCTCGGCGGTGATCTCCATGCCGCGGACCATCGGGCCGGGGTGCATGACGATGGCGTGCTCCGGCATCTTGGCCATGCGCTCGCCGTCCAGGCCGTAGCGGCGGGAGTACTCGCGCTCGGTCGGGAAGTACGCGGCGTTCATCCGTTCACGCTGCACACGCAGCATCATCACCGCGTCGGACTTCGGCAGCACCTCGTCGAGGCTGTAGCTGACCTCGCAGGGCCACTGCTCCACACCCACCGGCACGAGGGTCGGCGGGGCCACCAGGGTGACATGGGCGCCGAGCGTGTGCAGCAGGTGGACATTGGAGCGGGCGACCCGGCTGTGCAGGACGTCGCCGACGATGGTGATCCGCCGTCCGTCCAGGTCCCGGCCCAGGCCGGCGTCGGCGCCCACCAGCCGGCGGCGCATGGTGAACGCGTCGAGCAACGCCTGGGTGGGGTGCTCATGGGTGCCGTCACCGGCGTTGACGACGGCGCCGTCGATCCAGCCGGACGTCGCGAGGCGGTACGGGGCGCCGGAGGCACCGTGCCGGATGACGACGGCGTCGGCGCCCATCGCCTCCAGGGTCAGCGCGGTGTCCTTGAGCGACTCGCCCTTGGAGACCGACGAGCCCTTCGCGGAGAAGTTGATGACATCGGCGGAGAGACGCTTGGCAGCGGCTTCGAAGGAGATGCGGGTACGCGTCGAGTCCTCGAAGAAGAGGTTGACGACGGTACGGCCGCGCAGGGTCGGGAGTTTCTTGATCGGCCGGTCCGCTACCCGGGCCATCTCCTCGGCGGTGTCGAGGATCAGGACGGCGTCGTCGGGGGTGAGGTCGGCGGCCGAGATGAGGTGACGCTTCATCTGGGTGTTCTCCTGGAGAGTTCAGGCATGCGGGCGTGCGGAAGCCGTCGTACGACCGGGGCGTCGTACGGACGCGTGCAGCTACTGCTCGCCTGCCGGGGCGGTCTGCTGGACGCCGAGCAGTACGGCGTCACGGCCGTCCTCCTCGGCGAGCTGGACCTTGACCGTCTCCCGCAGCGACGTGGGGAGGTTCTTGCCGACGTAGTCGGCACGGATCGGGAGCTCGCGGTGGCCGCGGTCGACGAGAACCGCGAGTTGCACCGCGCGGGGCCGGCCGATGTCGCCGAGCGCGTCGAGCGCGGCGCGGATCGTGCGGCCGGAGAAGAGAACATCGTCCACCAGGACGACCAGGCAGCCCTCGATGCCCTCGCCCGGGATCTCGGTACGGGCCAGGGCGCGCGCCGGACGCAGCCGCAGGTCGTCGCGGTACATGGTGATGTCGAGGGAGCCGACCGGCATCTTCCGGCCGGTGATCTCCTGGAGCTTGTCGGCGAGCCGACGGGCGAGAAAGACGCCTCGGGTCGGGATACCGAGCAGGACCACGTCGTCGGCGCCCTTGGCGCGTTCGACGATTTCGTGGGCGATGCGGGTCAGTACTCGGGCGATGTCGGGAGCCTCCAGAACGGGGCGTGCCGCATTGCCGGTGGCTTCGTGCTGTGCGTCCATAAGAAACGGACCTCCTTCTCCGCCTCACTGGACGGACCTTAAAGGACGTCGAAATTGCGTCATCAACGTTACCAGGGCTTGAACCAGACCCTGGTCGCACCCCCGGGAGGTGCCGGTCCGGACCATTCGGCTTGACGCATCCAAGTAACGCTGCGTAACCTCACAGTGAGTTACCAGACTTCGTCCGGGGAGCCTTATGTCCAGCGAATACGCAAAACAGCTCGGGGCCAAGCTCCGCGCCATCCGCACCCAGCAGGGCCTCTCCCTCCATGGTGTGGAGGAGAAGTCCCAGGGCCGCTGGAAGGCCGTCGTGGTCGGCTCGTACGAGCGCGGCGACCGCGCCGTGACCGTACAGCGCCTCGCCGAGCTGGCGGACTTCTACGGGGTCCCGGTCCAGGAGCTTCTGCCCGGTACGACGCCGGGCGGGGCCGCAGAGCCGCCGCCGAAGCTTGTCCTGGACCTGGAGCGCCTCGCCCACGTCCCGCCGGAGAAGGCCGGACCGCTGCAGCGCTACGCCGCGACGATCCAGAGCCAGCGCGGTGACTACAACGGCAAGGTGCTCTCGATCCGCCAGGACGACCTGCGCACGCTGGCCGTGATCTACGACCAGTCGCCGTCCGTGCTCACGGAACAGCTGATCAGCTGGGGCGTGCTGGACGCGGACGCACGTCGCGCGGTTGCCCACGAGGAAGGCTGACGTCCGGGGCTGAAGCCCCGGCCAGCAGAAACGTACCGCCGGGTTGCCGGTGCCTTTTCGGGCCCGGCAACCCGGCGTTTTTCTACCCCGGACCGGGGTGCGGGGTTCCGTCCTCAATCGCCGGACGGGCTTGATTTTCGCCGCCGTGCCCCGGGGGGCGCCGCCGCGCTGTCCGGTGGTGGGGCGGGCGGGGCCCCTCCGGGGCGTCTCCTCGGAACCGGCGCGGAAACCGGCACCGCAGGCGAACCCGGCACGTACGCCAGCCCCTGCGGGGACTCCCCTGCACGGCCCCACCCGCGCATCACCCGCGCCCGCGACCCGGCGGTCGTGACAAGAGGGCGCACCCGGCCGCACCCGCGGGACGGCCGGTCCGGGGCCGTGCAGGGGAGTCCCCGCAGGGCTACGAACAAAGACCCGGGCTCCCTCCGCGTACCCGCCGAACGTTCGTCGCCCGAGGAGACACCCCGGAGGGGCCCGGGACCACCACCCACCGGGCAGGCGACGGCGGCCACCAGAGACCACGCGGACACCCCAAGCCCGTCCGGCGATTGAGGACGGAACCGCCCACCCCGTGGGCCCGAACCCGCCGGACGCGGCCAGCCCGCACACCCAGCCCGTCCGGCGATTGAGGACCGAACCCCCGCCCCGGACCGGGGCACCACACCACGCCCCGCCCAGACGCCCCGCACGCCGAAGGGCCCACGGTCAGCCGACCGTGGGCCCTTCGTGGGCTGAACGCCGCCGCAGCCTACGCCTCGCGGCGAAGGTTCGGCTTGAGGTCCTTGAACCGGGCGAGCAGCCCGTTCACAAAGGACGGGGAGTCATCCGTGGAGAACTCCTTGGCAAGCTGGACCGCCTCGTCGATGACCACCGCGTCCGGCGTCCCGTCCACCCAGATCAGCTCGTACGCACCGAGCCGCAGGATGTTCCGGTCGACGACCGGCATGCGGTCGATCTCCCAGTCCACGGCGTAGGTGATGATGAGGTCGTCGATCCGGTCCGCGTACTGCGCGTACCCCTCGACGAGCTCCATCGTGTACTCGGTGACCGGCGGCTGACGGGGGTCGGACCGCGAGAGCCGAACCCAGTCCGCGAGGACCGTCTGCACGGACTCACCGCGCTGGTCGGCCTCGAAGAGGATCTGGAAGGCGCGCTTGCGGGCCGTGTTCCGGGCAGCCACGGTTAGCTGTTCACCCGGCCGAGGTAGTCGCCCGTGCGGGTGTCGACCTTGATCTTCTCACCGGTGGTGATGAAGAGCGGGACGCCGATCTCGTAACCGGTCTCCAGCGTGGCGGGCTTGGTGCCACCGGTGGAGCGGTCGCCCTGGACGCCCGGGTCGGTGTGCTGGATGGTCAGCTCGACGGCGGCCGGCAGCTCGACGTAGAGCACCTCGCCCTCGTGCTGGGCCACGGAGGCGGTGAAGCCCTCGATGAGGAAGTTGGCAGCGTTGCCGACAGCCTTCCGGTCGACCATGAGCTGGTCGTACGTGTCCATGTCCATGAAGACGAAGTACTCGCCGTCCATGTACGAGAACTGCATGTCGCGGCGGTCAATGGTGGCCGTCTCGACCTTCACGCCGGCGTTGAACGTCTTGTCGACGACCTTGCCGGAGAGCACGTTCTTGAGCTTGGTGCGCACGAAAGCCGGGCCCTTGCCGGGCTTGACGTGCTGGAACTCGACGACGGACCAGAGCTGGCCCCCGTCGAGCTTGAGCACCAGGCCGTTCTTGAGGTCGTTCGTGGAAGCCACGGTTGCGGAATCTCCTGGACTGAAGCTGGTGGACGGCCAAGGATCCGCGCTAGAGCGCGAGCAGCTCCTTGGTCGTAATGGTGAGTAGCTCGGGTCCGCCGTCCGCCTCGGGGCGCACGACGAGCGTGTCATCGATCCGGACCCCGCCCCGGCCCGGGAGGTGGACCCCCGGTTCGACGGTGACCGGCACACAAGCGTCCAGTTTACCCATGGCTGCCGGTGTCAGCTGCGGGTCCTCGTCGATTTCGAGTCCCACGCCGTGCCCGGTCCAGGGTGCGAGGCCCTCCCCGTGGCCTGCTGAGTCCAGGAGATACCGGGCCGCGCGGTCCACATCACGGTACGCCGTGCCCGGCACGAGAGCCTCACGTCCGGCCCGCTGAGCGGCGAAAACCAGGTCGTACAGATCGATCTGCCAGGCGGCCGGCGCGGTCCCGATGACAAACGTACGGCCGATCTCGCACCGGTAACCGCGATAGTTCGCGCCGAGACAGACGGAGAGGAAATCTCCCTCCTCCACGCGCCGGTCCGAGGGCCGGTGGCGGCCCTGACCCGAGTTGGGTCCGGTGGCGACCGAGGTGGCGAAGGCGGGGCCGTCGGCGCCGTGGTCCACCAGCCTCCGTTCCAGTTCCAGGGCGAGGTGCCGTTCGGTGCGGCCGACCAGAATCGATTCGAGAAGTTCGCCGAGCGCCTGGTCGGTGATCTCGGCGGCGATCCGCAGGCAGGCGATCTCCTCCTCGTCCTTGACCAGGCGCAGCTGCTCGACCGTGGCGCCGAGATCGGTCAGCCGGAGCCGCGGGGCGACCGAGCCCATGGCCCGGTGACGGGAGACCGTCAGATCGTGTTCCTCGACGGCGAGCGATTCCGCGCCGGAGGTGGCGGCCAGGCCGGCTGCGGCGACCGCCGGGTCGTCGCCGCCGGACGGCGGCGACAGGGCCAGCCGCAGCTGGTCGTCGGTGTGCTCGTGGTCGGGTTCGCCGGTCGGCGCGCGGGGGCAGAGCAGAACGTCCTCGTCGGGGCCGAGCAGCAGCACGGCACCCGGGGGCGCTCCACCCGCGAGATAGCGGACGTTGGCGGGGCGGGAGACCAGGGCTGCCGCGGACCCGACGGCGGCGCACCGGTCGCGGAGCAGCCCGCGGCGGACGGCGTACACCTCTGACATGCCACGAGCCTACGAGCGGGGGCGCCGGGCCGCCCGGTCAGCGCATCCGACCGGGGGGCGGCCGGCCGGCGTCACCAGGCCGGCGGGCTGGCTATCGAGCGGGCGAGTATGTCGTCGAGGACGCGGGCCGTGGTCTCCACGTCGTACGTCGAGTTGTCGATGATCGGCAGCCCCGAGCCGTACCAGCCCGCCATCCGGCCGTGGATCCGGGCAACCTCCTCGTCCGACAGGCGGCGGTTGCCACTGCGGGCGGCGTTGCGCTCCAGCACGATCTCCAGGCCCGGCAGGAGCACCACGGGCAGAAGCCCCGGGCCCACATGGCGCTTCCAGCCGCCCAGGCCCACGACGGGGCGGTCCGGGAAGACCGCGTCGTCGAGGATGCAGGAGATCCCGTTGGCCAGGAAATTACGGGCGGCGAAGCCGCAGGTGCGGCGGGCCAGGCGGTATTGGGCCTCCGAGTGGTCGTTCCACCCGGTCTGCGGGTCGGCGAAGCCGGAGCGGACCCATTCGCGGACGTCGTCGAGGCTGACGTGGGCGGTGGGAACGCGGCGGCGGCCGGCCCACAGTTTGGCCACGGTCGTCTTGCCCGCGCCCGCGGGGCCGATCAGGAGGACAGCGAGGGTCGCCGTGCCCGTGCCGGGATCGGCGGGTGGTGCGGGCAGCGGCACGGGACCGCCGGGCGGCAACTGGATGTGACCGGTGGTCTCCCGGGAGACGGGCGCCGGGGCGTGGTGCGGGGCGGGGCCCGTCCAGCCGGGGCCCCGGGGCGCGGGAGGGGGCGGAGGCGGAGGCCCCGGCGGACCGGGGTGGCCGGGGTGCTGGGCCTGGTGCGTCCAGCCGGCAGGTCCGTTTCCGGATCCTTGGGGCGGCGGCAGCGGGGCCCCCACTGCGTGCTGCATCCGGTGCCACTCCGTCTCGTACAGGCAACTGGCGCTGGTGGAACGGCAACCGTACCTCCCCCAGCTACCGCTGGGAGGTGCCCCCTCCCGGTCGCCGCAGAGGGAACGGTCGGGGACGGTACGGAGTGCCCCGGCGGCCGGCGATCCGGCCGCCGGGCCCCGTGTCAGTCCGTCAGTTCGTCGGCGAGGGCGCGCAGGGCGAGCCGGTAGGAGCCGATACCGAAGCCGGCGACGGTCCCCGTGGCGACCGGCGCGACGACCGAGGTGTGGCGGAATTCCTCCCGTGCGTACGGGTTCGAGATGTGCACCTCGATGAGCGGGGCGGTGCGCTGAGCGGCCGCGTCCCGCATTCCGTACGAGTAATGGGTGAAGGCTCCCGGGTTGAGAACGACCGGAATCGACCCGTCGGCGGCCTCGTGCAGCCAGCGGATCAGTTCGCCCTCGTCGTTGGTCTCCCGGACGTCGACGTCGAAGCCGAGCTCCTTGCCGAGCGTCCGGCAGGTTTCGACGAGTCCGGCGTACGACGTCGCGCCGTACACATCGGGCTCACGGGAGCCGAGCCGGCCGAGGTTCGGTCCGTTGAGCACGAAGACCCGGCGGGTCACGCCGACACCTCCCCGTACGCGGCGAGCAGCACCGCCGGGTCGGGTCCCTCCAGGACGGTGGGCTTGCCCAGGCCGTCGAGGACGATGAAGCGCAGCAGGTCGCCGCGGGACTTCTTGTCGATCTTCATGTTCTCCAGCAGCCTGGGCCACTGGTCGCCGCGGTAGGTGAGCGGCAGTCCGACGGACTCCAGGACGGTGCGGTGCCGGTCGGCGGTGGCGTCGTCGAGGCGTCCGGCCAGCCGGCCCAGCTCGGCGGCGAAGACCATGCCGACGGAGACGGCCGCGCCGTGGCGCCACTTGTAGCGCTCGTTCTTCTCGATGGCGTGGGCGAGGGTGTGCCCGTAGTTGAGGATCTCGCGCGGCCCGGACTCCTTGAGGTCGCTGGAGACGACCTCGGCCTTGACCCGGATGGAGCGCTCGATCAGCTCGGCGGTGTGCGGTCCGGCGGGCGTACGGGCGCCTTCCGGGTCCGACTCGATCAGGTCGAGGATCGCGGGGTCGGCGATGAAACCGGCCTTGATGATCTCGGCCATGCCGCTGACGTAGTCGTGCACCGGCAGCGAGTCGAGTGCGGCGAGGTCGCAGAGCACCCCGGCCGGCGGGTGGAAGGCACCGACGAGGTTCTTGCCCTCGGCGGTGTTGATGCCCGTCTTGCCGCCGACGGCCGCGTCGACCATGGCGAGCACGGTCGTCGGCACGGCGATCCAGCGCACCCCGCGCAGCCACGTCGCCGCGACGAACCCGGCCACGTCGGTGGTGGCGCCGCCGCCGACGCCGACGATGACGTCGGTGCGGGTGAATCCGGTCTGGCCGAGCGCCTTCCAGCAGTACGCCGCGACCTCGACGGTCTTGGCCTCCTCGGCGTTCGGCAGCTGGATGGCGATGGCCTCGTACCCCTGGTCGGCGAGGTCCTGACGGACCGCCTCTCCGGTCTCGGCGAGCGCCTCCGGGTGCAGGACCGCGACCCGCCGGGCACGGTCGCCGATCAGTGAGGGCAGCTCACCGAGCAGCTGCCGGCCGACCAGCACCTCGTACGGGTCGGTGCCCGCACTGCCGGCGATCTGGATGCGTGTGGGTCCCTGGTCCGTCATGCGTGTGTTCTCCCGGCCGGGCGCCGCGGGGTCGCCCGCGCGCTCCGGCAGTTCCAGTGCGTCGAGGACCGCCTGGGCGACCTCTTCGGGTGTGCGCTCGTCGGTGGCCACGGTCGCCCGGGCCACCTCGTCGTAGAGGTGGCGGCGGGCGTCCATCAGCTCGCGCCACTGCCGGCGCGGGTTGACGGCGAGCAGCGGGCGCGCGGTGTTCAGTCCGACCCGCCTGACGGCCTCCTCCACGTCCATCGAGAGATAGACGACGGCGTGGCCGGCGAGCAGGGCGCGGGTCGTGGCGTCGAGCACGGCGCCGCCGCCGAGGGCGAGGACGCCGGTGTGCTCGGCGACGGCGGTGCGTACCGCCTGCCGCTCCAACTCGCGGAAGTGCTCCTCGCCCTCGTCGTAGAAGATCTCCGAGATCGGCTTGCCCGCCGTGGCCACGACATCCGCGTCGGTGTCCCGGTAGGTGGTGCCGAGCCGGTCGGCGAGCAGCTCACCGACCGTGGACTTGCCGACGCCCATCGGGCCGACGAGGACGATCAGCGGGCCGCTCATCGGATCTGGAGGTGGTCGAGGTACGACTGCACGTTGCGGTGGGTCTCGGGGACGCTGTCCCCGCCGAACTTCTCCGCCACCGCGTCGGCCAGGACCAGCGCGACCATCGCCTCGGCGACGATGCCGGCGGCCGGCACCGCGCAGACATCGGAGCGCTGGTGGTGTGCCTTGGCCGGCTCACCGGTGACGACGTCGACGGTGGCGAGCGCGCGGGGCACGGTGGCGATGGGCTTCATCGCGGCACGGACCCGGAGCAGCTCGCCGGTGGTCAGACCGCCCTCGGTACCGCCGGAGCGGCCGGAGGCGCGCTTGATGCCGTCCTCGGTGACCAGGATCTCGTCGTGCGCCTTCGAGCCGGGAACCCGGGCCAGGCCGAAGCCGTCGCCGACCTCGACACCCTTGATCGCCTGAATGCCCATCAGAGCGGCGGCGAGGCGTGCGTCGAGGCGGCGGTCCCAGTGCACGTGCGAGCCGAGGCCGACCGGCACTCCGTAGGCGAGCACCTCGACGACACCGCCCAGGGTGTCGCCGTCCTTGTGGGCCTGGTCGATCTCGGCGACCATTTCCTTGCTCGCGGCGGCGTCGAGGCAGCGCACCGGGTCGGCGTCGAGCTTCTCGACGTCGGCGGGCGTGGGGTAGACGCCGTACGGCGCCTTGGCCGCGGCCAGCTCGACGACGTGGCTGACGATCTCGATGCCCGCGGTCTCCTTGAGGTACGACCGCGCGACGGCGCCGAGCGCCACCCGGGCCGCGGTCTCCCGGGCGCTGGCGCGCTCCAGGATCGGCCGGGCCTCGTCGAAGCCGTACTTCTGCATGCCCGCGAGGTCGGCGTGGCCGGGCCGGGGGCGGGTCAGCGGGGCGTTACGGGCCAGGGTGGCGAGCTCGTCGGGGTCGACGGGGTCGGCCGACATGACCTGCTCCCACTTGGGCCATTCGGTGTTGCCCACCATCACGGCGACGGGGGACCCCATGGTCAGGCCGTGGCGTACTCCGCCGAGGAACGTGACCTCGTCCTTCTCGAACTTCATCCGTGCGCCACGGCCGTAGCCGAGCCGCCGCCGGGCGAGTGCGTCCGCCACCATCTCCGTGGTGATCGGGACGCCGGCGGGAAGACCCTCCAGCGTCGCCACGAGTGCGGGGCCGTGCGACTCCCCCGCGGTCAGCCAGCGCAACCTGCTCAACGGTGCTCCTCATGCTCGCGCCTGGAACTGCAACGGCGCGACCGGGTGCGCGGCCCTGGCCCGCCGCCTTCGATCCTCCCACGCCCGGGCCCCCGAACCGGCCGCCGGTCCAGCAGACGGACGGATCGCGGCGCGCGATCGGTGTGGTCAGCGGGCGGCGAGCGCCTCTTCGCCGGCCTTCCGCATGGCTGCGAGCGGGGCGGGCGAGCGGCCCGTCATCTGCTCGACCTGGAGTACGGCCTGGTGCACCAGAAGGTCGAGACCTCCGACGACTGCACCGTTACGAGCTGCCCAGGCGGCAGCGAGTGCGGTGGGCCAGGGCTCGTACAGCACATCGAAGAGCGTGCCGGGTGCGTCCGGTACCGCACCGGCCAGCGCGTCCGTCGCCCCGGCAGGCGTGGTCGCGATCACCAGGGGGGCGTGCAATGCCTGCTTCGCTTCCGCCCAGTCGGAGATCTTCACGTCGACGCCGAGGCGTTCGCCCCAGCCGCGCATCTCGTCGCCGCGTTCCCGGCTACGTACGTAGGCCGCGACCGGCCCTGTGCAGATCACCGCGAGCGCGGCGAGCGCGGAGGACGCGGTGGCTCCGGCGCCGAGGACGGCGGCGGACTCCACCTTTTCCACGCCTCGCTCGCGTAGAGCCGCGATCATGCCGGGGATGTCGGTGTTGTCGCCGACACGACGGCCGTCTTCGGTGAACACGACCGTGTTCACAGCTTCGACCGAGGAGGCGGTCTCGCTGATGGAGTCCAGCAGCGGGAGGATCGCACGCTTCAGCGGCATGGTCAGCGAGAGTCCGGCCCAGGAAGAGTCCAGGCCCTCGATGAAGCCGGGCAGCGCCTGCTCGTCGATCTCGAACCGGTCGTAGGTCCAGTCGGTGAGACCGAGCTCGGCGTACGCGGCCCGGTGCAGGACCGGGGAGAGCGAGTGCGCGATAGGTGAGCCGAGAACGGCCGCCCGTCGGCGCCCGTCAGTTGAGGGCATCGAACTTTTCCTTGAGCTTCAGGAATTCGTTGTAGTTCTTGGCAAACTCGGTCTTGCTGTTGCCGTCGGTCGCCACGAAGTAGATCCAGCCGTCCGTGGTCGGATGAAGCGCGGCTGCCAATGCCTCGGCTCCTGGATTACCGATCGGGCCAGGGGTGAGGCCCGTTTGCGTGTACGTGTTGTACGGATCGTGGTTCTGCTTTATCTCCTTCTCAGTGATCTTGATCTTGCTCTGACCCTTGAGATAGTTGTACGACGAGTCGAACTGAAGGTAGCGATTGGTCTCGGTGTTCGTCGCCTTGAGGCGGTTGTAGACGACTTCGGCCATCTTTCGGAAGTCGTCGTGCGTTTTACCTTCGGCCTGGACCAGGCTGGCCGTCGTGAGCAGTTCCCAGGCATTGTCCAGGTTGTGCTTCTTGGCGTTGGCCTCGAGATCAAGTTTGTCGTACTCGGAGTTGGCCCGCTCGACCATCTTCTTCAGGACGTCCTCCGGCTTCATCCCCTTGACCACGGGGTAGGCCGCAGGGAAGAGGAAGCCCTCCAGCGGGTCCTTGAGTTCCGGGTGGTTCTTGGCCCATTGCGGGAGCCCCAGGCTGCCCGCTTGTTTCTTGGCGATGCCGTCGGTGGTGCCGTCCTTGAGGCCCAGCCTCTTGTCGATCTTTGCGTAGACCACGCTGTTGCGCGTGCCCTCCGGGATGATGAGCAGATTCTGGCTCTTCGGGTCGAGCATCATCTTCACGGCCTCGGCGGCGGACATCTGCTTGTTGAGGAGATAGACACCCGCCTGGATCGAGTTCCCCTTGGGGTTCTCGGCCTGCGCGGCGATGAACGCGTCGACGCTCTTGACGACGCCCTTCGCTTTCAGGACGCTGCCGATCTCGTTGCCGAGGGCGCCCTCCGGGATCTCCACCTCGACGCTGCCGGAGCCCTGGCCCGAGTAGTCGGGTGCCGCGCCGAACTGTTTCTGCCAGTACGTGTAGCCGACGTAGCCCACGCCGCCGAGACCGCCGGCGATGACCACGGCCACGACGAGGCAGGCGCAGCCGTTGCGGCTCTTCTTCTTGTTCTTGCCCTTGCCACGGCGTTCGCCGCCGCCTCGGCCGCCCCTGCGACCGTCACGCGGGTCGTCGTCGTACTCGTCATCGTCGTCACGGGGGTCCCGGCCGTCACGGTCGTCGTCGGTGCCCGTGAAGAAGGGGTGCGTCTCCTCCTGCGGCACGTCCGGGTCCCAGTCGGGGTTCTGCGGCGGGGCCTGTTCGGGCGCGGCCTCGCGCCGGCCCGGGGGCTGCGGCGGCGGGTACGCATCGGGCGTGCCGTAGTTGTCGTGCGATTCGCCGTAGCCGTTCGTCCCGTTCCCGTACGGATCGTTCGGAGGGGTGCCGTACGGCATCGCGGCCTGCTGGCCGGTGTCCCAGCCGCCGTTGTACTGCGGCTGGGGGGGCTGCTGGGCGTACGGGTCCTGCTGCGGCGGCTGCTGCGCATACGGGTCGTACTGCTGCTGGGCGTACGGGTCCTGCTGCGGCGGCTGCTGCGCGTACGGGTCGTGCTGCTGCGCGTACGGGTCCTGCTGCGGCGGCTGCTGCGCGTACGGGTCCTGCGGAGCGCCGTACTGCTGGTGCTGCGGGTACGCCTGCTGCGGCGGCTGCTGGGCGTAGGGATCCTGCGGACCGCCGTACTGGCTCTGGCCGTGGGCAGCCTGCCGGCCTCCCCGTCCCTGGTCCCCGTACAAGGGGTCCTCGGGATGCCACGGTTCGGAGCCGGGGCCCCGGCCATACTCAGTCATCGATCCCCTAGAGCCGCGAGACGACGTTCCGCCTCTTTGCTGTGCGGTGTTTGTTCGAACACCGCCGCATCGCGCGGAACGTTACCGTATCGCGATCAGACAACCACTTCGACGCCCTCGCCCGGAGCTTTGCCCGATGCTCGTTCGGACTCCAGAGCGTTCTGAAGGATCACCACAGCGGCAGCCTGATCGATGACAGACCGGCCCTTCTTGGACTTCACGCCCGAGGCACGCAGTCCCTGACTCGCCGTCACTGTGGTCATCCTCTCGTCCACCAATCGCACCGGAATGGGTGCGACCGAGCGGGCGACCTCCTGGGCGAAGAGCCGGACCTTGGCCGCCGCGGGCCCTTCACCGCCGCCCAGAGACCTCGGCAGGCCGATGATGATCTCGATCGGCTCGTACTCCTCGACGATCTGCCCCAGCCGCCGGTGGGCGGCCGGGACGTCACGTCCCGGCACGGTCTCCACCGGCGTGGCGAGGATCCCGTCGGGGTCGCACGAGGCGACCCCGATCCGGGCGTCCCCGACGTCGATCGCGAGACGACGTCCGCGGCGCATCTGCGTCACTCCCGCCGTCACGCCGTCTCGGTGACGAGGCGTTCGACCGCGGCGATGGCCTCACCGATGGCGGCCGGGTTCTGGCCGCCGCCCTGGGCGACGTCCGGCTTGCCGCCGCCTCCGCCGCCGAGGGTCTTGGCAGCCGTGCGGACCAGGTCGCCGGCCTTGAGTCCGCGCTCGCGGGCGGCCTCGTTGGTGGCGATGACGGTCAGCGGGCGGCCGTTGGCCGTGGTGAACAGGGCCACGACGGCCGCACGGCCGCCCTGGATGCGCCCGCGGACGTCGAGGACCAGCTTGCGCAGGTCGTCGGCCGAGGTGCCGTCCGGTACCTGACCGGTGACGACGGCGACACCGCGGACGTCCTTGGCGGACTCGACGAGCCCGGCGGCGGCCTGCAGGACCTTCTCCGCGCGGAACTTCTCGATCTCCTTCTCGGCGTCCTTCAGCTTGCCGAGCATGGCGGAGACCTTCTCCGGAAGCTCCTCGGGGCGGCCCTTGACCAGCTCCTGGAGCTGGGCGACGACCGTGTGCTCCTTGGCGAGGAAGTTGTACGCGTCGACGCCCACGAGGGCCTCGATGCGGCGCACACCGGAACCGATGGACGATTCGCCGAGCAGCTTCACCAGACCCAGCTGGGCGGTGTTGTGGACGTGCGTACCGCCGCACAGCTCCTTGGAGAAGTCGCCGATGGTGACCACGCGGACCCGCTCGCCGTACTTCTCGCCGAACTCGGCGATGGCGCCCTGCTTCTTGGCCTCGTCGATGGACATGACCTCGGCCTGGACGTCGAGCTCCCGGGAGAGGACCTCGTTGATCTTCTGCTCGACGTCGGTGAGGACCGTGCCGGGGACGGCGGCGGGCGAACCGAAGTCGAAGCGGAAGCGGCCCGGGGAGTTCTCCGAACCGGCCTGGGCGGCCGTCGGGCCCAGTGCGTCGCGCAGCGCCTGGTGCGTGAGGTGCGTGGCGCTGTGGGCGCGGGCGATGGCGCGGCGGCGGGTGTTGTCGATCGCGGCATAGGCGGAGGCGCCGACCGTCACCTCACCGACCTGGACCGTGCCCTTGTGGACGGAGACGCCCGGGACGGGCTGCTGGACGTCGCGCACCTGGATGACGGCGCCGGTGTCGAGCCGGATCCGGCCCTGGTCGGCGAGCTGGCCACCGCCCTCGGCGTAGAACGGGGTGCGGTCGAGGACGACCTCGACGTCGTCGCCCTCCGTGGCGGCGGGCGAGGGCACACCGTCGACGAGGAGGCCGACGACGGTCGACTCGCCCTCGGTGGACGTGTACCCGGTGAACTCGGTCGTGCCGGAGTGGTCGGCCACCTCGCGGTAGGCGGACAGGTCGGCGTGGCCGGTCTTCTTGGCCTTGGCGTCGGCCTTGGCGCGGTCCCGCTGTTCCTTCATCAGGCGGCGGAAGCCGTCCTCGTCCACGGCGAGGCCCTGCTCGGCGGCCATCTCCAGGGTGAGGTCGATCGGGAAGCCCCAGGTGTCGTGGAGCAGGAACGCCTTGTCGCCGGCGAGGACCTTGCCGCCGGTGGCCTTGGTCTCGGTGACGGCGGTGTCGAGGATGTTGGTGCCGCCCTTGAGGGCCTTCAGGAAGGCGGCCTCTTCGGCGAGGGCGACGGTCTCGATGCGCTTGCGGTCGGTGATCAGCTCCGGGTACTGCTGGCCCATCGACGCGATGACCGTGTCGACGAGCTCGGCGACGACCGGGCCGGTGGCGCCGAGGAGGCGCATGTTGCGGACGGCGCGGCGCATGATGCGGCGCAGCACGTAACCGCGGCCCTCGTTGCCGGGGGTGACGCCGTCGCCGATGAGCATGACGGACGTACGCATGTGGTCGGTGACGACCCGGAGGGAGACGTCCGAGGTGTGGTTGTCGCCGTAGCGCACCCCGGTCAGCTCGGTGGCCTTCTCGATGACGGCCATCGAGGTGTCGATCTCGTACAGGTTCTGCACGTCCTGCAGGATCATCGCGAGGCGCTCGAGGCCGAGGCCGGTGTCGATGTTCTTCGACGGCAGGTCGCCGAGGATCGGGAAGTCCTCCTTGCCGTCGCCCGCGCCCCGCTCGTACTGCATGAAGACCAGGTTCCAGATCTCCACGTACCGCTCGTCGTTGACGGCCGGGCCGCCCTCGACGCCGAACTCGGGGCCGCGGTCGTAGTTGATCTCGGAGCAGGGACCGCACGGGCCGGGGACGCCCATGGACCAGAAGTTGTCCTTCTTGCCCAGGCGCTGGATGCGCTCGGCCGGGACGCCGATCTTGTCGCGCCAGATCTGCTCGGCCTCATCGTCGTCCAGATAGACCGTGATCCACAGCCGCTCGGGGTCGAGACCGAAGCCGCCGTCCGCCACGGAGCTGGTGAGAGCCTCCCAGGCGTAGCTGATGGCGCCTTCCTTGAAGTAGTCGCCGAAGGAGAAGTTGCCGCACATCTGGAAGAACGTGCCGTGCCGGGTGGTCTTGCCGACCTCTTCGATGTCCGGCGTACGCACACACTTCTGCACGCTGGTGACGCGCGGGGCAGGCGGCTTGACCTCGCCGAGGAAGTACGGCTTGAAGGGGACCATGCCCGCGGGGACCAGCAGCAGAGTCGGGTCGTCCGCGATGAGCGACGCCGAAGGCACGACGGTGTGCCCGCGCTCCTCGAAGAAGCTCAGCCAGCGGCGACGAATTTCAGCCGACTCCATCAGTGGTCCTCATTCCGGTTGTACGAGTTGTAGGGGAGCTTGCGGTAGGTGGTGGCGTCGGCGGCCGGGGCGGGCTCGGCCGCCTCGACCGCGAAGTGACGCTGCAGGGGGAGTTCGGGGTCGACCGGCGCCTCAAGGCCCAGCGCCTCACCCAGTTCGGCCTCGCGCCGGACCATGCCGTCGCGGACGTCGAGGGCGAAGTCCCTGAGCTTGTGACCGCTCTCGATCGCCCTGTCGGCGGCGCGTGCCGCGAGGCTCTCGGGGGTCAGCTGCCTGAGCTTCCGGTTGACCTTGGTGGTGGCCCAGACACCGGCGGCTGCGCCGGCGGTGAACCAGAACGTACGGCGGAACATCGCTGCGTCAGTCCTTCGATCCGCGGGAGCTTCTGCCGCCCTGCTTCTTGGCTCGCGCGGACGGCACCGTGCGGCCGACGATCACCGTGCGCCGGGACGCCCGGCGGGCCGGCTCGGCTTCCGGAGCGGTCCGGCGGCCGATGGCCTGCCGCACTCCGTAACCGAAGGCGGCGACCTTGACCAGCGGTCCGCCGAAGGTCGACGCGACAGTCGTGGAGAGCGCCGAGGCGTTGGAGGTGACCTCCTGGACATCCGTCGCGATCGCGTCGACCTTGTCGAGCTGCGTCTGCGCGGAGCGCACGGTCGCGGACGCGTCCGCGAGCAGCGGAACGGCCTGCTCGGTCACGTCCGCCACGAGTTTGGTGGTCGCCCTGAGCGTCTGGGCCAGCCTCACCAGGACGACGGCGAGGAACGAGACCAGGATCGCCCAGAAGACGGCCACCAGGATCCCGGCCACCTCTCCACCGGACACAGTGCACCGCTCTCTGGCTTGTCGAATCGTCGTCTCCCGACCCTATCGCGCCGGGGGCCACGCCCCCTACCGCATTACTGGTGGGCGGGACCGTAGCTGCACAAAGGAGTTTGCACGGAGAGCTTCCGTGCCATTACTCTGCGTGTTTCATGCGACGCTCTCAGCGCCCCCTCCCCCGGACACGACAGTGGCCAGGGCGCCGGCCCATGGACCGGCCGGGCCCGGAGGGGCAGCGGCCTGGACCCGCGCCCGTGCCGGGCGGCAGAACGCGGAAGCCCGCCGCCTCCCCGACATCGGGGAGGGGCGGGCCTGAGCGCTGGCGAGAGCAGCTACGCCTGAATCAGCGGGCGTAGTACTCGACGACGAGCTGCTCGTCGCAGATCACCGGGATCTCCTTGCGGTTCGGGTCCCGGTCCAGGCGGAAGGCCAGGGCCTTCAGGTTCACCTGCAGGTAGCGCGGGGTCTCGCCGTCGGGGGCGTAACCACCCTCGCGGGCCACCTGGAAGGGGTGCTTGTCGCGGCTGCGCTCGCGGACCATCACGATGTTGTCGGGACGGACGCGGAACGACGGCTTGTCGACCTTGCGGCCGTCGACCTCGATGTGGCCGTGCACGACCATCTGACGGGCCTGGTAGATCGTGCGGGCGATGCCCGAACGCAGGACCAGCGCGTCGAGACGGCGCTCGAGTTCGACGACGAGCGCCTCGCCCGTCTTGCCCTCGGCCTTCTTGGCGCGGTCGTACGCGCGCGCCATCTGGCGCTCGCTGATGTCGTACTGGGCGCGCAGACGCTGCTTCTCGAGCAGACGGACCTTGTAGTCCGAGTTCTGCTTGCGGCCACGGCCGTGCTCGCCCGGCGGGTAGGGGCGGGCCTCGAAGTACTTGACGGCCTTCGGCGTCAGGGCAATGCCGAGCGCACGGGACTTCTTGACCTTGGGACGCGACTGGTTAGGCACGTTCTCCAGACCTCCGTTGTGGGTTAGGTTAGGCTCACCTTACTCAAGGAGATCGCATGTCTCGCCCTGGGAACACCACACACGTCACGGCAGCACTGACAGCGTCGACGCCACCGAGGGCGTCGATACGACGGAGGACCGATCAGATCGTGGTCAGCCGCGTCCCAGCGGGCTTGAAAACACTCGGATGCCGTCAGCAGCCGAGCGCACACGAACTCTCGTACAGAGTACCTGTTCGGCGGTACTACTCATCCCCGGGATGAGCACTGCGGGCTTCGACCAGCTGATTCCCCTGGACCGGAGCGTGGCCTAGAAGGGGATCTGTTTCTCGAACTTCCTGCCGATTCCCCGGCCGTACGGGCCGCGGTACATGCCCGGGACGACGAGTTGACCGCTGTGCTGGAGATCACGGACGTCGCGCCGGTATCGGTGCCGCACCGCATCCGCGGCCGCGGCCGGCAACAACGCCGAAGGGGGCCCTCCCTGCTCGGGCGAAGCCGAGAGCTTGGGGGAGCAGTCGCAGGGCGCCGGGAGCCGACTCCCTACCGCGGGGGAGGCGATGAGCGTGCGCCTCAGGCGTCGGCCGCGCCGTCGGAGCCGCCGCGGCCGAGCCGCTCGCGGACCCGGTCCACCACGTCCGCGTACCGCGCCTCCGCGCCGTACCGCGTGGGCCGGTAGTAGTGCCTGTCGCGGACGGCATCGGGGGCGTACTGCTGGGCGGCGATCCCGCCGGGGACGTCATGCGGATAGACGTAACCCTGTGCGTGCCCGAGCGCGGCTGCGCCCTTGTAGTGGCCGTCGCGCAGATGGGCCGGGACCGGACCGGCCAGCCCCTTCCGTACGTCCTCCTGGGCCGCGAAGATCGCGAGCGTCGCCGCGTTGGACTTGGGGGCGAGCGCCAGCGCGATCGTGGCATGGCTGAGGGTGAGCGCCGCCTCCGGAAAACCGATCAAGGCCACGGCCTGGGCGGCAGCGACCGCCGTGGGCAGGGCCGTCGGGTCGGCGAGGCCGATGTCCTCGCTGGCGGAGATCATCAGCCGCCGGGCGATGAAGCGGGGGTCCTCCCCCGCCTCGATCATCCGGGCCAGATAGTGCAGCGCGGCATCCACGTCGGAGCCACGGATCGACTTGATGAGGGCGCTCGCCACGTCGTAGTGCTGGTCGCCGTCCCGGTCGTACTTCACCGCTGCCCGGTCGACGGTCGCCTCGACGGTCTGGAGAGTGATCTCCTTCTCCTGCATGGCGAGCGCCGCGCCGGCCGCCGCCTCCAGCGCCGTCAGCGCGCGCCGCGCGTCTCCCCCGGCGATCCGCAGCAGATGTGCCTCCGCGTCCGCGGGCAGAGTGACCGCGCCGCCGAGTCCGCGCTCGTCGGTCAGGGCGCGGTGCATGAGAGCGCGCAGATCGTCGTCGGTGAGCGATTCCAGGGTGAGGAGCAGCGAGCGCGACAGCAGCGGCGAAATGATCGAGAAGTACGGGTTCTCGGTCGTCGCGGCGATGAGCGTCACCCAGCGGTTCTCCACCGCCGGCAGCAGGGAGTCCTGCTGGGCCTTGGAGAAGCGGTGGATCTCGTCGAGGAAGAGAACGGTCTCCTTGCCGTAGCCGCCGGTGGCCCGGCGGGCGCCCTCGATGACGGCCCGCACTTCCTTGACGCCCGCGGTGATCGCGGAGAGTTCGACGAAACGCTTGTTGGTGGCCTTGCTGACCACGTACGCCAAGGTCGTCTTGCCGATGCCGGGCGGCCCCCAGAGGATCACCGACGACGGGCCGGCCGGCCCGCCGCTCCCCTCGCCGACGAGGCGGCGCAGCGGCGAGCCCGGCTTCAGCAGATGCTGCTGGCCGACGACCTCATCGAGCGTACGGGGACGCATCCGGACAGCGAGTGGGCTGCTGGACGGGTCCTTCTCCTGACGGTCTTCGGCGGCTGCGGTAAAGAGGTCGGGCTCCACGATGTGAAGCCTATGTCACGGCACCGACAGCGCCGCCGGGCCTGTCCCCGCCCGGGACCTGCCGGTTCAGCTGGTCCAGAAGGCCCACCAGCGGGTCAGGATCAGCATGCCGATGATGCCGACCCAGACGACCGGCGGAACCCAGTGGAACTCCGTCAGTCCGTTGCGCAGCCAGTTCGGCGCGGGAAGGATCCGGTGCTTGATGTTGTGCGTGGTGACGTAGCAGAACAGGAAGATCGTGGCGACCCACGCCAGGCAGCACCACAGGCAGAGCGAGTTGATGTTGTAGAGCGACTGGTACTGCAGCCAGGTGCAGAAGCCGACTCCGAACAGGGTGCCGGCGTTGAGTCCGAGCCAGTACCAGCTGCGGAACCGGGCCCCGGCGAGCAGCGCCATGCCGATTCCGATGACCACCGAGTACGTGGCGAGTCCGAGCATCGGATTCGGGAACCCGAAGGCGGACGCCTGCTCGCTCTTCATGATGTTGCCGCACGAGACCACGGGGTTGAGGCTGCAGCCCGGGGTGAAGGAGGGATCTTCGAGCAGCTTGAACTTGTCGATCGTGATGACCCAGGCGGCGAGGAGCCCGGCAGCACCTGCGATCACCAGCAGCAGTGCGAACGCGCGGCTGCCGCCGAAGGTCGTCTTCCCGCCGCCCTCGTCCTGGTCGGATGAGGGTTGGTCAACCGCTGCAGTCGTCATATCGCCGTTCCGTCAGTGAGTGGCCTGCTGAGCATGGTCATTGTGCCGCACCACCGCTCGGGTCAACCGTTCGGTGGACATAAAGATGTACAGACGGCGGCACGGAACTCACAGCTCCGCGAGACGCTCCGCGCCATGACCGAATTCACTGTGGCCGTACACGGTCTGCGCAAGCGCTACGGCGAAGCGACCGCGCCGGACGGGTTGGCCTGGGAATCCGTCCAGGCGACGTGCTCGGCACCCGCGGCCGAACGAGGCCGGGAAGAGCACCGCGGTGGAGATCCTCCAGAGGCGTCGCAGCCGCGACGCGGGAACGGTCTCGGTGCTCGCGTCCGCCGACCGTCGCCGGCGTTCCCGGGTCGGGGTCGTCCGGCAGGATGAATCGGCACCCGCCGAGTTGACGGTACGGGAGACGGTGGCGCACTTGGCCCGCTCCTGCCCGCGGCCACGCGACGCCACGGACGTCATCTGACCCCGGCCGCCCCTCACCACGCCCTGTGCCCGCCCGGCGGACCGGGCGGGCACAGGGGAAACGGTGGATCAGGCCAGCTTCCGCTGGATCTCGGCAACCAGCGCGTCGAGCGCGACCGGCTGCTGCTCGCCCGACTCCATGTCCTTGAGCTGAACCACGCCGTCGGCGAGATCGCGCTCACCGGCGACGACGGTCAAGCGCGCACCGGACCGGTTGGCACTCTTCATCGCCCCCTTGAGACCGCGGCTGCCGAACGCGAAGTCGGCGGCCACGCCCAACTTACGAAGCTCCGTCACCTTGGCGAACAGCACCCTGCGGGCCTCCTCGCCGAGCGGCACCGCGAAGACGCTGGTGGACGCGGGCAGTTCGAGCTCGATGCCCTCCGCCTCCAGCGCGAGCACCGTACGGTCCACGCCGAGCGCCCAGCCGACCGACGGGAGCGCCGGGCCGCCGATCATCTCGGACAGGCCGTCGTAGCGGCCGCCGCCGCCCACCGCGGACTGCGAGCCGAGTCCACCGTGGACGAACTCGAAGGTGGTGCGGGTGTAGTAGTCGAGGCCGCGGACGAGCTTCTCGTCGTCCTCGTACGCGACACCGGCGGCGGTCAGCAGGTCGCGGACCTCCTCGTGGTACGCCTTGCACGCGTCGCACAGGTAGTCGCGCAGCACCGGGGCGCCGACCAGTTGCTTCTGCACCTCGGGGCGCTTGTCGTCGAGGACCCGCAGCGGGTTGAGCTCGATGCGGCGGCGGGTCTCGTCGTCCAGGTCGAGCTCGCGCAGGAAGCCCTGAAGGGCGTCCCGGTAGACGGGGCGGCATTCCTTGTCGCCCAGCGAGTTCAGCAGGATCCGGAAGTTCTGCAGGCCCAGGGAGCGGTAGGCCTGGTCGGCCAGGATGATCAGTTCGGCGTCCAGTGCTGGGTCCTCCGCACCGATCGCCTCGGCGCCGACCTGCGAAAAGTGCCTGTAGCGGCCCTTCTGCGGGCGCTCGTAGCGGTAGTACGAGCCGGAGTACCAGAGCTTGACCGGCAGGTTGCCGAGCTTGTGGAGGTTGGCCTCCAGCGCGGCGCGCAGCACGGACGCGGTGCCCTCGGGGCGCAGCGCGAGCTCGGAGCCGCCCTTGGTGGTGAGGGTGTACATCTCCTTGGACACGATGTCGGTGGACTCACCGACACCGCGCGAGAAGAGCGCGACGTCCTCGAAGCCGGGCGTCTCGATATAGCCGTAGCCGGAGTTCTTCAGGGGCGCGGAGATCGCCTCGCGCACCGCGAGATACTTCGCGGAGTCGGGCGGGGTCAGGTCGTACGTGCCCTTGGGGGCTCTGAACGTGCTCACAGTCTGTCTCTCGTCACATTCCTCGTCGGGGCGCGTCCATACCATGCAGATACGGGTTCGTTGCGCGCTCGCGGCCGATGGTCGTCTGGGGGCCGTGGCCGGACAGCACCACGGTCGAGTCGTCGAGCGGGAGGCACACACGGGCCAGCGACTCGAGCAGCTCGGCGTGGTCGCCGCCGGGCAGGTCGGTGCGTCCGACGGAGCCGGCGAAGAGCAGGTCGCCCGAGAAGAGCACCTGCGGAACATCCGCGGCCTCGGGCATCCTGAACGTCACCGACCCCTTGGTATGGCCGGGCGCATGCGCGACACCGAACTCCAGACCGGCCAGCTTCAGGAGGGCGCCGTCGCTCAGCTCCTTGACGTCGTCCGGCTCCCCCACCGTCAGCTCGCCCATGAGCGGCATCCCGATGGAGCGGCCGAGGGCCTTCTCCGGGTCGCTCATCATGTACCGGTCCTGGGGGTGGATCCAGGCTGGGACGTCATGCGCGCCGCACACCGGGACGACGGAGGCGACATGGTCGATGTGGCCATGGGTGAGCACGACGGCGACGGGCTTCAGCCGATGCTTCTTCAGCGTCTCCTCGACTCCTTGTGCGGCCTGGTGGCCCGGGTCGATGATCACGCACTCCTCGCCGGCGGCAGGGGCGACCAGGTAGCAATTGGTCCCCCAGGCCCCGGCGGGGAACCCGGCAATGAGCACGATCGTCCTTAATGGTCGTCCGACGGAGGGCTGCGGTGACCGCGACCGAGCGGGTCGCGGCAGTTCAGAGCCTACCGGCGCTCCTCATTCCACAGCTAACCCATATACGGTACGGGCAACCCAGGCCCGATCAGACGACGTACAAGGAGATCACCCGGTGGTCAGCAGCGATCAGCGGCGGCGGCAGCTCGCCAGGGAGAAGTTCGAGCGGCAGCAGCAGCGCCGGGAGGAGGCCCGCCGGAGGACGAGGCGGCTCACCGTCGTCATCACATCGGCGCTGGCCGTGGTGGCGGTCGTCGGGGCTGCCGCGTACGTCTCCGTCGGCAACGACGACAAGGACAAGAAGAGCGACGCGGCGGCGAGCGCGAGCCCGTCCGCGTCGCCCTCGGCGAGCGAGAGCAGTGCGCCCGAGCCTGCGATGAAGATCGACAAGAAGGCGAAGTACACGTTCTCGCTCAAGACGAGCCAGGGCGACATCGCGTTCACGATGGACGCGGCGAAGACCCCGCACACGACGAACTCCTTCAAGTCCCTCGCCGACAAGGGCTTCTTCGACGGCACGAAGTGTCACCGGCTGACCACACAGGGCATCTTCGTCCTGCAGTGCGGTGACCCGAAGGGCGACGGCACGGGCGGCCCCGGCTACACGATCCCGGACGAGAACCTGACCGCGCTGGGCAAGGCGGGCACGGACGGCACGGTGACGTTCCCGGCGGGCACGGTGGCGATGGCCAACACCGGACAGCCGCACAGCGGCGGCAGCCAGTTCTTCCTGGTGTACAAGGACAGCAAGCTGTCGCCGACCTACACACCGTTCGGCACGATGGACGCCGCCTCGCTGAAGGCCGTGCAGAAGGTCGGGACCGCGGGTGTCACCGGCGGTGCTGCCGACGGTGCTCCGAAGGAGACCGTCACCATCTCCAAGGCGGCCGTCGACAAGGTCTGATCCGGCACCGAGGGCCTGACCGGCGGTGCCGGCCCGGCCCTCGGTGTGCGGGCCGAAGAATTTCGGCGGCGCTGAGTGCGGACAGCCGGGCGGCCGGTCGCCTAGATTGGCGTTGTGCAGGGCGGGCGCGGCCCGCCCCAGGAAACTGTGGACGATGCCGGGGGGCGAACCCTCTCACAGGCATCAGGTGGAGGAGGCGCTGTGAGCAGCGACCCGTGGGGCCGTGTCGACGAGACAGGCACCGTGTACGTGCGTACAGCCGATGGCGAGCAGGTCGTCGGATCGTGGCAGGCCGGTTCTCCCGAGGAGGCTCTGGCTTACTTCGAGCGCAAGTACGAGGGCATCGTGGTCGAGATCGGCCTCCTCGAACGGCGGGTGAGGACCACCGACCTGTCGGCGAAGGACGCGACGACCGCCATCGAGCATCTGCGTCAGCAGGTCGACGAGCATCACGCCGTCGGCGACCTCGACGCGCTCCGGAAGCGGCTCGACGCGCTGGTCGCGACGGTCGACTCCCGTCGCGAGGAGCGCAAGGCCCAGAAGGCGAAGCAGACCGACGAGGCGAAGCACGCCAAGGAGGCGCTGGTCGCCGAGGCCGAGGAGCTGGCGCAGAGCGAGCAGTGGCGCTCCGCGGGCGAGCGGCTGCGGGCACTCGTCGACACGTGGAAGGGCCTGCCGCGGCTCGACCGCAAGTCGGACGACGAGCTGTGGCACCGCTTCTCGCACGCGCGCTCGGCGTTCTCCAAGCGCCGCAAGGCGCACTTCGCCTCGCTGGACGCCCAGCGCGAGGACGCCCGCAAGGCCAAGGAGAAGCTGGTCGTCGAGGCCGAGGCGCTCTCCGGTTCCACGGACTGGGGAACGACGGCCGCGCGTTACCGCGACCTGATGACGGAGTGGAAGGCCGCGGGCCGCGCCCAGCGCGAGGCCGAGGACGATCTCTGGAACCGTTTCCGCGGTGCGCAGGACGTCTTCTTCGCGGCCCGCAGCGAGGTCTTCGCCGAGCGGGACGCGGAGCAGGGCGAGAACCTCAAGCTGAAGGAGGAGCTCGCGGTCGAGGCCGAGAAGCTGGTGCCGGTGAAGGACCTGAAGGCGGCCAGGGCCGCGTTCCGTGCCCTCAACGAGCGCTGGGAGGTCATCGGCCATGTGCCGCGCGACGCCCGCCCGAAGGTCGAGGGGCGGATGCAGGCGGTGGAGCGGGCGCTCCAGGAGGCCGAGGAGTCGGAGTGGCGCCGGACGAACCCGGAGGCGCGTGCGCGCGCCGCGGGTCTGACCGGGCAGCTGCAGGCGGCCGTCGACAAGCTGCGTACGCAGATCGACACGGCGCGCGCCGCGGGCAACAACGCCCGCGCCGACAAGCTGGCCCGTGAACTGGAGGGCCGTCAGGCCCTGCTGGACCAGGCGCTGAAGGGCCTGGAGGAGTTCGGCGGCTGACAGGCTGAGAGCCTGTCGGGTGGCCGGTCATGCGTGAAGCGTGACAGTCGCGATCTGCCCTCCGGGCATGGCGACGGCCCCGGAATGATCACGTGGTGT